>CAZSLS010000462.1:0-1518 GCA_964607575.1 uncultured Planctomycetaceae bacterium | reverse complement strand
ACCCGACGATAGCGACCGTGTTGGCCTCGTCTTCGACGTTGTTCTTGAGGTGATGCTTGATCCGCCCGGCCTCGCACATGCCCGAGGAGGCGATGATCACGCACGGTTCGTCGCGGTGGTTGAGGGCCTTGGAGTCCTTCGCGTCGGTGATGTACGTGATCATGGGTTTACCGAAGATATCGCCCTTGGCCTGCCAGAAGTCCGCCGCCGCCTCATCGTAGCATTCCGGATGCTTCTTGAAGACCTCGGTGGCGTTAACTGACAGTGGCGAATCGACGTATATCGGCAGTGGTTCGAGCAGCCCTTCATGCAGCGCCCGGGTCAGGTAGTACGCCACCGTCTGCGTCCGCCCCACGCTGAATGACGGGATGATCACCTTCCCGCCTGCCGCACGCGTCTGGTTTATGATCCGGACCAACTCTTCCTTCATTCGCGTCGGATTGTGGTGGCGGCGGTTGGCGTATGTGGTCTCGGTGATGAGGTAATCCACTTCCGGAAACGGGCACGTCGGGTCCCTGAGTATCGGAACGTCGAACCGCCCGAGGTCGCCGGTGTACAGCAGGCGAATCGGCGAGGACCCTTCGATTTCCACGAATATGCACGCCGAGCCGAGGATGTGACCGGCCTCGATGAATGTCGCGTAAGAATCCCGGGCGAACTGGAACCGCTGGTCGTACGGTGTGGGCTCGAACTGGCTGCACGCTTGTTGGGCGTCATCGGCTCCGTAGAGCGGTTGGATGTGGTCCTTGGGGCTGCGGGCGCGACGTTCGTTCCAGAACCGCGCGTCTTCCTGCTGAATGTGCGCCGAATCAGCCAGCATGATCCCGCACAGGTCCGCGGTGGCGGGCGTGGCGTAGATCGGTCCGGTGAAACCGTGCTTGACCAGCGCGGGCAGCTTTCCGCTGTGGTCGATGTGCGCGTGGGACAGCAGGACCGCGTCGATATCGGTCGAGCGAACGGGGAACTTCCTGTTCTTCTCAGCCGCATCGTTCCGCCGTCCCTGAAAGAGCCCGCAGTCCATCGACACGGTCTCGCCGTCGATGTGCAGCAGGTGCATGGATCCTGTGACGGTCCTTGCCGCTCCGAAAAATTCCAGTTCAACTTCAGGCATTGCTTAATTCTCCAGCGAGTAATATAGCGTCTAATGCCCGCCAATGCGCCTGTTGTTCCACGAATGACAAGTTTAACTCGATGTCACAACTGGTACACCGCAACGACTGGCAGTTGGTAACGACTGGCAGTTGGCAGTTGGGGAGGTTTCGCCTTCGGCAAGAACATTCTAATAAAGGCAACGGCGGCGACTGGAAGGACGCGTCGAGGGAGCTTGTCATATCGCATTGACACATTGCCAGATTCGTTGTATGCGCGCATTTTTTCAGAAATTTTGTTGGTCGAAACGAAAGATTTTTCCCGCGCGCAGAACTCTCCGAACGTCCTGACCGGTCACGTGTTGCGCGATTGATATTTTCGCTGGACAAAAAATCTTTTTGGGGGGGTGTCACAGATCGCGCCTCTTTC
>CAZSLS010000461.1:0-1533 GCA_964607575.1 uncultured Planctomycetaceae bacterium | reverse complement strand
CGGCTCAAATAGCCCTGACTGTCAGGATCGAACCAGTTATGGGATGACTGTGTTTTTGTTTTGAGCATAGGCACGGCCTCAGCGAGGATCTTCTTCATTTCCGCGTGGTACTTGTTGCGGGCGTTTTCGAACTGTCGAACGTGGACGGGCTTGCCGGCAGCTTGCCTGGCCGCGGCTCCGGAGTTGGCTACTCCATCGCCCACGTCGCCCAATGCATCCATGGCGGCGGATACCTGGAACGTCGCGAGTTTCTTGGCCGAATTTATGACGTCCGTCATATCGGTCGAGTAGTTCTTGATGTACCAGTTACCGATATCGTCCTTGGCCAGCACGTAGTTCGTGTCGCCGGCGCCGGCTACGCGAACGCGATTGATGTTCTGCCAGAACTGCTTGTCGATTCCCTGGATGGTTTTAAGCCTGCGGTTCTGCGGAAGGAAGAACTCGGCAAACGGTATCTGCCTCAAGGCGTGGTGCCCCAGCATGTTATGCCACCCCAGCGCGGCGTCGCGTTGCAACGATGTGGCGGGGAAACTGGTTCGCAGATACGCCGATGCGGGGCGGAGAAACACCATGTTCGCCCGCTGATCGAGGGCGATGCGGATGGCGCTTTCCAGGCGTTTGGATCTTTCGCTGCCATCACCGCTGCCGCTGCGACGAACTTCCTGGATATATTCGTGTCGCAGGAGTCCAATCATCGCATCGAGCGTGTCCTTGGCGGTCGCCTTGCCATTATTGCGGATTAGACTCTTGGTCAGACCGACCTGCTTCATCGGGTCGGGGTGGCGCGGGTCGGCAAGGGCGTGGTTGATTGCATACAGTTCGGCGGCGGCGCGGCCTTGGAGTTTCTTTTCGTGTTCGGATTTCTGGCGCAGCGCATCGATCTGGACGAGGATGGAGTTTCCAACCGCCTGGAGAACTCGTACATAGGAGTAATTGTCGGGCTCATCCTCAAACAGCGCTGCGACACTTGCTCGCCCAATGGCCGGGAACAAGCCCAGATGGCGTTGGCCCTTGAGAAGTCCATCATTGTTGGCGATGAACAGCACCTTCTGTGCGAAGCGAGCCAGGGCGTCCATAAGCACTTGCCGGTTCTTTTGTACCTCCTCGGAGTCCTTCAGAGGAGAGCGCTTGACCGCTTTGAGATAACGCTTTTTCAGTGTCTCAATCCCTTCAGGGAGTCGTCCGCGCGCCAGACTACCCGCGCCTACGGAAATAGCGCCGACCTTCTTCTCAAGGCTCTCTATGGTCAAGAGTCGCTCGTTATCATTCATCACACGGGCCAAGCCATACCTTCGACGCCCGGGGCGCTCGTAATACTTCCAGAATCCACGCTTTGGTGTAGTCGCGACCTTATCTTTCCATTTTGTCATGCATTCAGCGGTGTACCCGCCTGCACTTCTATAAAAATGATGGACACGAAGAAGTGTTCCGGACATCTCCACAGGATTGGACACGATCATCTCGGCGATTACGTTATCCGCTTTTTGAAGTCCTTCCCTATTCCATTTCTTGACGTTTGTGACGTTGAGCCCT
>CAZSLS010000460.1:0-1578 GCA_964607575.1 uncultured Planctomycetaceae bacterium | reverse complement strand
CTAGAGCGGCATGATTTTAGTTTTGGTCGTATCCGGCCTGGATGAAGTAGTTGCGGCATTCTTGCGGGGTGACGGTCTCCAGGATCTGGGCGATGGCGTCGCAGATGGCGTCGATGGTTCGCCTGGCGGCCTTGCGCAGCAGGTGTTTGAGCTTGGCGAAGAGCATCTCGATGGGATTGAGATTCGGTGAGTATTTGGGCAGGAAGATGAGCTTGGCGCCGGCATTGCGGATGGCCCGGCGCACCGCCTTGCCCTTGTGGCTGCCGAGATTGTCGATGATGACGATGTCGCCGGGCTTCAGCGTGGGCACGAGCACTTTCTCGACGTAGAGCAGGAACCTCTCGCCGTTGATCGGGCCGTCGAGCAGCCAGGGCGCCTCGACCCGATCGTGGCGCAGGGCGGCGAGGAAGGTCATGGTCTTCCAGCGGCCGTACGGCGCCTTCGCCCTGAGCCTCTGTCCGCGCGGCGCCCAGCCCCTGAGCGGCGCCATGTTGGTCTTGGTCCAGGTCTCGTCGATGAAGACCAGACGGGAGGGATCAATCCGGCCTTGATACTTCTGCCATTGCGCCCGTCGCCACGCCACGTCGGGACGATCCTGTTCGCTGGCCAGCACGCTTTTTTTTGAAGCTCAGCTTCTCCGCGTGCACGAAGTTCCACATCGTCCGGTAGTCGACCTTGAGGCCGCGCTCCGCCAACTCCGCGACCAGGCCGTTCAACGTGAAGTCTGCCTCCAGGCACCGCTCCAACAGCCAGTCGCGATACCCGCCCACAATCTTCTTCGGCCTGTAGCCCCCGATCCGGCGCGGCTCCAGGCTGCCCGTCTCGCGGTAACGCTTCACCCACAGAATCGCCGAACTGTAACTGACGCCAAAGTGCGCCGCCGCCTGTCGGCGTGACAGACCCCCTTCCTCAACCGCCATAACCACCCGTTCACGCAAATCAACAGAATAAGGCTTCACCATGCAGGCTGGCCTCCTTCTCCAGCCCCCATGTTGAATCAGATTTCGAACCCAAAGGGAATCCCTTATCGACTCAAACCAAATTCATGCCGCTCTAGCCCTCGGGGGCCTCAATCCTTGGGGGATCGATACCGGCCGCGTCGCAAGCCCCGATGAGTGTGTACGAGAAATCGCGCTGGCCGTGACCCGCGTCGAACAATCGATCATATGCGCTCATCGCGGCGGCGCCCGTCGACATCGAGACGTCCCGCTGCTCACCCAACTGGACGGCGAGACCGAGGTCCTTGCGGGCGTGCATCAGGGCGAAGCCGGGATCGGTGTCCCCGGCCAGCGCCTTCCTCGGGAAATAGAAGGAGACCAGGGCGTTCGACGCCATCGTGCTTGACATGATGTCCACGGTCCTCTGGGGATCGAGGCCGAGCTTTTGAGCCAACGACAAAGCCTCGGACGTGATCACCGCCTGAATCGCGGTCAAGTAGTTGTTCACAAGCTTGGTCTGAACGCCACTACCCACGGGTCCACAGTGATGGATCGTGTCGCCCATCGATTCGAGTATCGGGCGCGCCCGTTCGAGGTCCGCGTCATCGCCGCCCACCATGAACATCGATGTTCCCGCTGC
>CAZSLS010000459.1:0-1621 GCA_964607575.1 uncultured Planctomycetaceae bacterium | reverse complement strand
TCCAGCGATTGTGTTTGAGGGGAATACTTCGATTCGGGTGTTGATGTCCCGGACATTTGCGTTGTAGAAGCGTCGTGCGGCCTGGATGCGATCTTCCGTGTTCGCCAGTTCGCTCTGAAGCTTCAGGAAGTTTTCGCTGGCCTGCAGGTCGGGGTAGTTTTCGGATACGGCGAATAGCTGTTTTATTCCATCGACCAGTACGTTCTCGTCGCGGGCCTGCGATTCCGGCGATCCGCCGGAGGCCTGGGCTCGCGTGCGGGCTTCGGTGACGGTTTGAAACACGTCGCGTTCGTGGGCTGCATATCCCTTGACGGTCGCCACAAGATTAGGGATCAGGTCGTAACGCCTGCGAAGTTCGGTGTCGATTCCCGACCATGATTCGGCGCACTGCTGACGAAGTCGGACGAGTATGTTATAGGTGGCGATGACCCATATGGCGATCAGCAGCACAAGGATTCCGACTATCAGCAACGGTGTTTGTGGTCCCATAATTACCGCCTCATTGTCCTGTCTGCTGGCGGACGAGATATTCAGGCAGGCGATCGATCATGCCTTCGATCAGGTCAAACGCGGATTGGAAATCAGTCGGCGTGAAGGTCTGCTTCCGCCACGCGATTATCGAGTTGGCGGAGAACTGGATTGCGAATTTAGGAGCGCTCAGGAGGTACTCCATCATTCTCTGATGAATCACATCGTAGGCCCACTTCTTGTCCGGTGATTTGACGAAGAATTTGCGGCTGAATTCAGCCGATTCGAAATCTATGTCGTCGGCTCCAAAGAATTCAGTCACTTTGTCGAAGAATCCCTCCCTGCGGATGAAAAGCGGTTTCAGGGGCATGGGCGCGGTTACGATTACGGCTGAGAAGTTGTGAGTTTGACGATTCTTGCCCGACCCGGTGGTGTATCGATAATCGAACGCGATGATTTCTCGCTCATTGAGTTGCCCGGTGATAATGTTGAAGGCGTGGCGGCTCCGGCCTCGATGGAGACACTTGAAGTCCGGGAAACGAGAGTCCATTTCGTAAACCTTGCCCGGGCTGAAGTTCAGGGAATTGCGCTGGGCCCACTGGCCCAACAGTTTTCGCCTTTTGGCCGCCGCGTAAATTGCGTATGCGATCCCCGCGCCGATCAGCAGTACGACCAGGATTACGAACACGGGCTCCATTGGATGTCCTTGAGACTGTTGCGGTTAACGAATCTGCGTTGAGAGAAGTCTAACTCAGCACGGGGGTCAATGGAATGCAGAAATGCGCATGAAAAACCCAAACGGGCGAACTCGAATTGCAGGTTCGCCCGTTTGGGTTGTGCTGTTTGCTATTTGTTCTTGACGGATTTCGGGGGGATCTTGACCTTACCGTTGTTGGCCAGGATCTCCTTCAACGCGGCTTCGGCTTCTTTCGGCTTGAAGCCCCATGGACCGCGTTTGCTGTGGTATGCGATCTTACCGTCTATGTCCACCACGCAGAGGCGGTCCGGCTTGCCGCCGTACGCCGTGTCGACTTTGTTGTCCATGCCGTCGACCAGGCAGGGGATGGTCATCTTGAGTCCGTCGTGACACGCCTTGGCGACTTTGGCTCGCTCGTGGAATGTCTTGGGCTGTTTGAAAATAACCCCGTCCTTA
>CAZSLS010000458.1:0-1637 GCA_964607575.1 uncultured Planctomycetaceae bacterium | reverse complement strand
TTCGAACGTGAGAAATTCACCGATGCGGCGAAGGACCTTCATCGTTACGTTACGCTCAATCCAGGCGACGAGTACGGCGCTCTGTGGCGCTATATAGCGCGCCGCCGGGCGGGGCAATCATTGGCTGACAAAGAACTTACCGACTACATGTCGAAGCATGTGAAAGATCGCTCCGTCTGGCCGGGGGCGGTGTTCGAGATGTTCGCCGGGCGAATCGATCCGGCGAAGTGTCTCAAATCCGCCGAGCCGACAAAACCCGACCTGACCGGGGCGAAACTCTCTCCAGCCGACAAGATTTCGCGCCAGACCGCCTACGAAAAACTACGCCGCCGACAGCTATGTGGAGCTTACTTCTATGTCGCACAATACGAGATGATCCGAGGTCGCAAGGATGCGGCGCGGAAGTTGTTTCGAAAGTGTCTGGCCACCAATGTCACGATTTACGACGTGTACAGATGCGCCAAGGTCACACTGAGGCGCATGGAAACGAAGCGTTAATGGCGTGGCAGTTGGTCCGCCAAACGCGGACCAACTACCATGCCGTTTCAGTTATCCCACTTGGCGTTCAGTTCGTAGACTTCCAGGGAGATCAGTTGTGCATCGCCGCCTTCGCAGAAGGCCTTGATCGATTCGATGTTCAGGTCGTTCTTGAACCCTGAGGTCTTGATCTGCTCGCCTTTGTTGGCGAACACCTCGATCATCGGGCGGTCGATGAGGAGCTGCATGGAAACCTTCCCGTCGATGGTCTTGACGGGCATACCGTTGAGCGTGTTCTTCCCGGCTATGAAGGTAGCGGCTTTCTTGCCGTCAATCTCCAGCCCGAGGGTCTCGCCCGTGCCAATCTCGAATTCGGCCCGGATGTCAAAGAGCGCTCCGGATGTCTTCACCTCGACGGACTTGGTGGCGCTGAGTGGTTTCTTGGCGACCTTGTGGGCCTTACCGTGGATCTTTTCGATTTCCTTCACCGGCTCGCCGAATACTCGCAAGCCGTCTTTGGTCGTCCGCATGGACAGTTCTATCGGGAACCCGAACGTCTGGTTGAACGGAGAAGCGCCCATTCCGAGCCCTCTGGTCCAGCCCACCTGGATGCGCCGCCCGTCGGGCGCGTCGGAAAAGAGCTGCGAGGCATAGAAGTTACCGTGATGCAGCCGGTGCTTGCCCTTGTGCTCGGGCGTGAAGGTCTTTCCGTCGAAGTCGCCGACGGCGTATTGGGCGTCGGCTGCCAGCACTACCCAGCGAAGCTTCTTCTTATCGCCGTCTACCGGGAGGGTGAACAGCTCGGCGCATTCGTAGTAGCCTTTCAGGTGACTCTGGACGGTCCATTTCTTGAGATCGGATGACGTGTAGATCGCGACATTGCGGCCGTACGGCTTGGTCTCGTCGTAAATAGCGATTACCCAGTGTCCCTTGAGTTTCTTGGCTGCGTCGTCGAGGGGCTTGTCTTTGGCGCCGTAGGGATACCAGAGGGGCTTGGGGTCGCGTCCGCGATGCTTGATGACCGGGTTGCCTTTGTACTCGGTGAAGGTGTAGCCTTTATCGTTACTGTATGCGATGCATTCGCCTCGCCCGGTGCTGGTCCAGGTGGCGATGATCACGTCGTTGTCGCCGGTCTTCCACCCGCCGACGTTCTTCCAGTC
>CAZSLS010000457.1:0-1672 GCA_964607575.1 uncultured Planctomycetaceae bacterium | reverse complement strand
CGACAAGATCAAGTTGTCGAGCTATCGCGGCAAGAAGGTCGTGTGCGTTTTCATGCTACAACATACTTTGCGAGGCTTAGATTAACGACCGCCCTGCTTATGCTGGCGCTGATAGTATCCGGCTGCGCCGACAGCGTGCAACAGTATGTCAAACTTGCAGGCTGGTCCCATTCCCCCGAGAAACCCGTCATAATATCGGGCAATGTAGACCCCGACGCCGAAGCCTTCAAGGGAAGTTTCAAGGAAATGTCGCAAGCGGATTGGCGGGTTCTGGAGGAGATCGCCCCGCGACCGCTGTGGGAACGACTGGCCCGTCTGCAGGACCAAGCCGCCCAGCGCAAACGCAGACCTCAGAACACCGGAAATCGGGCGGCCAACGCTCTTTCGGCGCCCCCGCAAAAGATACCCGTGACAAGACTTCTGGACGGAAAAGTCCGCTTCATCTACATATTCAGACACCTTGGCGGACCAAAGATCAAAACGGTGCAAAACGCCTCGACAAAAGAACGCACCGTAACCACCATCGCCGGAGATCTCAAACCGATCACCGCGCTGCTGTCGCAGAATCTGGGCTCCAAGGCCTCCATCACCCCGCTCCCAAACCGCAACGGTCTGTCGGTCACGTGCGATCCCAGTGTAATGAACGACGTTGTTGCAATCATATCCGACACCGACACACCGCCCAGACAGGTCGAAATATCGGCCAGGATCTTCGAAGTAAGCCACGACTTTGATTTCCAGTACGGCGCCAAGACGGTCATCAACCATATCGCGGCAGACAACACCCAAGCCGTCGCCTCAACATTCAGCGCCAGGAACTTCGTCAACGCCGTATCCGATCCGGTTGTCGGAAACCTGTCAGACCCGGGCGGAGCAATGAAGCTCATGCAGGTCATGCGGAGCGCCGGGATCACTCTCGACCTGACTTTCCAGGCGCTTGTTAACTCAGGAATGGTCAAAGTTGTCGCAGCGCCTCGCATGACCGTAGACTCCGGAGAAACCGCCTTCATGCAGGCTGGTCAGGAACTGCCCGTAGAGACCGCCGAAATACACCGCTCGGATGTCGTAGTCACCAGGCAACTGGTCTACAAACCTATCGGCGTCCAGTTGCACGTGACCCCCCAAGCCACCGGAACGAATTCTGTCAAACTGCACGTCGTCACCAGTTTGTCGGCTGTCTCGGGTTTCTCACCGCTTCCGACGATGGAATCGGCATTTGTGCCCAGTCAGACGCTGGTGAATCCGATCATAGATTCTCGTGAAGCCATAACCCACGTAACTATCAGGGACAGAAATACGCTGGTCATCGGCGGTATGAAGATGATCCGTAAAGTAAGCCGTGAAAGCAAGATACCCGGGCTGGGCGATATGGCTTTCATTGAATGGCTGTTCAAGAACGAACGCTCGCAGAGTCAGGTCAACGATCTGTATTTCTTCGTAACTCCGCGGTTGTTGACCAAGGATTCGCCAACCGCCGCTCCAACGCTCTACTACATCAGAGAGGCCACTAAGAACACGTCCGCCCCTCCCCCCAAGCCCAAACCTCCCGTAGCTGTGAAGAAACCCGCCCCGGCGGCGAAACCGACCCCCGCTCCCGCCGCTAAGAAGTAGAGACCTCCCCACATCACCCGGACGCCCACATGCAGCATTCGTCGCGTACTTGCGCTATTTA
>CAZSLS010000456.1:0-1678 GCA_964607575.1 uncultured Planctomycetaceae bacterium | reverse complement strand
CACGTTTGCCGAACTGATCAAGAAGACCGGCTACCAGACCGCGTGCATCGGAAAGTGGGACGTATCCAACCGCAAACCGATCATCGCACGCATGCCCAACGCGCAGGGATTCGAATACTACTTCGGTACGCTCGGCGCCAACGACGGCGGCGGGGTGAAGTTCCACGAAAACAACGAACCCGCCGGCGCCACGAGGGACATGGGCAGCCTGATCAGGACCTACACCGACAAGGCCATCGACTATCTCAAGAACAAACGCGACCCGAAAAAACCGTTCGTCCTGTATGTCGCCCATACGATGATGCACACGATAATCGACGCCTCGCCGAAGTTCAGGGGCAAGTCGGCGGGCGATTTGTACGGTGACGTCGTCGAAGAGTTCGACTACGAGACCGGGCGCCTGCTGGACACGCTCGATGAACTGAAACTCGCCAAAGACACGCTCGTTATCTACACGACCGATAATGGGCCCTGGAACCAGAAGGCCTACACCGACAGGAAAAGAGGCCACCCCAAGGGTTCGATCTTCTGGGGCGAGTCCGGACCGCTGCGAAACGGTAAGGGCTCGTGCTACGAGGGCGGTTTGCGGGCTCCGTGCATCACCCGCTGGCCGGGCAAGGTCCCCGCGGGCAAGACATCGGACGCGATCTTCGCCACGATCGATTTTATGCCCACCTTTGCGACGCTCGCGGGCTACAAGGTCCCCGACGACCGCAAGATCGACGGCATCGACCAGACCGATCTCCTGCTGGGAAAGAGCAAGAAAGGCGCCCGCGACAATTTCTATTACCAGAAGGCCATGCGCAAAGGTAAATGGAAGTACCTCAAAGCCAAGCATTGCATGTACGGTTACGCCCGGGACAGGAAGAGAAAGGAAGTCGAAGAGCTCTACGACCTGGAGGCCGACCTCGGCGAGACGACCAACCTCGCCGCCAAGCACCCGGAGAAAGTGGCGGAACTGAAAAAGCTGATGGCGGAAGTGGAGAAGAACAAAGGCTGATAGCGCCAGTGTCACCGCTCCGAAAAGCCTTTGACGTTGTTATGCGCGCCGCCTATGCTATGCAGAATCACCACAACCTGACTGGAAGAGATATTACCTATGAAAACACTACAAACTGTTATCCTGCTACTCGTCGCGGTGCTTGCTGTTGGTACCGGGATATCCTGCAACAGAAACAACTCGGCTTCGACTGGAAAGACTGTCGCTTATTCCTCCCCGGGCGATGCGAACGGGTGGTTTCTGGCGTTTTCTTCCGAGTTGAAGAAAGAGGCCGCCAAGAGAGGCTACGGTTTCAGCGTCACCCACGCGCAGCAGAATACCGCCAGACAGCTTTCCGACGTGGAAGATATTGTTGCACAGAAACCGAGTTTCCTGATCCTCGGTCCGAAAGACACCAAAGCCTCCGCCGACGCCCTCCGCATTGCCAAGGAGGCCGGCGTCCCGGTGGTCGTGGTCAATCGGGACATCAACGGTAAACACGGTGCGGACTATATCACCAAGATCTACTCGGACTTCGAGTGGATTGGTGAGAAGATGGCCCAGGCCGTTGGCGAGGCATTTCCCGCGGAAAAAGAGAAGATCCGAATCGTCGAGATACATGGTACTCTCGGCAGCGCCAATACCATAGGAATGAGTAAAGGTATCAGGAAGGTGACCGACAATGACGCCCGCATGGAG
>CAZSLS010000455.1:0-1719 GCA_964607575.1 uncultured Planctomycetaceae bacterium | reverse complement strand
CCCGGGCTGCCCGCCGCCGTTCAACCTGGTCGCCGAAGCCGTTGGGGCGATCCTCGAAGGCAGACTGCCCGAAAAGGGCGCGGTCCTGGCGCCGGAAAAGGCCCTGTGCGAGTCCTGCAAGCGAAACGAAACAAAACCCGACGAGATGACCATCACCGAATTCAAACGGACCGCGACGTCCACGCCGGATCCGGAAAAGTGTTTCCTGGCAGACGGATTCCTCTGCATGGGCCCGGCCACACGCGACGGGTGCGGCGAGAGGTGCATCAACGGAAACATGCCGTGTCGCGGATGCTTCGGACCACCACCCGATGCGACGGACCCGGGGCTGAAATTGCTCGCGGCCATTGCGTCGCGAGGTGAGGCCGATAGCGAAGAAGACGCCAAAGCCCTGGCCGATTCGCTCGTCGACCCGCTTGGTACGTTTTATCGCTTCGGTTTACCTGCCTCAATGCTTAAACGCAGCGCGGATACAGAAAGGGCGCAAACATGAGCAAACGAATCACCATCGATCCAATCACGCGCCTCGAAGGCCACGGAAAAATAGAAATTTTCCTCGACGACGCCGGCGATGTGGAAAGGGCATTCTTCCAAGTCCCCGAACTGCGCGGTTTCGAGACGTTTTGCCTGGGCAGGCCCGCCGAGGAAATGCCCCGCATCACCTCACGGATATGCGGCGTCTGTCCGACTGCCCACCACATGGCCGCAACAAAGGCCCTCGACGATCTCTGGAAGGTAGACCCGCCACCGGCCGCAAAGAAACTGCGGGAACTCGTCTACAGCACATTCATGGTCGAAGATCACTATCTGCACTTCTTCTTCCTGGGCGGACCGGACTTTGTCGTGGGGCCCACCGCACCGGCGGCCGAACGCAACATACTCGGCGTCATCGCCAAGGTCGGCCTGGATATCGCGGGCAAGGTCATCCGCCTGCGCCGCGAATGCCGCAACATCATCGAAACTATGACCGGTAAGGTGATCCATCCGGTGTTCGGACTCCCCGGAGGCGTCTCCCGCGGACTGACTGAGGAAGAGCGGGTCGAGTTCCTCAAAACCACCGAGTTCGCCATCGAGTTCAGCGAGTTTGCGATGAACCTCTTCGACGACGTAGTCCTCAAGAACTCCGACTACGTGGACCTGATTCTCAACGACGCCTACGCACACCAGACGAACTACATGGGACTGGTCGACGAGAATAACAAAGTGAACTTCTACGACGGGCAGGTACGCGTCGTCGGTCCGACCGGAGATGAAGTAGCCAAGTTCCCGTCGCAGCAATATGTAGACCACATCGACGAGCATGTCGAACCTTGGAGCTACATGACCTTCCCGTACCTCAAGAACCTCGGTTGGAAGGGCTTTGTCGACGGACCCGACAGCGGCGTGGTTCGCGCGGCGCCACTGGCGCGATGCAATGTAGCCGACGGTATGGCCACACCGATGGCACAGGCCTCCTACGAGCGAATGTACGAGACGCTCGGAGGCAAGCCGGCACATGCTACGTTGGCCTTCCACTGGGCCAGGCTCGTCGAAGCGCAATATGCGGCCGAACGAATGAAGGAACTGCTCGAAGATCCGGAAATCACCAGCGACAACTTCCGAGCCGAACCCACGGAGACCCCCAGCGAGGGTGTCGGTATCGTCGAGGCGCCTCGGGGAACGCTCGTTCACCATTATTGCTCCGACGAGAACGGGATGATCACGAAGGTCAATCTTATC
>CAZSLS010000454.1:0-1729 GCA_964607575.1 uncultured Planctomycetaceae bacterium | reverse complement strand
TCGTCAAACCGGCGTCAACCGGGAGGCGAAGTCCGACAGACTCCTAGCCGATCGACTCGCACACCGCCCGATGGAGCTTTCAGGCGGGCAGCAGCAGCGAGTGGCGGTGGCAAGATCACTGGCAAACGATCCGGCGGTCCTGCTCGCCGACGAACCGACGGGCAACCTCGACTCGTCAACCGGCGTGCAGATCATGGAACTTCTCGCCGACCTGAACCGCCAGGGCAAGACCATCCTGATGGTCACCCACGAGCAAAATATCGCCGCCTATGCCAGATCCCGCCTGCACATGCTCGACGGTAAGATCGACCGGATCGAGGGCATTGACGAAGCAGATGTCGTTTCCCCCCCGCCGCTACCGAACTCCGCGGAGGGCACACGCTGATGCGCAAGATTCGCCTGGTCCGCAATATACGCCTCGGCGTCAAGAACCTCCTGTTGCACAAGATGCGGTCACTGCTGACTGTTCTGGGGTTGGTCTTCGGCGTCGGAAGCGTGATCGCCATGCTCGCCGTGGGAGAGGGCGCCAGCCAGAAGGCCCTCGACGATATCCGCAAACTGGGCAGCAACAACATTATCATCAGTTCGATCAAACCCACCAACGAAGACGGTTCGGCCAGCTCGACGGGCAGTTACGTTCTAAACTATGGGCTAAAGTACGACGATGAAATCCGAATTCGCAAGACAATGCCCGCCGTCAAGCGAACTGTTCCGGTCAAGATTATCCGCA
Source organism: uncultured Planctomycetaceae bacterium (assembly GCA_964607575.1). Classification (GTDB taxonomy): domain Bacteria; phylum Planctomycetota; class Phycisphaerae; order SM23-33; family SM23-33; genus BS750m-G57. The sequence goes on along the minus strand of CAZSLS010000454.1, from coordinate 999 downwards.
AGAAAGCCGCGTACGGGCAGATGGCTGAGCAAACGGAAATGCGCATCGTGGGTGTCTCCGCCGATTGGTTCGATCTGGTCAAACGCGAAAAACTGGCTGGGCGAACGCTGCTGAAGCATGATATTGACGAGCGGACCGATGTCTGCGTGTTGACCGAACACGGGGCGAGAACTGTCCTCGCCGGCGGAAGCACTATCGGCAAGCCCGTGAGCTTTGGCGGTACGTCCACTTCGACCGATGGTATGATCTACGAGGTTGTCGGTATTGTCCGCAGCGAACATGGGGGTGAACACGTTCCGGATATGCGTGCCGACGCCTACATCCCGATCTCAACCTTCATAGATCGCTACGAGGACATCGAATACCGCCGCACGGCGGGAACTCGCACTTTCACGCGTGTAGAACTGCATAAAATCCTTGTCGAGGTAAAGGACCAAAGCCAGGTCAAAGCCACCGCTGCGGCCATCCGGGCGATGCTCAAACACTGCCACGACAATAAGGACTACACCGTACACGTCCCCCTGGCGCTGCTCGAACAGGCCGAGAGCACCAAGCGCACTTTCAACATCGTCCTGGGCTCGATCGCCGGAATCAGCCTGCTGGTAGGCGGGATCGGGATCATGAACATCATGCTCGCCTCGGTCACCGAGCGCACGCGGGAGATCGGTATCAGGCGGGCAATCGGCGCCAAACGGTCGCAGATCGTCGGGCAGTTCCTGATCGAGACTACTGTCCTGTCGACAATCGGTGGACTTATGGGTATCGCAGTGGGCCTGTTCTTCCCATGGTTGGTCGAGTATTTCGCCGGTATGCCGACCATCGTGCCGATGTACAGCATCGTGCTTTCACTGGGCATCTCGATGGGTGTGGGAATCCTGTTCGGAATATACCCCGCAATACGGGCGGCGATGCTGGATCCCATCGAGGCGCTGAGACACGAATAGAATTCCACAGTCATCCCATAACTGGTTCGATCCTGACAGTCAGGGCTATTTGAGC
>CAZSLS010000453.1:0-1748 GCA_964607575.1 uncultured Planctomycetaceae bacterium | reverse complement strand
GGCTCAATATCACGGTTTTGTTGTCACGTCATTCGCTCGGCCTTGGCCCTTCGCCAGAACATGGGTGAAGGTCGAGCGAATTGACCGCACATCACGCGGCCTCACGCCACGATTCCCCGTGGCAGAGCATCGCCCACATGCATCGCAGCAGGTAATGCGTGGTGGCCACCAAAGCCACCTTCTTGCGGTCGGCCTTTTCGCCGCAGATCCGCGTGAAGTACGCCTTAACCGTTGGCGAACGCCTAATCGCCTGCCAGGTCGCCTCGACGAGATACTTCCGCGCCGTCGGCGGACCTTGTTTTGTTATGTGCCCAAGACGATTCAGCCCGGCGCTGGAGTCCTGGCACGGGATCAGCCCGAAGTACGATGCGACTTCGCCGGCACGGCTGAATCGCGACGGAGTGTCTATGTACGCCGCAGTCGTCTCTGCGGTACGAGCCCCAACGCCGGGAATCGTCCGCAGCAAAACCACAGCCGGATGCTTGGAGCCCATCTCGTCCAACGCTCTGGTCACCTTGCGAATCTGTCGCTCGAACAACGCCAGTTCATCGCCCAGCAGATCGCGTTGGACCTCGGCGGCCAGGTTCGGCCACTCCAGACTCGCCAGCCACGCCACACCCTTGCGGCTCCACAAGTTCTTCGGCGCCCGGACGCCGTGCGAACGGAGCAGTGCGCGAATCGCGTTTTTGCACCGTGTTCGCTTGTCGATCAGGCGGCGTCGATATTCGATCAACCGGCGCCAGTTCCGCACGTTGATCGACGGCACGTAAGCCTCGGGGACCTCGCCGATGAACAGCAATTTAGCCAGCTTCTCGGCATCGACGCGGTCGCTCTTGCGTTTCGATCGAAAAATCAGCCGCAACTGGCCCGGGTGGGCCACCACTACGCGGCGGGCGATCTTTTGCAACTCGTCGTAGAGATATCCGTACGCGCAACTGGCCTCGAAACAGATTTCAAACGGCGTATCGACCTTCCGCAACTCAGCCAGAACCTTCGGGAAGAATCCATGAACCGTTTGCCTCTTGACCCGCTTCCCGTTTTCATTGAGAATGCAAATCGACGACGTTGACTGATGGGCGTCCAAACCTATGTACAGCATTGCAAGTCTCCTTTCCTGTATGGGGCCATTCCCATGGACCCCGAATTTACCGGAGGGGGGGCTTGCTTCATAGTTTCACGATCCCAAATTCGTGCGTTCCGCTACGCTTCACTTTCGACGAATTTAGGTCATGTCCCCAACCCTACGCATATTGAAATTCGGATCTTCTATTGGGCAGCAGCGTCCTTAGCGAGCTTCTTCAAGTAGCCGTCTCTGGCTTGAGTGACCCACTTCTCGGCAGCACCCATTTTCAAGGTCGGCTCCCAGCCGTTGATGTTCTCGTTCGGGTCCCGCTTGATGGCGGCATCGACGAGCTTCACCATCTTTCTGAAGGCGGGATCGGACTTGCTCTTGAAGCCTTTGATCTGGCCCCAGCCGCCTGCAGCAGTCGGAAGCGGCATGAGCAGAATGCGGCTCTCGTCGGGCTGAGCGACGTTGACCAGAGTGGCCTCCGGTTGTGCGGCGATCTTGTCGCCGAAGAGTTCCTTGATGTAGGCGCGCAGGGCTTTAAGGCCGCCCGCGTCGAACTTGCGGTCTTCAATCCTGTTGGGGAACAGGTCGCCGTAGCATTGACCGTTCAGGTCGAGCCACTCGATGATGCGCATGTAACTTTCGCGGTCGGTCTTCGCCAGCTTCGGATGTTTCTTCG
>CAZSLS010000452.1:0-1753 GCA_964607575.1 uncultured Planctomycetaceae bacterium | reverse complement strand
ACGCCTCGAAGATGAAGCTGGGGAAACTGAAAGAGTGGAAGAACGCAGGTGCGCTGAAGGGCGGGTTCATTCCCATGAACTACGCTCCGACAGTTGTCGATTTCGAAGGCCATCGCGGCGTGAGGTTCGAAGTGGATCGCGCGAAATATGCCGAACAGGTGTATCGCTTGACTCAGTTCAGACAGCCCACTACTCTAATCCGAATAGAGAAATAGAATTTCCTATTAGTCAATACAACCTGAATCCACAGGAAAACACAATGACACGAAGAATCCTTTTCCCGATAGCTTTGTTCCTCGCAGCCAGTTCGATCCTGAGCGCAGCTGACTATGACTACTTCAAAAATGCCCAGCTGCCGGGCGTGCGCCGTGCAGACGTCAGCCTCGATAAAGTCACCGACGAAGCACCCGCCAACGGCGTGCCCACAGGCTACCAGCGACGCACCGTCGAATGGTTCCCCAAAAAGGGCGTAGATATCGTCGACGCCCCCAAGGGCGCCCTGCTGCGGACCTGGACGATCAACCCCAAGTCACGCACGTCGGGCAATAACCAGATCAAAAAATGGTGGCCTATCCCGCTCCGCGACAAGAAGCAGTTCAAAGCCCACCTGCTGGGGTTCCGCGGGATTGGCATCGGCATCGGCAACCCGTGGGCCAAGTCGAAAGGACGCAGCCGCGAGGGTTTCAAAGACTACATAACCCCTTCGGTCGTGCTGCGACTCGAAGACGGCAGGAAGCGATGCTTCTCGCGCAATTCGTTCAGTGAAGCCGACGAAAAAATTATCTGCGACCTGTACGAGAAAGAGATGAAGAAGCTCCGGGACGCGACCTTTGAGAAAGGCATCGAGTGGAAAGTAAGCCCATCATCCAAGCGGAATTTCCCCGAAGGCAAACTCTACACGCCCGGCACGGCCCGTATCGAGAGCGACCACTTCGTCGCGATTCTGGGCTCGCAAGACCCGGAGGATGGCCCCGGCTCTCTTTGGCTGATCAACAACGACAAAAAGCGGGCTGCCATGAACCGCAAACTCATCATACGAGGCTGGGAAGACTGGTGGGCCTACCTCGAACACGCGGGGCACCTCATGCCGTTTTGGGAAAAAACCAAGGAAAAGTATAAGTATGCGATCCAAATCGGCGGCACGAAGAAAAACGGCGTCGAGATCCTCGGACGTGGCAATGGCGGCAGCTACGGTGGCCTGACGACACCCAACGGAAACTGGTGGGGTGTCTTTCACGAATGGACCCATGGCCAGCTTTGCGGCGGGATGGTCTCCGTGGGCGGGGGCGAAACCATGTGCGACGGTGCCCAGAACATGGGCGATCCGCTCAGTACCGACAAAGCGATGTTCCAGGTCATCAAACCCTGGAAGAACCTGTTTTGGGGTGCGTACCCCGGAGCCTATACCTGGATCAATATGGGCGACGACCCCAACTGGGGCTATTGTGCGGTTGGCACGATCCCGCCTTTGATGTCCCCCAATGAACACACGCCCATGCACGCGATTGCCCGGATGGGCGAAAAACGCGGCATCTTCAAGAATGGTGTCCGCGGCGTCGGCGACATGCTCGGGCAGGTTGGCGCGAGAATGGCAGAATTCGACACCGAGCTTCAAAGCAGCCTGCGAAGCACCTACACCATGCCCACCCGGACCGCGTTGCGCGTCATCAACTACAAGCAGCGTATCTATCGAAGCCCGCTGCTCTACGCCCCCGAGCCGTTCGGCGTGAATCTCATTCGCCTCGTGCCCGAC
>CAZSLS010000451.1:0-1757 GCA_964607575.1 uncultured Planctomycetaceae bacterium | reverse complement strand
GGCTGGTTCCATCCGGTGGTGGTCGATCTCGAAGGGCTGCAGATCAGCACGCCCATGACCATCCTCGGCAACCACCTCAACGATCCGGACTGGGTAGCTGGGAGCGCCGACAGCATCGAGGTCCGGGACCATCAACTGCTGATAGCAGGGGAAATCTTCCCCAAGGACACCACGCCAATGACCCAGAAGATCGCCCGCCTCTCTGCGGCCGGGATGAAGTGGCAGGCGTCGATTGGGGCCGAAGCGATCCGCATGGAGTTTGTCCAGCCCGGCAAGAAGGCCCAGGCAAACGGCCGGACGTTCGACGGGCCGTGTTACATCGCACGCAAGGCCAAGTTGCGTGAGACATCGTTTGTAGTACTCGGAGCCGATGGCGGAACATCGGCCAACGTGGCGGCGTCGCAGACGCCCGAACTTATAGGAGCCGAAACAATGAATCCCCAGTTCAAGCAATGGCTTGTCGCCAATGGATTTGACCCCGAAATCGTAGCTTCCAACGACTCGCAGTCGCAGTTCCTGGAGGCCGCATGGAAAACCGAAACCCAGCCGCCCGCTACGCCCGGCGGCGACGGCGTGAGCCTGGACGATCTGCAGGCCCAGATCGCCGATATGCGCCGCGAGCACCAGGTCGGGCGTATTTGCGGCGGCGAGTTCGCCGACATCCAGGCCGAAGCTCTGAAGGAAGGCTGGACCGCCGAACTCGTCGAAGCCAAGGTCGAAACCGCCCGTCAGAAGCAGAAGCTCGAAGCGGGCTTTGCCATGCCGCAGATGCATGTGGCGGGCGACGGTTCGGACGGCCCCAACCCCGCGACTGTTATGGAAGCGGCCCTCTGCATCTCCGGCGTATTGTCCGAGGAAGAGGCGGGCGGATACTTCGACGAACGGACGATGAACGCCGCTGTCGGCTCCGACTTCCAAGGCTTCGGCCTTGCGGACCTGATATTCGCCAGCATCGCAGCGGCAGGTACGGCTATCCGCGCCGGTTCTGTCACCGACGAGGTGGTCCGCGCGGCAATGACGGCCGACAGGCGTCAGATCGAGGCGGGCTTCAGTACGCTGAGCTTCAGCGGCATCCTGTCGAACGTCGCCAACAAGCGGCTGCTCAAGGCGTACCGGGCCGTACCGTCGGTTATCGACCGGATCGCCGCACTCCGCGACGTGCCCGACTTCAAGCAGGTCGCCAGCTACTCCCTGGCCGCCGACGGCAGTTTTCAGGAAGTCGGGCCGGACGGCGAACTCAAGCACATCGGCCTGAAGGACACCGGCTACACCAACCAGGCAAAGACCGAAGGCGCAATCATCGCCCTGACGCGCACGATGATGATAAACGACGACCTCGGGGCCTTCCTGAAGATCCCGGCGCTGCTCGGTCGACAAGCCGCCCTGGCCAGGGAGCGGGCGGGCTTCAAATGCCTGCTGGACAATACCGGCGACTTCTTCCACGCCGACAACAACAACTACGAGACAGGCGCCGACACCGCCCTGAGCATCGGTTCGCTGAGCACCGGAACCCAGACGTTCCTGGACCAGACCGACGGCAATGGCGACCCGATCCTGGTCAACCCGGCGATCCTGCTGGTTCCCACGGGCCTGAAGATATACGCCGAGCAGATATACAAGGACGTTTCGGTCAACGAGACAACCACGGCCAACAAGCCCAAGCCTGCGAGTAACCCGCATGCGGGCAAATACCGCCCGGTTTCCAGCCCGTTTTTGAACAACACGACCTTCCACGCCTCGGCGAGCGCCAAGGCCTG
>CAZSLS010000450.1:0-1763 GCA_964607575.1 uncultured Planctomycetaceae bacterium | reverse complement strand
CCCACTCGAGGATATTCTCGGCCCGCCGCATATCGTTGACGATCGGGCAGAGCAGGTGCGGGACGTTTTCAAAAGCGGCCATCTCGACCATCTTCGGGTCGATCAGGATCAACCGCACTTCTTCGGGCGTCCTGAGCATGAGCATCGACATGATGATCGCGTTAATGCAAACACTCTTGCCCGACCCGGTCGTCCCGGCGATCAGCATGTGGGGCATACCGGCGAGGTCCGAAACGATCGGTCCTCCGCTGGCGTCCTTACCGATATAGAGCGGGAGCTGCATCGCGGTATCCGAGCCCGGCGCCAGGGCCATCAGTTCCTTGATCCGCACGATCTCTTTTTCGAGATTCGGCACTTCGATACCGATGGTGTCCTTTCCGGGAATCGGCGAGACTATTCGCACGCCCGGTACGGCCAGCGCGCGGGCGATATCGTTACCGAGGTTTGCGATCTGCCGCACCTTCACGCCGGCGGCTAGCGCAAGCTCGAACATCGTGATAACCGGACCGGTCATGAATCCGACGACGACGGCCTCGACCCGGAATTCCTCGAGCGTCCGCTGGAGGATGTCGCGCTGCCGGGAAGCGTAGACCTGCTGGCTTTCGATGTATCCGCCCTGCGGTTCGACGAGCAGATCGGTCGACGGTAGGGTAAACTTACCGTCAGAGTCATTCACTCCACCGCCGGAAAGCGCGTCCGAAGTACTTTCTTTCTTCGCAGCCGGAGTTGGCTTGGGCAGCAGTTTGGCGATGACTCTCTTGGCCTTGGTCGGCATGGATTCGCCCGAATCGTCTCCGGGAGGTACCGGTGCGAGGCGAGGCCTGCTCTTGCCTGGCGCGATCGGGGCCGCGGCGATACTCCGGGGTGATACCGGAAGGTTTGGCGCAGCTCGAATTCCCCCGCTCCCCTTCAATGCCGCAACGGCCCCGGTGACCTCGCCTCGACGGTCCCATGCCTTCTTACCATAGTGCGGAAGACGCAGCACGAGATTGTCGGCGGTAAGCATCAGTCCGATGCACAATGCGATTATCAGCATGACCCACGAGCCAACGGGAGCAAACCGCCCGAGCAGGAATCGTCCGGTCGCCAGACCGATAACGCCGGACGGACCGCTGGCGTAATCGTCTGCCACCCTGTTGGGATCGAGTAGGAAAAGCGCCGCACTGGTGGCGATAATCAGGAGCGTGACGCCGGCGAGGCGCCACCGCCATTCCCTGATCCGCCCGCCGCAAACCATGAAGATCGCCGCAAACGTGGCGAAACCCAGGCCCATGTACGCACCGCCCCCCAGATAGTGTCGCAGCGTGTAAGCCAGATGCGCCCCGACTGCTCCGGCGCCATTGGATACGGGTGTCTTCTCCGGCGACAGCAGTCTGGCCGGCGGGTCGGTCGGGCTGTAAGTCAGCAGACTCAACCATGCCAGCGTAACCGCCCCGGTCAGGCAGAGGACCAAGCAGTATCTCGCGAACTTTCCACCTGCAAACCGCTCGGGTTCCGCCAGGTCCGACTTGATAGACGATACTCTCTTTTTAGCCATCCTTAGCGTCCGTCTCGCTTCCGTTGCTTCGGCGTTAGTCAAACGCCCGTATGCCCGAACCCGCCGGATCCTCTGGCGGTCTCGTCGAGCGATTCGACCTCGATTACCTCTACCCGCGTCACAGGTGCGATTACCATCTGGGCGATCCGCATCCCGCGCGTAACAACAAATTCATCACGCCCGACGTTGCCCAGTATCACACACACTTCGCCGCGATAGTCCGCGT
>CAZSLS010000449.1:0-1766 GCA_964607575.1 uncultured Planctomycetaceae bacterium | reverse complement strand
TCGGAGGTTGACTTGAGCCAGATCGTCCGTCATGTTGATCTTGGCGACGACATAATACTACAACGCTACGAAGGCTTCCATTGACAGGTGCGTAGGTTCTTCAGGGACAGACCGAGGGTATGCAATCGGGCCAGGGTTCGCTTGCGGTGTGAACGCCGGGCCTTGGCATTGCGATGTTGCGTACGAATCAACCGCCAACTGATCGATTCGGCGAGCTTCTGCGAGCAGCGGCCCCCACGAACCCAGATCGGCACCAAGAAGCGAGTCGCCGTGCGAACCTGGCAGACAGTTAACCCCGGATTTTTCCCCCCGGTGCGACTGATGGAACTCCGCCAGGAACAGATAGCTGACACAACTGAGAATCAGGTGGCGCTGAATCGACTGAAACCGACGAACCTCGAAGTGGTCCATACCCAGCTCGCCTTTGCCGTCCTCGAACATCCGCTCGATCTTCCATCGGCTCAGGGCCACTAACAGCAAGGTCTCGACCGACGTGTCCGGGGGGGCGTTGCTGATGAAGTATTTGATCTTCTGCGGTTCCATCACATTGTAGGCCACCAGCAGATGATGCGGGGCGCCCGGCAACCCATCCTGGCCCCGCAGCCAGACGGGGATCCGCTTGGCGCGCCAGACCATCGGACCTTTATGCCCGTCCTTGACGTGATACGTCTGCCAGTCGGCCCGACGGAACAGCGGCGAATACGAGGCGATGTGCCGGACCTCTACAGTCGGGTTATTCTTGACCTTCAACCGTGGCAGCTTCCTCGGCCGGCCCATCCGACCACGATTGACATGCTCGCGGTGAAGCACCGCCGGCGGCTTCGTCCAAGCCGTGAAGTTGACCGGTACCTCGCCGACGTAGTTCTGTCCCAACTCGTCCAGGGCCCGCAGGAACGGTGGCTTTCCGCCGTAGCCCTCGTCGAAGGTCATCCAGGCGAAGCGAATGCCGTTGGCCCGCGCCCGGCGAATCTGCTCCACGCCGATTTGCCACTTCGGACGGTAGACGACGTCATCGGAAATCCCGGCCGCCCGACAGCGATGACGATCCTCGTGCCACGTCTTCTTCGGCAGGTACAAATCCCCGTCCAGCAGCGTGTGGAACTCCGGCGTGGCGTACCCCAGATGCACACTGACCACGCAGTTCTCCGTCTTGCCCACGGCCCCACAATGCTGACGCTGCACGCAGGCGGTCTTGTTGCCCTTCTTGACGAAACTGGTCTCGTCCAGGATGCCCACGCTGTGCCGGTGAGCGTGCCGGCGGGATACGCGCTGCTGGAGGCGATCCCGCATGGCCGACTCATCCCAACGGTACAGACTCAGGAACTCCTGCAACGTCCGGGGAGGGGTTCCCGAGGCGTCGGCGATCGGCTCGACGCTCTTGCGGGAAAGGTCGCCCAGTTGTCCCAGCACGTAGGTGTCGAGATGCCGCCGTGCAGTGACGCGGCCAAAGCACCCGTCGAAGTCGTGCAAGTACTGTGTCAAAAAAGGTTTAATCTTAAGAATCGTGTTGGCGTCCATGCCGTGTCTCCTTCCAGAAATCGCGTTCCTGGAAGGCATTATCGGCCTGCTGCATAGGTTCTCTTGAGCCTTCGTAGCGTTGTAGTACTAGGACCTCCAGTAGAATCAAGCCTTTCCGCAAGAAGACGAAGCCGGTTGCGTTGTGCGTTCGTAGTGCCGTCAGGCCGCGGCACGCCTGCCGTGCCAGGGCGCCCGTAGGGGCATCTCGGGGATGGAGACGCCTCATCCCGGTCCCGCAAGTCGGGAGG
>CAZSLS010000448.1:0-1828 GCA_964607575.1 uncultured Planctomycetaceae bacterium | reverse complement strand
TACCACGCTGGCCGATGCGTTCTCGAAGCGCCCCCGATTCCTGCTGCAGACGCTCGCCGCTACCGAGGCGAGATACCTTCAACTTCGCGACCATGCGGGCGCCCAAAGCTCGGAGATGATCTTGGGCGCGACGCCATTCAGGAAATCCAGGGGCAATGGAGAAGTACAATGAACACATCACTACGGTACGCGTTTATTCTGATTCTGGTAATGAGCGGTGCAGCCGCAGAGGCCAAGACGGGTGTCAATCTCGCGCCGGTCGCGGAACCGTCAACTTCTCACGTGTCGAGAGATACTTCCCTGGCGGCGCTCCACGACGGGCACGCACCCAAGACCTCCCACGTTCGCGGTAAGGGATCGTACGGCAACTGGCCGACCAAAGGCGCCCAATGGGTTCAGTACGACTGGACAGTCCCTGTCCGCACGCGGAAGATCGATGTTTTCTGGTGGGATGATCGTGGCGGCGTCCGCCTGCCCAAGGCCTGCCGCTTGCTCTATTGGGACGGTAAGCGTTTTGTCCCGGTCTCCAAGCCGTCGGGGCTGGGGGTCGCCAAGAACAAGTTCAACACGACCACGTTCGACGAAGTCCGCACGTCCAAGCTCCGCCTGGAGATCGACGGCGCCGGGAAGTACTCCACGGGCATTCTGGAGTGGAAAGTGTACAACGAGGGCGAACTCCCCAACTTCCCGCCCTCTGTTGCGGCCGGCGTTGACCGCATCGTGATGTGCGGCCGGAAAACGCACCTCGCCGGGCAGTTATTGCGAGCGATACGTACAGACACGACGAAGGTCGCCTGGAGCAAGACCTCTGGCCCGGGCAAGGTGGCGTTCGGCGACGCGGCGGCATTGGCGACGACGGCTAGGTTCTCAGCCGCGGGAGACTATGTTCTCACGCTGACCGCTCGCAAGGGAAAGATGAGCGATTCATCGACCTTGTCCGTCCGCGTTGTCAACAGACCGCAACTCGATATCCGCGCCGCAGGCAAGACCGGGGTCCGTATCACAATCCAGCCGCTCGATTCCAAAGACAAGTTTCCCTATACCCCTGCTCTGGTCGAGCGAGAATACCCCAAGGCGGTCATCAGCCTCCGCAAACTCGACTCGACATTCAAACCGATCAAGGCAAAAGTGGGCAATGTGAATGTGACCCTGCAGTGCACCCCGTTGTCGGTGCTGGTGACCACGTTGGATAACAAACCTCTCCAGAAGATCACGTTTGGGCTCGATGGCGCGATGTCCTTTGTTTTGGATGACCAGCCGGTTCTGGGAATGGGCGAAGGCGGGCCCAAGCAGACTGGGAATTCCTGGCGCACCGACAAGATCGAGCTGGACCGTCGCGGGCGTTTGCATCCCATGACCCCGTGGTACGGGACGGGTACTTATGGCTCCTCCAATCCGGTGCCCCTGATGGTTGGCACGGCTGGATGGGGGTTGTTCATTCCAACGCCGGCGGGCGCTATCGATCTCAGCGACTCGAAGACGGGCAAGTTCATCCCCGCCGATCCCATCCCGCCTGGTACCGTGGTCAGCCGAAGACAGCAGCGGAAAGGTCGGATCGGCTTACCGCCGCCGGAGTACTTCATCCCGGGCGTCTACGATGTTTTCGTCTTTGACGCACAGGATCCCGCGGCCTTCATGAAAGATATTTCGACCATCTCCGGTCAGGCTGTCTTGCCGCCGAAGTGGGTGATGGGCTATCAGCAGTCGCACCGCACCGTGAAGGATGAAGCGCAGATGCTCAAGATTATCGATACCTTCCGCGAGAAGATGATTCCTCTCGACAGCGTTTGCTACCTGGGCACAGGGTTCTGCCCGAGCGGCTGGAACA
>CAZSLS010000447.1:0-1955 GCA_964607575.1 uncultured Planctomycetaceae bacterium | reverse complement strand
TCAAATAGCCCTGACTGTCAGGATCGAACCAGTTATGGGATGACTGTGATTTGATTTGGCGATCGCCCAATCGGATCGGAGAAAAACCAGCGCACCGGAAAACCCCTGCCGAATACGGCAAGGTCGCCGGTACGCAGGCCCGAGGCGAGCCTGGGGTTTCAGCTCCGGTTTCGTCTGCGTTTCAGCAGGAGAGGCAGGCCTACGGCCAGCAATATAAGGGTGGCCGGCTCGGGCGTGACGTGCTGCTTGAGGCTGAAAGACAGCGCGGAGTCTGAAGAATCCAGATGGATGTCAATCACCAGGTTGCTGCTGGGGGCAAAGGTAGCGCCGTTGGGGACGCTTCCACCGCTTGCGAGCAGTTGATGAGACGTTAAAGCCCAACTGCTGAACGACGGTTCACTCCATCCGGAAGACTCGCCCACGTTGAATTCGGCAGCGCCGGAGGGAGAGACCTGCCAAGAGAAGCTGTCCCACGCCACACCGGTATTGTTGACGGCGGACTCCGAGAGAATGATGATCTTGTCGATCAGGTCGGCGTTGGCGTTGACCTCGGTGAAAGTCAGCACGCCGACGGGGAAAATGATCGTGCCGAAAAGATCCTCGTAGGGTCCGAAATCCTTTGCCACCGTGATAATCACGCTCTTGGCGGCGGGATCGAGATCCACATCGATGATGTTGGCAGGCAGCAGGTCGAGCGCCGCGGCGCCGGATTCGACGGTCCAACCGGAATCGTGACCGGCGGCGTCAATGAGCGGGATGGGAGTAGCCTGCACGGGCGATACTCCCCAAGCGAGGGACATAGAAAGCAAACTGAACGTAATGAGCACCTTATAACACATTTGTCCATCCTCCTGATGGCAACACACCATCGACAATGAAACCTCACAAGCGCACGGCACTGAGAGAGCGTTGAGCGCTACGAAACTGTTAAGCATCCTTTTCGTCTACGAACTGCGAGTGGCGCCGATTGCTTAGCAGGGCACGGCGCCAACGCCTATAGAAAGAAACTTCTATTAAGTCGAACACTAAATCATACCACGGAACTCCAATAAATGGAACCCAAAAAACACAAAAAAACAGAGCCGGGCTGAGCGCTGCGTACTTGCGGAGAGTGCGTCGAGGGGTTATTCTCTGCCACAACAGCAGTTGGAATGCCGGGAAAGGATAATCATGAATATATCAAAGGCAATGCGGGCGTCTGTTTTTATCTGTGTGGTTGCGATTGCGTCGTCGGCGATGGCCCAAGAGGCCAAGACTTTCGAGACGGCAGGGGCGTCGGCGAAGATCGCGGGCTACTCGGTGAGCAAGGTCCAGCGATGGTTGCACGAGGTGGCGCTCAAGAAGATCGAGTCTGACACGGGCCTGTATCATCCCGACGGGCGTTTTAACTACCAGGACGCCTGGGCCGACTGCTACCCGTTCTTGGTCTGGGCGGCGTGGCTGACGGATATCGAGGCGCTCAACGGTCCTGTCCGCGGCGCTCTGCGCGCGGAGATCAAGCATTGTCCCAAGGGATTTTTCACCAATCCGAAGAACACCTTCGGCGGCAGTGAGTACGTCAAGGACGGGCTGATTGCGATCGTCGAGGTCACGGGCAAAGATGAATGGTTCGCTCGCATGAAGGCCATTCAGGACGCTATCTGGTCGAACCCCCCGGTCGATACGAAATACGGAAAGATCCCTTCGAAGAATGTCGAGATCAACGGCGAGCAGATCCAGGCCCTTGCCCGCATGTACACGATGACCGGCGAGAAGAAGTATCTCCAATACGCCGAGCGGCTCGCAGACTACTACCTCCTGCCGGGCAATTTCGTCCCCAGGCGCCTCCGCGATCACGGATGTGAGATCATCGGCGGGCTGGGCCTCCTGCTGGGCGTCGAGTCGGTGCATAACCCCGACAAATGACCTGCTCCCCGAAAACTGATCCATGTTGAGTGAGAGTCTCAGCCGACGTT
>CAZSLS010000446.1:0-1955 GCA_964607575.1 uncultured Planctomycetaceae bacterium | reverse complement strand
CGGGAAACATAGGCGACGGGAAGATACTCGTAGTATCGCTGGAACGCTGCGTGCGTATCCGCACCGGCGAGGAAGGCAACGACGCCATCGGATAGGAATCGCTGACTCAGACTTTGGTCGGTCAGACTGCGTAGGTCCGGCCGGCCGGATGAATTGGCACTCCCCATAGCACCGCCGCATACCACTACATAAATGTCACGATCCTGCCATCTTATAACACAACTGTCGCAATCAGCTTATCCCCGACTCTCTGCGCAGGGATACCAAACAGTTGTCTATAGCAGTACTTATATTTCGCTGAGGTTTTTGGCACACAGTGTGCTTGGTTTCGTGTAGCCCGCCGAGACGGCTGGTGAGCAAGATCCGGCGCAGGCAAGAGGAGATTCAACATGAACACACGCATAGGAAAGAGACAGACTGTCCTGGTCGCCCTTGGCGCCGTTGTCCTTCTTCTCGCAGGGCCCGCACTGGCAGCCGAAACCGGGGACGACCCCCTTGCGCAAGCCAAGGAAGAGCTTTCACTGAATCTGAACATCGTCTGGACATGTCTGGCGGCGTTCCTGGTGTTCTTCATGCAGGCGGGTTTCGCCATGGTCGAGGCGGGCTTCACCCGGGCGAAGAACGCTGTCAACATCATCATGAAGAACCTGATGGATTTCTCCGTGGGATCGCTGGCGTTCTTCGTGGTTGGCTTTGCAATAATGTTCGGCGACAAATCGGGCAACGGCGGCGTGATCGGCACGACGCTATTTGGCCTGGGAGAGACGACGGGAAACAGTTGGAACTTCACGTTCCTGCTCTTCCAGACCGTCTTCGCCGCGACGGCAGCAACGATCGTTTCGGGGGCCATGGCCGAGCGGACCAAGTTCGTGAGCTATCTCGTCTACAGCTTCTTCATCAGCCTGTTCATTTACCCCATTTTCGGGGGATGGGCATGGGGCAGCCTGTTGGAGGGTAACGGTGCGGGCTGGCTGGAAGGGGTCGGACCGGGCTTCTGCGACTTCGCCGGCTCGTCGGTCGTCCATTCGGTCGGCGGGTGGCTTGCGCTGGCCGGAGCGATCGTGCTGGGCCCGAGGCTGGGCAAGTACGACGCCAATGGCAAGCCCCGCGCGATCATGGGTCACAATATTCCCATAGCCTCTCTTGGCGTGTTCATTCTCTGGTTCGGATGGTTCGGGTTCAACGCGGGCAGCACGACGACTGGGGACGGTTCGATCGGGCGGTTGGCGGTAACGACGAACCTCGCCGCCGCGGCGGGCGCGGTGGCGGCGATGATTACGGCCTGGCTGATCGTCAAGAAGCCGGATGCCTCCATGACGCTCAACGGCGCCTTGGCGGGTCTGGTGGCGATTACTGCACCCTGTGCGACTGTGACGCCCATCGACGCGATCCTGATCGGCTTGGTCGGCGGGGTGTTGGTGGTGCTCAGCGTGATCTTCATCGATCGAGTCCTGAAGGTAGACGATCCGGTCGGTGCGGTGAGTGTCCACGGCGTCTGCGGCGCCTGGGGGACGCTGGCGTGCGGGCTGTTCAACAGTGTGGACCCCGGTAGCGGACTGTCAACCGCCGGGGCGCCGGGTGCAGGCCTGTTCTACGGCGGCGGGATGGCCCAGCTTGGCGTGCAATGTCTGGGCGTGGGCGTGGCGTTTGCGTGGGCCTTCGGCGTCGGACTTGTGCTGTTTTTCGCTATTAAGATGACGGTCGGCCTGCGTGTCAGCCGGGATGAGGAACTCCGCGGACTGGACGTCGGCGAGCACGGGATGGAAGCCTACGCCGGATTCCAGATCTTCAGCACCACGTAGAGACCGCGCGTTTGAATGGCCAAGGAGATTTAAGAATGAAACTCGTAATAGCATATATTCAGCCCGAGAAACTCAACGACGTCAAACAGGCGCTTTATGCGGCAGATGTCTTCAAGATATCCGTAACCAACGCCATGGGCTGCGGGCAGCAGA
>CAZSLS010000445.1:0-1958 GCA_964607575.1 uncultured Planctomycetaceae bacterium | reverse complement strand
ACAACCTACGAACCGTAAGGAATGAGTCTATCCACGGGGCAAAAGGAAGTCAATATCAGAGATAATGACGTCAGTTTCTATTACCACCCCGCTTGCCTCTAAGAGAATAACTAACACCCCACCGCTATAGCAGACCATCAAGTGCGAACCGCAGCAAGCCACAACGCAACTGGACGTGAATGGGCCGCAAGAACGCCAACATGTGCGCCATTGTCGTAGATCTTCGATATCACGACCCCGCCACGTCGACAGCCTTACAACCCTCGAAACCCAGACCTGTGATCCCGCGCGCTCAACATCACACGAGAACAGGCCGCCCCGCAAATCCGCAACCGCATGATTCGGCTTGCTCCGCGCACTGCATCGGATACAATCACTGCAAATGCCCTGCGATAGTCCAGCCACATCGGATCTTCGACGCGGGGGAAGACTCTGCCCTGAAGATGTCGGTTAGAATGGAGCGTACCGAATGAAGAGACTACCTCGGTGTCAACTGTGGCGGATAACGATTACAGTCTTTCTAGCGGTGTGCTGCAACTCCGCCCATGCGGCTGGGCCTTCGGAGAAAACTGTCCTTCAGTGGGGTGGCTGGCATACGATTGGACCGTTCGACAATGAGGGAGGCAAAGGTTTTTCAAAGGCATACCCTCCGGAACAAGGGGTGGATTTCAAGGCGTCATACAAGGGCAAGGGCGGAAAATCCGTCTCGTGGAAGCCCCGGCCCGGGTTTAAGGACGGTAGGGTTATTGATCTTCTTCCCCACTTCACGCCCAACCTTAACATCACCGTCTACCTTGCCCGCCGCGTCACCGCGTCCAGGGCATGTGAAGTGGAAGTGGAGTTGGGAAGTGACGACACGATCACCATGTGGGTTAACGGCAGGCAACACCTGGCCAAGAACGTGGCGCGCCCGTGTCGGCTTGGAGATGAGAACGTCCGCGCCCCCCTGAAGAAAGGAGAAAACACGCTTCTGTTCAAGGTCTGTCAGGGGAAGTTGTGGTTCGGCTTCGCGTTCAAGGCCCTTGGCGTGGATTTACCGGTCGCCAAGGGGGAGATCCCGTCACAATTCAGGATGCTGGAGAGGATCCGCAGCGGCCGGCGTAAATCCAGCCGATTCGCCACACCGGAACTGACCCACCGCACGGAATCCCTGATTCACCCCACGGACCGCGATCCGGTGGACATTGCCCTGCGCCGAACTGCGGCGATGTTGAAGGACATACGGAAGATGAGAGGCGTGCGAGATCTGTCGGCCGAAGCCAAATCGTTGGCAAAACTGCAGGCCGAGAACAAGCATGTCAAGCTAACCGACACGCAGGCTCGGCACGAACTGCACCGCAAGTGTTGCGAATTGCGCCGCCGCATCGCCTTTGCTAACCCGCTCCTGAATTTCGACAGAATTCTCTTCATCACGCACAAGAAGAACAGGAACGGCGAACTCGCGGGCGATCACATGGCTGGTCAGTACTACGGCATACACGCGACCGGAGGCGAAGGATTGTTCGTTCTGGAAAACGCCTTCAGCGACAAACCAACCGCCAGGAACCTGCTGGCCGGCGCCAAATGCTCGAACGGACGTTTCTCCGAAGCCCCGCTGCCCGATGGCGCCTACCTTTCTCCGGACCTCTCGTTTGACGGTAAGAAGGTCCTCTTCGCGTACACCGAAGCGGAAGGGTACCGCCCGAAAACCAAAGCCCGTGAGGACATCAAGGGGCTCTATAGTTACAGCGGGCTCAAATGCTCCTTCACGGAGAAGAACTGCTGGCACATTTTCAGCGTGAATGTCGACGGGACAGACCTGCGTAACGTCACCGACGGTCCATGGAACGACTTCGACCCCTGCTGGATGCCGAACGGCAAGATCGCGTTTATCTCCGACCGAAGAGGCGGATTCGGGCGATGCCATTGGCTTGCACCCCGAAATTTGATCCAGGTGTTATGAGAGTTTCGAGTAGACT
>CAZSLS010000444.1:0-2005 GCA_964607575.1 uncultured Planctomycetaceae bacterium | reverse complement strand
TAACGTCGGCTGAGACTCTCACTCAACATGGATCAGTTTTCGGGGAGCAGGTCATGGCGTCTTTGGGAAACAACATGAAGTTCATTGGGAACATGATGATGATTGCAGGCGCCGCGATCGTGCTGGGCGCCGGACTGGTCGCGGTTGTCACCGGGAAAGTCAAAATGAAGAACGACAAGACAATGTCCCCGACGGCTGCGCGGATTTTCGGCGGGGCGGCGGTGGTGTTGGCGATCGTCATGTTCTTGTTCGTTATTTACCCCAAGCTCAAATAGCAACAGGCGGCTCGCCCGGCGCGGCCGGGTCGATGGTCGGTTGTCAGACAACTTGAGTCCGCACATCATTACGCCCGGGACCCGTTGACGCGCCGAGCAAGCCGTCCCGGAAGGAAAGGACACTCATAATGGGCGACCCGCAGAAGAGTCCGGACCCAAACGCCGCCGCCAGGGAACTCCTGCTGGCTGACTACCGATACCTGGCTGACTCATTCTGGAAGAACGAACAGACCGGAGAGACGCGCGTTAACCTGTTCATCGGATTTGCGACTTTTGTGATTGGCTCGGTTGTGACGCTCTGGGGGACCGCGGGCGCAGCAGACCAGGAGACGATGCGCGTTGTCGCGGTGGGCTGTCTTCTGTCGCTGCTTCTGCTGGGGATAGTCACGCTGATGAGAATACTCAAACGGAACGCCGCCGCCGACCGCTACAAACTCGGCTGCGACAAGATCCGACAAACGTTCAAAGACCATTTCGACACCGAGACCGTCCTGGATCGATACTACCCGGCGGGCGCGCCTCTTCCGCGCCGGTTTTCGGATGACAAGCCCCGGACCGATGAAGAAGACGCGGTGCGGGCGGGGGTGTGGAAAAGGTTTTGGCGGTGTATTTGGCGGCGCGTGCCCAAAAAGTGGCGGATCGCATTCCGGGACATAAGCAAGATTCGCAAGTTCGGCGGGCTGTCGCATATGGTCCTGGCGATGAACTGCATTTTTGCGGCCGGTGCGGTTTGCCTCATTGCTTTTCCGATCACGGGCCCCGGAGAGGCCGGGCGATTGGTCCTTGCGTATGTTTTGAGCGGCGTGACGTTTCTCGTTGCTTTCATCGTTCAATTCCTCTATGTCTGCGCACGCGAGAGGCGGTCCCAGGAGGAACTTCTCGAAGACTGCTGCACCCACGCGGGGGGTGTGGTTTATAGAGTGGAAGACCAGGCCCTGCGGTATCTTCTCGTTGAGTCCACGTGTAAAAACAACCAGTGGGTCCTTCCCAAAGGCCACATCGAAGACAAGGAAGGCGACATCGAAACCGCGCGACGCGAGGTATGCGAGGAAACCGGGCAGGTCGCCCGTGCGGTATGCGTTGTGGACGTCGTCGAATTCAAGGTCTCCACAAAAGTCCCGAACACCGATCCGGTGCAGTTCACGACGGAGGATGTCTGTGTTAAGTACTACCTGATGGAATGGCTTTATGAGGCGAAAGCGATTGAGAATCGCAAAATCGAATGGTTCACGCTGGATGAGGCGCTGGTGAAACTGAAGGAACTTCCGGAAGCTCGTTATGTCATCGCAGCGGCGGAGGCGAAGCGAACGGCGTCGCGACTTCGTCGCGATTAGGTCGACTCGGGCGTCGATGAGCTAAACGGGGGTGCGATTGATCCGTGTTTTCTGATCACTGGTCCGGTCCGGGCGGGGGATTGTTTTGCGGGGCGATAGTGGTTTCCGGTTCGCGGTTGTTCAGGAAATCGTAGTCCTCGTCCGGGCCGCCGAGTTCCTTGACCACCTGGGCTTTCAAATCTTCCGATAGTTCTGTCAGGCTGTTGTACAAGGCGATCGGGTGCAGCGGTTTGGTTCTGTTTTCGTCAGCGGGCGGTTTGGGCGGGTGTTTGGCGGTCTGCTCGGGCAGGGCGAGCATGAACGTTTTGAGCAGGAATTCGCGACATTTGCGCGCGGTCTCACCGTCGCCCTCGAGCGCGACTTTGATGTGCTTGGTCAGGATGGACTTCATCCATT
>CAZSLS010000443.1:0-2008 GCA_964607575.1 uncultured Planctomycetaceae bacterium | reverse complement strand
AACCTCCAACTTCCTGCTCCGGAGGCAGGCACTCTATCCATTGAGCTACGGGCGCGGTTGATCGCCGCAGATTGTCGCTTCGTTGTCGGCGAAAGTCAATGCTGTTGCCCGATAGCGATGTTTCGGTACAATATTCAACGTGAACGTTCCGGAGATAACTCGACGCGAGACCAGGGCGGTTGACGTCGGCGGTGTTGTTGTCGGCGGCGCGGCGCCGGTTCGCATACAGAGCATGACCAACACGCCCACGCGCGACGCGGCGGCTACGCTGAACCAGATCCGCGAGTTGGCCGGCGCGGGCGCCGAGTTGGTGCGGGTGGCTGTTCCGCAGGCCGACGACACCGCCGCGCTTAAGAGAATCGTAGCCGAATCACCCGTGCCGATAATCGCCGACGTTCACTTTCATTTCGATCGTGCGTTGGAGGCGATCGCAGCCGGCGTGGCCAAGATCCGCCTGAATCCGGGCAATATCGCCGATCGCGACCAGGTTCTGCGGATTATCGACGCCGCCGGCGCCGCAGGCACAGCGATTCGCGTGGGCGTAAACGAAGGTTCAGTTGTCGAGCGGAGCGAAGGCGAGCAGCGCGACAGTGATCTTGTGTCTCCGCTGGTCGACCTCATGATCGCGAAGATGGCTGAGTATCTGGAGGTTTTTGAGGCGTCCGGATTCGACCGCCTCGTCCTGTCAGCCAAGAGCCATGATGTCGTCACCACCGTTGCGGCCAACCGTCTGTTGTCAACTCGCTGGAACTGGCCGTTGCACCTGGGCGTGACGCATTCGGGCACCGCCCAGACCGGTGCGATACGCTCGGCGGCTGCTCTGGGCGCGCTGCTGTGCGAGGGGATAGGCGATACGATCAGGATATCGTACGCGGGCGACCCGGTGGCGGAAGTCGAGGCGGCGCGAGAACTGCTGGCCAGCTTGCGCCTGCGGGAGAGAAAGGGCATCGAACTTATCGCATGCCCCACGTGCGGACGTCTCGAGACCGACATCACCGATATTGTGGAGGAGGTCCGCGCGGCGTTGAGCGAAGAGACCGAGCCGATAACCGTCGCGATCATGGGTTGTGTGGTCAACGGTCCGGGCGAAGCGCAGAACGCCGATGTGGCGATCTGCGCGGGCAAAGACAAAGCCGTTCTCTACAGAAGCGGTCAGCGAGTACGAACCGTGTCGGCGGACGAAATAGTCGCAGCGGTTGTCGCTGAGGCGCGAAAGATCACGGGGAACTAGTTGCTTTCGGCAAATCGGGGCGGGAAAACCTTTGCAGCTGTTCTTTGGGGGCGATAAAATCGCCCGATTCCAAACGACGTGAGAATCTGAAAATCCATCTGCACTTGTAAGGATGTAACGATGAGCCGCACATGCAAAGAAATCCGAGCCGACTTCATCAAGTTCTTCGAAGACCGCGGACATACGTTCGTCCGGTCCAGCTCGCTCCTGCCTGGCGACGATCCCACGCTGCTGTTCACCAACGCGGGAATGAACCAGTACAAGGAACTGTTCCTGGGCACCGCCACTCGCGATTACGTGCGCGCCGCGAACACCCAGAAATGCATCCGAGCGGGCGGTAAGCACAACGACCTTGAAGACGTCGGACGAGACACCTACCACCACACGTTCTTCGAAATGCTGGGCAACTGGAGTTTCGGCGACTATTTCAAGGAAGATGCGATCAAGTGGGCCTGGGAGCTTCTTACCGAAGTATGGGGCCTTCCGAAGGACCGCCTGTACGCCACGGTGTTCGAAGGCGACGAGTCCGAAGGTCTGGAGGCCGACGACGATGCGAAGGCGCTCTGGGCCGAACTTACCGATATCGACCCGTCGCACATCCTGCTGGGCAACAAGAAGGATAACTTCTGGGAGATGGGCGACACCGGTCCGTGCGGCCCGTGCAGCGAAGTGCACATAGACATGACCAAAGACGGTTCGGGCGCCTCGCTGGTAAACGCCGACGACGCCCGCGTCATCGAGATATGGAACCTGGTGTTTATACAGTTCAACCGCGGC
>CAZSLS010000442.1:0-2079 GCA_964607575.1 uncultured Planctomycetaceae bacterium | reverse complement strand
ACCAGGCGCTCCATCGGATCCCGATGTACATCGGGACCGCTGAGCTTAAGCGTTATCCCACAGAAAGTTCCTTAAGTTGGAGATTCTAACTATGAGACACATCTCTTTTCTGCGATCAAAAACAGCCGTCTCGATAGCATCGTTCCTGACCGGCGCCGTATTGACCCTTGCAATCGTCAAGACCAGGGAGTGCTTCGACCCGTTCAGATCGGTTACGTTCTCCGATCTCCAGTATTCCGACTCGGCTCATCGGTTTGCGGGCCGTTGGATGGTCGATCGCGGCGACGTCGAGGGCCCAAAGGAGTCTGTCGCAACCTTCGACCTCTCCGGCGAATACACAGAGGACTGGACTGATGAACAGCGAATCTTCTGGTTTTACAATGATGGCATGCTCTATCTGGTCAGTCGTGAAACCGACGATGAGGAACGCACTTTCGTTCACCCGTTTGTTCCGGCCTTCGGTGAGAATGGAAAGTCGCTAACTCTCACTTCACCACATGCAGGGATTGTATTGAGGATGACCCGGTTGCCCAAAGCGGCGGACGCAGAGGGATAACCAACGCATCCGCCGGCGCCGCCGATCCGGACGATTCCAAATGAAGCATCAAATGCGGCGGCCCGCTGAGCTTTGACGTTATGCAGGAAATCGATAATTCAGAAATCAGCTTGTCCGACAGTCAGAGAGAAGTAGTTTTCATCTGGAACGAGTTCGATGGCGATGACTGCTTTGGTTCCTTGAAGGTGAGGGTCTGTCATGAGGACCAACAGGCGGAATACGATTTCGGCCCATGTGTAGTCTGGGCGCTGAGGAAGCTGACTTGTTTTGTAGAGTCTGATATGGATGACTCGGTCAGTGGCGGCTTCCGGAATCCCGACATCATCACGTATGAACTCAAGAGAATGTCTTCGTCATACGAGTTCGTTGTGGAATGCGAGGCACAAGGACTGCAAGTTAGTTACAAATTGGAGAACCCACAAATCCAAGTGGATAGGTCATTTCTGAATTGGTATGATGAAGATGCATAACCAAGCGCTCCAGCGGATGTGAAAGACCGCGCCACTGAGCTTTGACGTTGGACATTAAAGAGGCGTCGTGACCGAATTTGAGAGAATGGTATTCGAGTGGATTGCCGACAGATGCGACGACCGTGCACTTGAGGTTCAGTTGCGTACCGCAAGGGTGTCCAGTCGCGAGCACACTGGGGTAGGGTGCTACTCCGAACTTGCCGTTCCAGATGACGCTCAGCCGACCCACGCCGATTATGGCCAAAGGGGTCCGCTCACTGGCCCTGGATTCGAAACTTCTGCGCTCAAGAATGGTGGTGGGTCGCTGCTTTGGTTTGAGGGTGGCTTCGCCCAGACACTTGAGGTATTTACGTATGATGACGAGTTTCCCGAGGACCACAGCCAGCTTGGCAACGTGATATTGCGAGAAGACAATGTATAACAAGACCCTCCAGCGGACGCGAAAAGATCCCGCCGCTGAGCTTTGACGTTAGATGAGTAAGAGAAGAGGCATCCTTGCGGTCGTATGGATCGTCGTTATTGTCGGCGTCGTCAGCATACCGTTCGTCTGCGCCACTCGTACAATAGGCAGATACAACTGTCTTCAGTGCAGACTCGTGAAGAGGTTCGACTCCACCTGGTACTCATCCCAGACGGACTACGAGCCGAACTCCTGCTCGGAGTGGTACAGCCAAGAGGTTCCCGACCACGAGCACCAATGGCGTGCTGTCGGGTGTTGGAGCGAGACTCAATCCATTCCGTTGCTGTACAGCAGCACCGGCTTGCGGTGCCACATAATGCGATTCGATAGTTTGTCACCCGAGATGCAACGTGAGTTCCTGGCAAATACTGACAAGTCGCAATGGGAACCATTCTTCCGTCTCCTAGAAGAAGACTTCCACGCAGCGTGGGAGATATGTTACAAAGCCAGTATGGAAAGGCAATGAAACCGCACGGCATAAAGGGCGCCTAACAAGGCGCTCCAGCGGACGCGAAAAGACCGCGCCGCTGAGCTTTGACGTTAGCCGCCAAGGAAAAAACACAATATGTTTGGTTTCCGAAAGAAGAAGGATA
>CAZSLS010000441.1:0-2139 GCA_964607575.1 uncultured Planctomycetaceae bacterium | reverse complement strand
CGCTATTTCATCCTTTGCTTATAGACTCAAAACACTTTTTCAGGGCCGACTACATTAACGGTACCTATTGGGGGCAGCATCACCTGATGGAAAGATCGAACGCGGCTTTCATGGCCTCTTACCTGGGTGGCGATAAAGAGGATTACGACGCCCTCAATGCAGGATCTCCCGTCGACGGTGACCGGAATAACTGGAACGCGATGCTCGCCTCAACAGGCGACTACCAGGCCCTGCAGCAATACATGGACGTTGTCAACTACGCCGACTACATGGTCGCCCAGTTTTACGGTGGGAACAACTGGGACTGGAACACCTATCAAAACTGGATGGCCGCAAGCCGGCGGGCTCCGGGCGACGGGTACAAGTTCTTCGCATGGGACAGCGACATGATCCTCCGTAGAGGATTGACCGCCAACTGCGTCGATCGAGGTGGGCCCGGGAACATGTGGGGCGCCATCAAACAGCATGCGGAATTCAGGATGCTCGTGGCGGATCGGGCCCAGAAGTATTTCTTCAACGACGGAATCCTCACCTACTACAGCGTGTGGGCTGACTTTCAGAGAATCGCCGATCAGATGCGGAAAAGCATCATCGCGGAAACCGCCCGCTGGGGAGCACCGTACGGATATACGCCCACAACCTGGCAACAGAACATGGACAGCGTCCTTACGAACATCGTTGCGGGCAGGACGGCCGTCGTCATCCAGCAAATGCGGGATTCGGGCGTTTTTCCCAGCATCGATGCTCCCACGTTCAGAATTAACGGTTCCTATCAGCACGGCGGGGAGATTTCGCTCGGGTCGCAATTCAGCATGACCGGCGGCGGTGGCACGATCTATTACACCACCGACGGTACGGATCCGCGACAAGTCGGCGGCGCGGCGATCGGGACGCAGTATACCGGCGGATCGATAATGCTGACCGAGCCTACGCGCTTCCGTGCACGCCTATATTTCGGCGGCGAATGGAGCGCGCTGAACGAAGCCATGTACTACATCAACCCTCCGGATGTGGGCGACTTGACCATCACCGAAGTGAACTACAATCCGTACGGTCCGACCGATACCGAACTCCTGACCCAGCTGCCGGCGGAACCGGACTTCACGGCTTCGGATTTCGAGTTCATCGAGTTGTACAACAGGACCGGGCACACGATCGACCTGTTCGACGTGGAGTTCCGCAGGGCTGTCGAACTTACGGTTCCCCGCGGTCCGCAGACGACGCTGGTTGCAGGGCAGCACGCGGTGATCGTGGCGAACGCTTCGGCGTTCGAGGCCCGCTACGGTACGGATGTCGACGTTGTAGGCGTGTTTACCGGGTCGCTGAACAACGGCGGCGAGAGTATCGCCTTCGGTCATCCGGTGGCGTCGATGCTCGAGGCGTTCGAGTACAACGACGCCGGCGACTGGCCGAACCGCGCCGACGGCGGCGGGAGCTCGCTCGAACTTATCGACATCGACGGCGACCACACCGCGGGGTCCAGCTGGCGATCGAGCAGCGAGTACGGCGGTTCGCCCGGGCTCGTCGGTACCGGTCCGCGGTCAGACGTGGTCGTCAACGAGGTCCTGACCCACAGCGACGACCCGTTGACCGATTCGATTGAACTGTACAACACGACCGGTGCGCCAATCGATATCAGCGGGTGGTTCCTCAGCGACGGCGGACCCGACTACGCAAAATTCGAGATCCCCGCCGGCACGGTGATCCCCGCCGACGGGTACGTCGTCTTTTACGAAGGGCACTACGTCGCCGGCGCGCTGGAGGTCGACTACGCCACGGAGTTCGGCGGACCGGGCGAGAAGGATTTTGCGCTCAGCGGCGCCCGCGGAGACGACGTGTGGCTTATGGAGGCCGACGCCTCGGGCAATCTGCTGGGCTTCGTCGATCACGTCGATTTCGGCGCCGCGATCAATGGCGAATCGTTCGGACGCTGGCCTGACACCCTTGGCGATCTGTATCCGATGACATCGCTGACGCCCGGTGGCGCCAACAGCCCTCCGCGCGTCGGTCCGGTGATAATCAGCGAGATCATGTACAATCCGCCCGATCCCGACGGTGTGGGCGGTGTGGACCCCGACGATCTTGAATTCATCGAACTGTACAACCCGACGCTCAGCGCAATTCCACTGGCCGCCTTTA
>CAZSLS010000440.1:0-2150 GCA_964607575.1 uncultured Planctomycetaceae bacterium | reverse complement strand
ATGACGCCAGCGGGAACAGTCGCGGTGTTAGACAGACTTTCTTTCAGACGCCGCTTTTTATCCGTAACGCGCTATGGAGGCCCCTGATGGGCATGTTGACCAAAAGATCGCTACTGGAGGCCACGTGGCGGCGATATGGTGAAGGTCGCGGCTGCTATCGACACTCGTGCTGCAGTTGCGATGAAGTATTCTTCTCCAGCCGCCCTGAGGCGCGATATTGCCAAGCCGCATGTCGCCAGCGGGCCTATCGGCAGCGGTTGCGGATTCGACGGAAGATTGCCTTGCTTTCATCGCCAAGTTGAGCCCTCATGCTGGTGGTATTTGTGAACCGCCAGAACGAAAGGAAAACACCATGATTGCCACCACACAGACGATTCCGGCCGTTGCGTATCTTCGCCGCTCGACGGACAGGCAAGAACAGAGTCTCGGCGACCAGCGTCTCGAAATCTCACGTCACGCCGAGGAACATGGCTACGAGGTTATTCGCGAGTACGTCGACGATGCCATCAGCGGGACAAGTGCGGACCAGCGGCCGGGCTTTCAGCAGATGGTGTCCGACGCCGAGGCTGGCCAGTTCAAGGCGGTAATCGTCTGGAACAGTGATCGGTTCAGCCGTGGCGATGTTACGGAGACGGAATACTATCGCTACCTCTTGCGGAAGGCGGGTGTCACGCTTCTGTCGGTCACAGAGGATTACCTGCACCGCGAGAGCTTCGACGGCGATATCCTGCGCACAGTGAAGCAATTTCAGAATCGCCAGTTCTCGATCAGCCTGAGCCAGAACACCCTGCGTGGTCAGATCTCGGCGGTGCAAGCCAAGTCGGACCCGGGTCGCCCGTGCCCGTATGGCTACGACCGTGAAATCGTCGGTCCGGATGGCAAGGTGATCTATCGCGTGCGGTTCTGCCCAGGCCGCGTGCGCGAGGTAATGGATGTGAATGGCAACGTGACGGCCACCTATCGTAAGGGCCAGTCGCTCCGGAAACCGGGCAAGGAATGTAAGGGGCGTATGGTGCTCTCGACGCCCGATCGAGTGCAGGTGGTCAAAGATATCTTCGCATGGTGCCTCGATGGCGTCGGATTCAAGGGCATTGCCGATCGCCTGAACACCAAGGGCATTCCCAGCCCTCGCGGCGGCCTATGGAACTTCACGACAATCAAATCGCTGCTGATGAATCCAATCTACCGTGGGGACCTGGTTTGGAACCGGCGCACCGAGAGCAAGTTCTACTCGGTCAAGAAGGGGCGAGTGGATCAAATGAAGTCACGCGAGCAGTCGGCCAAGCCGGTTCTGATGCCCGAGGAGGAATGGATCGTTGTGCAGGACGCTGTGGCCGCTATCGTCACCCGGGAGGATTGGGACAGAGCCCAGGTGATGGTCATCAAACGCCGCAAGGCCAAGGGCGGCAAGGGCAAGCAGCGCGACCGATGGTTGCTGTCTGGGGTGCTGGTATGCGGTAACTGCGGCCAGCCATACTGGGGAGAACGAAAAAGGAAGGGCCACATTCCCGGTCGGGCGGAGGTCGTCAGCAACTACTACACCTGCGCTGGGCGTAGGCGATACGGTAAGAGCACGTGTCCGCAGCCCGCGAGCGTGAAGGCCGACGCCCTCGAAGCATGGGTGCTCGATAAGGTAAGAGGGCTGGTGTTTCGGGACACAGACGGTGTCGATGCAGCCGTTGAACGCTTTGTCGCCAGCGCCATGGGCCAGCGTCATGGGGGCGGCGACACTAATCGGCTGGTGCGGGAAATCGCAGAGATCGACCAGATGGTTGCTGCCCTGACCAGCAGCCTTGATCCGGCGAATCTTGCGATGCTGAATGACCGGCTGACGCAGTTGCGGAAGCGGCGCGAATATCTGGAAGCCGATCTACGCACCGCCCGGCTTGATGAACGGTGTCTGGACGCCGATCATATGCGACAGTGGGCCTACGAGCAGGCTGAGTGCCTGGCGGATATGGTCAAAGGCCGACGCGACCCGAAGATGCGGCGGGTGATCGCCAGTTACGTCGATGAGATTCGCATTTTCCCCGAGACCAAGACAGGCGAACTGGTTGTCAACGCAGCCGCCTGCGGCCTGATCGATCCAAACGGGATGCCTGTAAACGACAACGACCGCCCAGAAGGACGGTCGTGTGTTTCTGAACTAG
>CAZSLS010000439.1:0-2167 GCA_964607575.1 uncultured Planctomycetaceae bacterium | reverse complement strand
AGCGCGCCTGCTTTGGGAGCAGGAAGTCGCTGGTTCAAATCCAGTCACCCCGAGTCGAAAAAGCCCTTGGAAACAAGGGTTTTTTCATGCGCCGAGAAAATACGCGATAAAGAAAATCCTTTTGACGCCGCAGAATCGCCGCAGAATGGAGCTTATTTCCCGTCTTTTCTAGGCCTTCCCCTTCGAGGCGATTGGTCCCCTTTTTCGAGAACACGGTCAAGCTCCGCCTTTTTGAACACAAGCCGCCCGCCAATTTTCGTTGGCCGGAGGGCGCCCTTCTGAATTAATCTTTGCAATGCCATGTCGGGACGTGCCAAGTTGCGACGAGCGATACCCAGGTATTCCAGTGCCTCCTCCGCCCAGAATACAGTCTGCTCAGCCAGATTCATCTTGCCTTTCGATTTCGTCGCCTTGACAGAACTGGCCTGAAGTTTTTTCTTCAGCCTTGCCAACTCCGGATACTGCAAAGCATCGTTCTCTGTCGGCGGAACCGTAACATCGAAACGATTGAAGACACAGCCCAACACCAGGCCGCGATGATCTGCCAGGTCACTACGGTAGCGTGGAAAAGAATATGGGCTGTTGTGATCGGTAGTGATGTCCTCCAGGACCAATGGCGGGACGGGGGGAAGATCAGTAAGTGACAGTGGAAGGCGATCTGCAGTGACCTCGGACAAGCCCACAGCCCGCCTGAACGCATTCTCGGCTTGCAAGTCGGTCACGCCACGAGCAGCGAGGTTATCGAGCACTGAGTCAATAAACGGCAAGCCCAACTGCGATGTACTGCGGTAGCAAAATCCCGAGAGCATTACACCCAGCCTGCATACGTCCAAATTGTCCGTGGTGACAGATGTCTGCATCAACAGGGCGTCAAGTTGATTGATCACCGTAGACGCGACCGAATACGCCGGGTCGCATTCGAGCAATAGCCGTGGCTGGAACGGCGTAGCGTCAGGGTCAAGTTCGCGGTCAGGGAATTCGCCCTGTTCGCGCCTGTCCCGCTGGCAGGCAGCACGTTCACGTGTGCCGTCGCGTGAGGTCCACCACCCGCTGGCCGCGAAATATCCGACGAGTTTACCGAGGGCTGTCTCAGTTTCACCTGATAGCTTGAGCACCTTCGCCTTATCAGCATAGTGCAGAACCAGAACAAGCCGGTCTACTTCAGTCGCCGCTGCGGACCAAGCGTTCGACTGATCCCAGGTGACTGCTGAATGCGTCAAGTAACAAATCTTCTGACCAAGCCAACCGCTATATATGGCCAGGAGCTTAGGGTGCTGTGCGATCAGTTCATAATTGTACGGTTCTGTAGACATACGTTTCCTGTGTGAGAGTTCTGAGTCACGATCATACGACAGTGGCCGGTCAAGCTCAAGACTGTCACAAACTGCTTCGTAGCATCTTCGACGGATAGCCGTAAGAGTCAGCGATGGTTGCGAGCGCAATGCCATTTGGGGAATCCCAAGTTGTCAAGATACATCCGATGGGGTATCGTTAGCCTATGAAGAAATACATCATTGCCTTCCTGCTGCTCTCCGCCTTCGCTGCTTCTTCGATTGCCGCCAAGCCCAAGTGGCTGCCCGCAACGGCGGAGAAACTCCCGCGGTGGCGAGGATTCAACCTGCTCGAGAAGTTCTACAAGCGCAGGACGAACGGACCCTTCAAAGAGGAAGACTTCAAGCTGATAAGCGAACTCGGGTTCAATTTCGTCCGCCTTCCCATGGATTACCGGATATGGATCAAGGGCGGTGATTGGACGAAGTTCGACGAAGCGTTCTTCAAAGACCTCGACCAGGCCGTCGCGTGGGGAGAGAAGTACGGCATTCACGTCTGCATGAACTTCCACAGGGCGCCCGGATACACAGTCGCCAATCCGAAAGAGAAGACCGACCTCTGGACCGATCCCCAAACCCAGAAGATCTGCGCCATGCACTGGGCGTTCTTCGCCAAGCGCTACAAGGGCATACCCAGCGAGCGCCTGAGCTTCAACCTCTTCAATGAACCTTCCGGTATCGACGCCAAGAAGCACGAGCACGTGGTCAGGCTCATGGTCACCGCCATACGGGCCCAGGACCCCGGCCGCTTGATCATCGCCGATGGGAGACAGTGGGGAAAAGAGCCTTGCATGGAACTGCTTCCCCTGAAAGTGGCCCAGGCGACGCGGGGGTAC
>CAZSLS010000438.1:0-2194 GCA_964607575.1 uncultured Planctomycetaceae bacterium | reverse complement strand
TCGTGTGCAGGTAGCCCTGGGGGTCAACGTAGGGATATGGGGAATCTACACCCGACGCGAAGACGATGCGATACTCGCCGGGATCGAGCGTGGTGTCTATCCCGGGATCATCGGGGAACTGCCACTTATCCAGGCTGTTCTCGTTATCGGTCAGAAACCAGCCAGCCAGGTCCACTTCCTCGTCGCCGGGATTATGCAGTTCAATCCAGTCAGGCGACCCGCCGTCCCCGTCGGCGATCGTCAGGTTATTGGAGGCCATGAACTCCGAGATCACCACCGATCCGCTAAGCAGCAGGCGCGGTTCGAGCGTTTCAAGGAGCGGGAGATTCTGGGGTTTGCTCGTGTTGCTGTTTGTCATTACGACCTCCTGGCCGAGACCGCGGTATCATTACCGGAAGATCTCGCACCCAGACCAGACACACTTCCTCCGTCCTCCAAGACCATTCGCCGTTCGATAGTCCTGAGCGTGATATCTAAGTATACCACGACACCCCACTTCCGACAAGGCGGATTCCTAATAAAACAGCCCGCTGACCGATTACTGACAACTGGACGGCGAACTGAACCTGCCAAGCCGCAAGAGGTGTCCCTCCCGGAATCCCGCCTTCGTCCTATGGACTACGTTGTGCGTCATTCTCCCCAATGCGTTTCATCGCCAGCGCCGATGGTGTGACCGCCAGTCCGCCCAGTGAAGTGCATCGCAGTTCCGGCGGGAGCATCTTCCCGCTTTCGTACACCGCGTCAATTGTTTCGTCGAGGTCGATCGGGTTTGCGTATCCGCCCAGGATGAGATCCGCACAGACAAACGCGCCAGCGGCGGCGGCTGCGTTGCGCGTGTGACACGGGATTTCGACCGTGCCCTGTACCAGATCGCAGACCGAGCCCATCGAGTTCTGAAACGATATCGCAGCCGCGTGCATCGCCTGGGCGACCGTTCCGCCGGCGATATCGACGATCGCCGCGGCGGCCATCGCGCCTGCCGCACCGATCTCGACCTGACAACCGGCGACTTCCGCGGCGAACGTGGCGCGGGTTGCAACTATCACACCGATGGCTCCCGCGCCCAGCAGCGCCATCGCGGCGCCTTGGTCGTCGAGTCCTTTTTCCTTGGCACACGTGACTATCACGCCTGGAAGCGTGCCCGCCGCCCCGCCCGTTGGAGCCGCACAAACCACTCCCATAGCGCCATTTATGTGCATTATCGCCATTGCCCTGGCGGCCGCTCGCAGGTGAATCCCACCGCCGGGCAGGCGATCGTCGCTATCGGCGGCGAAGATCGCTCCGGCGCTGGGCGTCAGCAGTTGCATCGGCGGCGGAGACGGTTCGAGCCCCTCGCTCGCCGAACGCTCCATTATCTCGTATCGCCTCACCATCTCGGCGAGGACTTCGTCAGTCGACAGACCGAGCAACGCGGCTTCATACTCCAGACCGAGTTGACCGAGTGATTTGCCCGTCTCCTCAGCCAGAGCAATCGCATCGGCGGCGCTGGCGAACAGGGGTTTGCCCGTGTGGACGAAGTATACCGGGCGAACCTGTCGAACGCCGACAACGCCCTCGATGGCGGTCAGGCGATCGCATTCTTCGCCCGACAGCTCCGAGCCCCGCTGAGCCCGCAGCAGCATCCGTTCGTCGCGGGGGATTACTTCCAACTCGCCCAGCAGATCGTCATCGAGCGTCATGGCGACCGCGGCTTCGTGACCGGCGTCGACTTCCACGAGTACATCCCAAGCCTCGCCGGTGATGTTCACCGGCCAGTCAGCCACGCTGATGATCTCGACGGCCCCGCCTCCGATCGATCTGGCACGCAGCATCAGCGAGGCGCCGTATGCGCCGTACAGTTCGATATCGACGGTGTTCGGGTGGTCGGGGTTTTCGAGTTTCGTGGTGTTGAACTCGACCTGCAGGCCCTGGCCCGCCGCCAGCCCCAACGCGTTGAAGAAGCGTTCATCGGTCAGCGGGACGTCCAGAAGGCCCATAGCAAACGCCCGGTCTGCGCCCTGCGCCGCGTACGTCGCCGCGTAGGACCCGTCATTATCGAACGAGAACACCGCCCGCACCGGCCTTTCGCCCAGCATCGACGCCGCCATTTGCGACATGTGGAACGCACCGGCCGTATGGCTGCTCGAAGGCCCGCGCATAACCGGACCCAAAACGTGATTGAATATACTGACAACCTTCATGTAATCGCCTTTAT
>CAZSLS010000437.1:0-2213 GCA_964607575.1 uncultured Planctomycetaceae bacterium | reverse complement strand
GGCTGGTCGTCAAACCGGCGTCAACCGGGAGGCGAAGTCCGACAGACTCCTAGCCCGGATATTTCACCATGTTTTTCGCGGACCCACATAACCTATGCGATTAACTGTCATTACGAACATTCTCATCGGAAGCAAGACAAACACACTGTAATTGTCGGCGCGGTGATTTCTTGGCCTGGCAAGGACGATGAGTGTTTTCTGCGAAGGCATATCGGTCGATATTCCGAGTAGAAAATGCGAAATCGGACGCCGCCAGGGCGATTTTTGACAAAGGCACCCGCCGACGCGGAAAACATGGTAAGATATTCGGGTTAGCATTCGATTTGACGAGCAACCTTAACCTGGTCCGACCAGGCAATTGTCCCGATTGGGAATTGCGTCGTTTTCAACAGGGCTGATTGCTTTCTCGGCAGAAGAGGACACACACATGCTAGGGTACACAAGAGAACCGGCGGGTTTGCACATAGTCATGGGCCTGGTAATGATCGTCCTTGTCATCGGGCTGGGGTGGGTTCTTCCGATAACGCTTGGAGTTCGACTGGCCAATAAGAAGAATCACTCCGCGCTCTGGATGCTCTTCGGTATACACCCGGTTGGCGGGTGGATTGCTTTCATAGTCCTGGCCTGCGTTACTCCACGAGTCCGCTGCATCAACTGCGGTGGATTCTTCGGAATTCATTTCAGAATATGCCCGTACTGCCAAACCACCTTCGGTAACGAGGAGCCTGGTCCCGTCAATCCGAGCCCGCCCCTGCCCCAGATCCCCGGGCAGATAGAGCCATAAATATTCGGGAGTCGGGGGGCGCCCGTGTTTCCGTTGCGGCTGGGAAGTTTCATTCAATCGATTTCAGGAAATCGCACCAGCTTCCCGTCGGCGATTCAGCCTCGAGTTTATCGCCAGCCGCCCGCGCAAACTTGTCGAACTCCTTGTAGAACTCCTCCAGCGTAATTTCAAAATGCTTCTCGAAGGCATCCTTCCAGCCCAGTTCCGGTACCAGGGGAAAGAACTCCATGAAACGCCGCAGCGACCCTGCTTTCTGGAGCAGCAAGGCACACGCCGCTGAGCCGCCGGCATAGATCACCGGGTGAACTAGTTTGGATTTCTCCAGGCGGCCCCAATCATCGTGAGTTACGCCCTTGCGGATGTTGGTCCCCGCCTTGCGGTACATCTTAAGGTTGCGATTCATCTCGCGGCTGAACGCTTCCCAGGGGTACGGCTTTTTCAATTTTTTGTATAGCTCCGGATGCCGGCAGCAATAGAGCCCCGCAACCAGCACCGCGGAACCCTCCCTCCACCAGGCCGGGCCCGTCCAGAGCGACTGTCCCATCTTGTTGCCGTGGACCGCCTCCTTCTCATAACCGTGCGCAGTCTGGTAAGCGTGCATGTATTCATGAATCGGGCCGATCACGAATTGCTCGCCGTCGCGATAAGGCGACATGGTCATGGTGATCGTCAGTTTGGGAGGCTTGATACTCCATCCGGCCCAGTGCTTCCCTGTTGTCCAATCGAGACGTTCCCCAGTTGAATCGTCCCCCTGCAGCTTGCAGAAGAGACGTCTCAATTCCTTCTGCGATTTGGCGAGTTTCTGCGCATCCTTTTTCGCAACTCCCTCAGGCAGTTTCCAATCGGCATTTTCGATCAGGAAAACATGCAGCGGACCGACACGACCGTATTTCGCTGAGAAGTGCTCCAGAGTTTCCCGGTAGACCCCCCGCCAACGCTCGGGATAACCGTCGGTGCAGTGGAACGTGACCTTCGCGAGATTCACCCTATTCGGGCCGGCCGCGTAGTTGCCCTGCACTTGGCGAGCGTTAAGCGGATAATCGTAGATCCGCAACTCGTCGAACTTGCCAGCGAAGGGACCGATCCGCCCGCTGGTCAGCCCAAGTTCCGAGAGCTTGATCTTCGTGACCATCCGCCCGGTGAGTTTGCCGTTGACGTAAGAAGACAGCACGGGACGCCCGTCTTGTCCGTCCTGATCGTATGTGACCACCACGTGCATCGGACGACCGACCTTGACGCTGATCTTTCGCTGAATATCCTCATTGTGACCGTTGACTATCAGCTCGGCCCGGTGCCTGTTGAGCGTGCGGAACGTGTAGTAGAAAGCGTCTTTGCCTCCCCGGAATTGAACCACCGGGCTCCAGTTGTAGCTCTCGGCGGTAGGCGTGAACCAGACCTCGAAGCTGACTTCCTTGCGCCCCTTGACTAA
>CAZSLS010000436.1:0-2232 GCA_964607575.1 uncultured Planctomycetaceae bacterium | reverse complement strand
CGGGATCAAGTCGGCCAGGTCCTGGCGCGGCTGCTGGGCTGCGACACGGCCTTGCGCGGCAATCCAGGCGGCTGGGCCGGCGGGATCGTCTACGCCGTCGGCAGCGGAGGCTGCGGCGTGCCCGGAGTGATGAACGCCGATTTGGAGAAGGCGTTCGGCGCCAGGATGGCCACGATCCGCAAGCGGGCCATGCAGGTCAAGCAGATACTGGGGCTGGACGCGCCGCTTGCAATACAGGGCATCGTGCCGTCCCGTGAGTTTACGCTTCGGGATGAGGCCAACGCGATTTGCGCCTACGCCTTCCGCAATGGGCCCATTGAGGACATCCATGCCGACGGGCGGATATCTGATCCGGAGATAAAGGAACTGATGATCAATGCCTCGGAACATCTGGCCAAGCTCATGGCCATGAAGCAGGAGTCGCCGAAGCAGTACGACCAGTTCATCCGCGACTACCACCGCAAGTTCTGCCTTCGGTGGGAACGATAGGGTATCTACCCCTCGGTCCGCTCGCCCGTTGGACCGAAGCTGATCGTCGACCAATCATATTGTATTCGGAGTCTGCGCTAACTATCCAAGCCCCAAGCTCCAATCCTAACAGACCGCTTAATTTTCTCACCTCCGTGCGATTAGTCCTGGGATGCATCAAGCTGTTTGGCGACTTTCATGGTCTCCTTGACCTCGTCAAGGAGGTAGATTTCGGTGGTGTCGGTGCTGACGTGGCCGAGGAGAAGTTTGGCGGCTTCCTTGCCAAGTTCCGACCTGACACGGGTCGCGGCACTGCGTCTGAGATCATAGGGTGTAAACCGGTCAACGCCGGCTCGTTTGCAGGCACGTTTGACCGCATTGCGGAGCGAATCTGCATTATACATCTTGCCAGGTTCGATCATCGGATGGGCCTTGCGGTTGGTGCCGGCTCGATTCCCTTGGCCCAGAGGCGTCTTTCGCCCCGCGAATCGCGCTTCGTACATCTCGCGCACTGCGATGGCTGGCTGGAAGATGTGTTCCTCCGAGTCGAAGCTCTTGATCCATCGCTTCAGGACCACCTGGGATCGCGCAGTCAGTGGGATCGCGCGGACCCTCTGGTGGTGAGCCGTCTTGTGGTCGCCTACCAAGCTGACATCGCGGCCAGGCACGTACAGCCAACAGCTCGGATCATCATGGAGTATGTCAAGCGGGCGCATCCTGCACACTTCACTCGGGCGCATAGCCGTATTCCACATGATTCGAAGCATATCAGCTACAACGGGACCCACGCTTGCCACGACCTTCTCGAACTCCTCCTCCGTAACCATCGCTCTCTTCTGCGTATCGGGAGCCTGTGTCTTTCCCACGCGCAAAGAACGCACTTCTTTAAGCCGCCTTGCCTGGGCTTCAGTCGTAATTTCACGACCCACGCCCCACTGCCACATCTTATGTACGACATTAATTAGGTCGTTGATACTAGTTCGGATGTACGGTACAGGCTCATCGCCATGACCCGCCCTGAAATATCGATAATCCACCAGCGATTGCTGGACAACAGTGAGTTCATCGGGACCAAAATCTGATACAGGCCAGTCCCCATAGGGCAAAAGAAACGCCCCGATTCTTCTCGCCCGACCAATGTCCGGAGATTCACGGCCATCTCGCATAAGCTCGGTTTGTCCATCCATCCACTCAACATACTTGTCGTGGAGTTGCCCCACGCTCACGATGCCACGCGGATTAATAATATTTGCAATCACATCATACGGACTATTAGAAGCGAGAACCTTGTGCGGATGCTGGTTGAAAAGATCAAGCCATTGGCCAAACGCAGCATATATCTCACCCTCAGACCGCTCGCCGACAGCCCCAAAACTGATTGTCGTCCGCTTACCATCGGGTTTGTAGATATCCGTGACGAAACAACCGTCCTTCTCACGGAGCTTTGGTCTTTTCCGTTTGCCAGCCATGATGGGCTCCCTTATGTAACATCGAACCTGCGATCTGTTTTTACCAACAACCGCCGCAGTTTGCAAGAATCGCCGCAGAATCGCCGCAGAATGGTGCGATTATTGCGAGATTAGTGTGTCTCTAATGAGATTAGCCAAGTCTCGTCGAGAAAGCCGCAAAGCTTTAACCCATTGCCCACCCAGCTCTTCCGCATGCCGTAGCGGAGTTTTGCGTGTAGCCCAATTGAATAGAGCAGTTTTCTCTTAATCAGCGGGTCGTAGGTTCGAGTCCTACGCGGCGTATTCAATGAACCGG
>CAZSLS010000435.1:0-2241 GCA_964607575.1 uncultured Planctomycetaceae bacterium | reverse complement strand
ACAAGCGCTACACTATTGCTCCGCCCGCGCTACAGTTTTACTTCGCCCTTTACATATAATGCAATACAAACGTGCTTGCGTACTTTTCCGGAAGATCGGGACATATCACAAACTACCTATCTTAACATTTTTTTTGGGGTATTTCTTAAGTATTCCGATTATCCCTCGATAAGTAACTCTGGAAACGGGCAATGGGAAGTGATCCCTGGTCGCCTGCAAGACTGGGCGGTCTTGCGGAAATCGAAATCTAATATAAAAACTCCGAGTTTCTGCAGTAAGTAAACGTGTCAGGCTGCGTAGGCCTGACAGCAGAAACGCTTACGAGGGAGAGGTATTAATATGCTGTCGATTAAGAATAACCTAATGGCGGCCAATGCCGCGCGGAACCTGGGCACGAGTTACAACTCGCTGGCCACGTCCGTCGAAAGGCTTTCGTCCGGCCTGCGGATTAACTCCGCAAAGGACGATGCTGCAGGATTGGCTGTTCGCGAGCTTATTCGTGGCGATGTCGCCCAGCTCAATCAGGCGGCCCGAAACGCTCAAGACGCCGTTTCGATGCTGCAGACGGCTGAAGGTGCGATGGCCGTCATCGACGATCTGCTCGTTCGTATGAAGGAGCTAGCCGAACAGGCCGCAACCGAATCGTATTCTCCTGATCAGATCGCGATCATGAACAACGAATACATTCAGCTCGGCGCCGAAATCACGCGTATCGCCAACTCGACGACGTTTAATGGCACAAGTGTGTTGAACAACACCAACGGCGTGTCGTTCCACCTTGGATCAGCCTCTATCAGTTTTACCGCAGAGAACGTCACCGCCGGCGCCGGTGGTCTTGCTGTCGACGCCACGCCGAACAGCACGTCAACAGCCACCCATGGTTCGTCGTACGCCACGACGGTTGACAACCTCTACATCCAAGCCGCCGACATCGATGCGACCCACAAAGTCATCGACATCAACATGGCCACCGATTCCGACGTTACGCTGGACCTGACCAATATTGGCGGTACGGACTACTCGGGCACGGGCATAACGCTCAGTCAACTGGTCACCGCGCTGAACGACGCGGCGATTGCGGGTGACTGGACCGCTTCGGATACGGCGTTTGCAAAAGCCACCTATGACTCGACGTACGGCGCTTACAGGCTTGAGTTGACTGCTCTGACCGCTGGAGCTGGTAACGACATTACCATCGGTTCGGGCACCAACGACGTCACCGCCTTTGACGCCGACGCCGACTTCGCCATCACCAACGGCGCCGCCGATGGTGGAAGCGTGAGTCTGGTGACGGATGCGTCTGCAGCGCTGACAGCAGTATCCACCGCC
This sequence comes from uncultured Planctomycetaceae bacterium, assembly GCA_964607575.1. Classification (GTDB taxonomy): domain Bacteria; phylum Planctomycetota; class Phycisphaerae; order SM23-33; family SM23-33; genus BS750m-G57. The sequence continues at coordinate 912 of CAZSLS010000435.1, read as the reverse complement.
ATAACCACGAAGGATACGTATCGCGCCAAGCTCGGTTACTATATGAACCGTCTTGAGGCGGCCAATACGATCCTGAACATTCAGGCCGAGAACTTGAGTGCGGCTGAGTCACGTATTTCGGACGTCGATGTAGCGACCGAAATGGCGAACATGACGCGAAACCAGGTGCTGGCGCAGGCGGGTATTTCCATGCTGGCGCAAGCCAACTCCATGCCGCAGATGGCGCTGAAGTTGCTGGGATAGTACATAGCATGGGTCGATAGGAATGGGCGACTGGGCTGTTTGAGTTTCCGAGTATTGCTCGGGTTGCCTGGGGTACAAACCGGCCGCGGGATGCAGATAATCTGCAAAGTCCCGCGGTCGGTTTATTGTTTATCGCGTAAATTGCTTATAGGTCGCGTATTAGGTGGTGGGCGTCCGTTTGGTTTTGTTGTCTAGTATGTCTAAAGTTCTGCTCTTTTGCCTCGATAACTAGAGTGGCGAGATAGTCAACGTGATATTGAACCGGCATTAGGAGCAGGTATGGGCCAGTCAGGACTTAGCGGTGTGTTTTCCGGCATTGACAGCGATATTCTTATCGAGCGGTCGATGGCGTTTAACCGCATTCCCCTCAACCGGCTCAATACTCAAAAAAGAACCTGGCAAGCCAAGGACAGTGCTCTGGCCGATCTTGAATCTCGCCTCACCGCATTCAAGAGCCAAGTCGACTCGTTGCGAAGTTCCGCCACTCTCGAGAAGGTCAAGGGGGTTTCGGTGGATAGCGATATCCTGACCGCAACGGCGTCGACCGGCGCGACCGAGGGCTCCCACCAGGTCGAGATAAACCAGCTGGCGTTGGCCCATCGTCTGGTTCACAATGCGGGCCTGGCGGAGACAACATCCGCAGTAGGCGCCGGGGTCTTCTCTTATTCT
>CAZSLS010000434.1:0-2262 GCA_964607575.1 uncultured Planctomycetaceae bacterium | reverse complement strand
CCCGCTATCGCCGGCGGTGTTGCCTATGAACGTGCAGTTCGTCACGGTCGCCGCGCCGCTGTAAACCGCCACTCCGCCTCCGTCGTCATTGGCGGTGTTGTCGATGAACTGACAGTTTGTCAGAATCGAGCGGCCTTCGTAGTTGCGGAATCCGCCTCCGTCGGCGTCCCTGCCGAGCGTCACGTTATTTCGGAACGTCGTGTTCGATACGGTCATCCTCCCGCCGTACGCTGAAATCCCCCCGCCGTCGTCCTCCGCCACATTGCCGATGAACAGGCAATTGCTGATCGTTGAATTACCCCGGTAGCTGAAGAATCCCCCTCCGTCAGAGTCGCGCCCCTGCACGCGGTTCGCCTTGAACGTACAGTTCAGCACGGTCGGATCGCCTGCATAGGTGAACAGTCCGCCTCCGCGAGATTCACCGCTGGAACCGTTTGCGTTGCCCCCGGTAATGGTGAAACCGTCAACGATCGCAGCGGCGCTTATATCGTTATGGGCGTACAGGACATGATAGCTGTTCTCGGCGTCCCCGATGAAATTCTCGCCATCGTTGCCGTTAAGGTCCCCGCTCAGCACAGTTTCATAAGCGTTGATGTCCCGCAGGTCGGGATCCGGCTGGCCGAATCCGGCGTATCCGCCCGCAAGCACGACGGTGTCAACCATCCGGAACGATGCGCGACGATCGCCTCCGGGCGAGGCGGGTTTGTACACGCCCTGGGCTACGCGTATTTCGGTCCCGGGAGTCGCATCCGCCAGGGCGTCCTGGAGGTCGTTGTAGGCGTCGGCCCAACCAGCGCCGTTGTTGGCGCCCGGCGCGTCGGCGTCAACGTACAGCGTCCGAGACACCGCCCCGGCTGCAAACGCACCGCTGGAATCCGGATAGACGTCCGCCCCTGCGATGTCGCCCGGGTCGACAGTCCCGCTCAAGAGCAAACGCGGTTCGAGGAATTCTAAACTCGTTTGGGAAGTCGGTCCAGAGTCGCGCTGACAAGCCATAGCAATCCCCATTGCGCCAATAGTTCAAAAATGACACCCGACCCGTGACCGCCACTGGCCGGCCAGCATTGGTAATTGTCGCTCTATCGAATACATCAGGCAAGGAGGAAGCTGTTTTTTCCCGGGCTCATCGGCGATATTCATAACCGACTCTCGTAACACACAATTCCAAAACACCTTACAGGATCGTAAAATCCCCCGGATCGCCAATAAATCTCCACCGCTCTGCAATCGACCGGATACTCGCGCGACGCGCCTGGGTCGTCGCACGCAATCGTGGAAGGTTAAAAGGAAACTCGTTAGAATAATCCGTCCGGTCGGCGAGTTAGTCATATTGGAGACGCCTGTGAACACCAGACGAACGTTCCTTAAGAACAGTTGCGCAGCGGCCGCCGCACTCGGCGCCACTTCGGTCCTGTCAGCCGCCGCAAAAGGCGGAGCTAACCGTCCGAACATCCTGTTCATCATGACAGATCAACAGTTCGCCGACGCCATGAGCTGCACCATGGGCGCAAAATGGCTCAACACGCCTGCAATGGACTCCCTGGCCGAAAGCGGAACGCTCTTTTCACGAGCTTACAGCCCCAATCCGCTCTGCATGCCCGCACGGAACTCGATCTTCACCGGGCGATACCCGCACGAAACCGGAGTAACAGCCAACAGAAACGCAAGAATCGACACCGAAGATTTCCTCAACATGGGAAACTACTTCCATCGCGCCGGATACGAAACCGCCTACTTCGGGAAATGGCATCTCTGCTTCGATCGGAAGAACAAGAAGGCGCACGGCTTCCAGATCGCAAAATGCCTCTACGGAAACGGGCACGACGGCGAGGTCGGAGATCTGGCCGAGCAGTATCTCGTTTCAAAGCAGGGCAAACTGGACAAACCGCTGATGACCGTCGTAAGCCTGAGCAACCCGCACGACATCTGCCAATTCAGCCGCTTCCAGAAACTCCCCAGCGGTCCGGTGGGAAAAACGCCCCCCGCCGACAAGTGCCCGCCGATCCCCGCCAATCTGGAGCCTCCGAAAAACGAAACCGACACGATGACAACACTTCGGAAGGGCTACCAGGGTCCGGGAAGCTTGTTCCCCGTCGGCAACTACACCAACGACCAGTGGCGCCAGTTGCGATGGGGATACTACCGCCTGATCGAAAAGGTGGACGGTGAGATCGCAAAAGTCCTGGCCGCACTGGCCGAGTCCGGACACGAGAAGAACACGATTATCATTTTTGCAAGCGATAACGGGCCGGAGACGCCGAC
>CAZSLS010000433.1:0-2267 GCA_964607575.1 uncultured Planctomycetaceae bacterium | reverse complement strand
CTAGTCTATACCCGCACCGAGAACCAAAAGACTCCGAAAGGGCAAGAATCGCTCCTCCGAAATCTACAAGTCCCTCAACCATGCCGCTGACCGACACTTACACACTAGCATAGCACATATCAGCGAAAAATCAAGCATTTTCCCGTAGCAAGAACCCCCGGTGTGTGACTAGTTTTTCTGGCTGTGGTCATGCCGCCAGGCGTTGGGCGGTCCAGTACGAGTTCCACTGGCCGCTGGAATCGATCGACGCCAAGGCCATCATGCCTTCGGCATTCAGCTTATCCCAACGCATTCCCTGCCCCTTCAGGCGGGCTGTCAATGTTTTGCAGAACGCTTCGGTCGGGCCGGAGCCAATGTCATAGTCCGCGGCACGGAACTCCGGATATCTCAGCATCTCCACCCGAGGGGCAATGTACATGATAAGCGACGCCAACGCGTCCCGTTTAGACCCAGAGCGTAGCGAACGGCGAAGTACGCCAAGGCCGTCGAGCAACGCAAGAGGACCACTTTCCATAACAACGCCCATCATCTCCTTTCGCCAGGCCAATGCTTCGGGCGTGTTCTCGCCAAAAACACTATGCGATGTCTTGATAACGTGATCGCGCAGATGATAGTAATCCAGGATATTGGCCTCCAGCATAGGCAGTTGCTGGTTGTACTGCTTGCGTATCCACGGGGCGCCGTCGCTGACCGAATAGGCCAGGTCGGCCTTATCGAGGGCGATTAATCCCGCCACACGCCGCATTCGTCGGCCCAACACCTTGCAATCGCCGCTGGTGCCGACTGCATACTGATGCTTGTGCGACGGATCGTAAAACGCCACAAGCTTGAACTCCTTGTACTCATTATCGCTGCCGCGCCGAATTCGTTTGCGACGGCGATTAGCCTTTGGGCCGCGATGGCGACGCAATGCGCGACGCTTGGCTTTCTCGGTCTCGGTGACTAATGGAACCATCACGCCGTCTGCGCCGGTGATGACGCATGTGCTGTCCTGGCCTTCAACACGGCAATCCTCGGCTGTCCAGTCCGGCGCCAACTGACCGGTGGTCTGCTGGCGAACAACGATTTGCCCCTCGGCTTCGACAAGTTGGCGGATCATTTCATGCGACAGAACAATTTGGCCTACACGGGCAAGGTCGCTTGCGGCCTTGCGGAAGTTTGCAGTGGTCGATACGCGACAGGTTATCTCACGAATACCAGGACTATATCTTTGCGTATGAATCCCCAGAAAACGATCCAGCGGAACGTTCGTGCCGGCTTGTTGATTCCAGTACACTGTCCGCTGGATTCGCATGCGGCCGTTGATGGTCATGTGCGAGGTAGACTGACGTCCCTTATTCTTCCATCTTTTCTGTGTTGTCTGCTGAGGGGGGAAAAGCCTCCTGCTTGTCTTGCAGAAGGTTGATCGCCTTCTGGTAAAGTGCTTGGCGAAAGTGTGCGTTTGCGTCTCGAACAGGCTCTTCGGAGTCGGCGATGATCCGGCCCGGTTGAGCCTGATTCATCGCTTTGGCAACCTCTGCGAACAGGAGATTCATATCGCCAGCCAATGCCGCTTTGAGCTCTTCTACAGTGATCTTCTTGTCGTCCATGACATACTCCTAAATAGGGTGTTGTAAGTCACGATACAACAAGAACTACAAAAGCGCCAGAAAAACTAGTCACACACAACCCCCGCAACTGTGTCAGAGAGACCACAGGTCGCTGTTGAAACACAACTTATAATATTCCATTCAACGCCGACTCAGCCAGCATGTCTACCAGCAAGTCGTCTGTATCCAGCGCGGCGTCAAGGCTTTCGCCCGAGGTCAAGCCTCCTTCACCCAGCAGCAAATCATCGGTGGCTGCAGGTGCGATAACGGGCTCCGGCGCCGGCAGGTCGATCGGGGCGACTTCAACCGATGGCGGCAGACCGTGCGGAATGTCGCCGGCGATAATCGCATCTCCATCGCCAGACGTCACCGACTCGGCTAGAATGTCCACGTTCGGTTCAGATGCAGCGGCTGGTGCGGCGGCGGGCGGTGCGGTTGCGGGCAAGGTGGGTATTCCCACGGATGTGCCGAAGTTGCTCCGCAGGGTCGCGAAGTCTGTCAGGTTCACGCGGCCGTCGATGTTCACGTCGCTAACCAACTCGGTGCCGCCTCGCAGACCGAATTCGCCAAACAGCGTGGCCAGGTCGTCGGCGTCAACTGTCCCGTCGTCGTTGGTGTCACCAACGGTATTGCCCACGTAGAATACGTCATCGGTTCCCAGGCCCGTATTGGCGCCGG
>CAZSLS010000432.1:0-2302 GCA_964607575.1 uncultured Planctomycetaceae bacterium | reverse complement strand
AATGGATGAAGTCCATCCTGACCAAGCACATCAAAGTCGCGCTCGAGGGCGACGGCGAGACCGCGCGCAAATGTCGCGAATTCCTGCTGAAAACGTTCATGCTCGCCCTACCCGAGCAGACCGCCAAACATCCGCCCAAACCGCCCGCCGACGACGAAGACAAAACCAAACGGCTGCACCCGATTGCCTTGTACAACAGCCTGACCGAACTGTCGGAAGATTTGAAAGTCCAGGTGGTGAAGGAACTCGGCGGCCCGGACGAGAACTACGATTTCCTGAACAACCGCGAACCGCAAACCACCATCGCCCCGCAGAGCAATTCCCCGCCCGAAGCAGACCAGTGATCAGAAAACAAGGAGCAATCGCACCCCCGTTTAGCGACCGACGGTACGTCGGCCTATTCGCGACGAAGTCGCGACCAGTCACCGAATCCAGTGAACGTGCGCTTTCTACTTGTTGTCATGGAAATGGGGCTCTATAAGATATGAAACGTGGTTATAGAGAACCGCGCGTTGGCGTTTTTTGACAGGGAAATGACCACAAGTGATATTGAGACCCTGCGCCCACGACCGTGACTGTGAATAAGCAGTTAGCTATAGAAAGAAGCGTCTATGAAGAAACCGATTGAACCAACGAAACCGGATGAAGAACTGGCCAAAGGACGCGTCGCCCTCTGGCTGGACCCTGAAGACATTAAGTACCTCTCCAGTCATTGCTGCTGCCCCGATGGTGCGGACACCACGCAGACTGAACGATGCGCCAGGATAAGATTCAGAGCCATGGCGGCTTTGCACAAAGCAGGACTCAGCGAGGATACCCAAGAGGAAAGCAGCAGCTAACAAGGCGCTGCAGCACACGCGGACAAACCGCGATACTGAGCCCAAACGTTATGCGGACGACAGAATGATTGAGAAGGTAACTGTAATTGCGATAGTAGTTGTCGCCTTGTCTTTGGGCAACGCACTGGCCGCTGATCCGCCGGTCGCCAGCGGCCGAGGGCCGGTGCTGCAATTCGAGCTTGTCGACGGGACCGTGATAACCGGCGGTACTGACGTCAAGGCCGTCACCATTCGCATCGCAACCGACAACGTTCTGAAGATTCCCGTGGCGGAACTGGTGGAATTGAACGTAGGGCTTAACGACCGGCCTGGGCTTGTCGAGCGGGTCGAAAAGCAGGTCAAGGCGTTGGACTCAGCCAAAACGCGCCAAGGCGCTCGGCGGGCGCTTATCGCCCTGGGTCCGCCTGTGTCGCTCATTGTCTCTCGCCATTCCGCCAGCGACATCCCGGCGCGGCGCGCGGGGGTTGCGGAAGTGCTGGAGGCCTACAAGACCTGGTCTGTCGATCACGCCGAGGCTCCTGAGGCGATGGCCCGGCCGCTCAAACTGCAGAGCACAGTCCAGGCGGATGTGAATACATTCATTGGGACGGTTACCGTCAAACAGTTCAGGATATCCAGCCCCTACGGACCGGTCACAGTGAAGCTGGATAATATCCGCCGAATTCGCCCGGGTTTCCAAGCCGCTGGGTTCAAGGGCGGACAGTGGACTGTCGAACTGCGTGACAAGACTCGCCTCAAGGGCATGGTGCTCGACCGGTCGTTCCGCATCAAGACACGCTACGGAACAATGACCGTCCCGCTGGCTCAGATAATGAACGCCGCCTTCACCGCCGACGGAAAGAGCATCCGCCTGCAGTGCCAGGGCCTGGACCTGATCGTAGGCGCCCTCGGGCAGAAAATGACTTTATCGCTCAAGACCGACAAGGGCGGAGTAAAGGTCCCGGCGGGGAAAATAATCGCCCTGACTGCTCATAGGGATCTGATCCTGAACCTTGGCAAGGGCGTCACGATGAAGCTTGCAGGTATCCCCGCAGGCCAATTCGCGATGGGCAGCACGAAATCTGAAAAGGACCATAAGGATCACGAAGGCCCTCGGCGCCGGGTGGCGATCACCAAACCGTTCTACATGGGTGTCACTGAAGTGACCCAGTCACAATATCAGCGCGTCATGGGCAAGAATCCGAGCAAGGTGAAAGCTCCCCTGAACCCGGTGGAAGAGGTGTCCTGGAAGGATGCTATGGCGTTCTGCACAGCGTTGTCGAAGAAGACCGGGCGGGCGGTGGGCCTGCCCACCGAAGCACAGTGGGAGTATGCATATCGAGCGGGCGGAAAGGCGCGTTTCAGCTTCGGCGACGACGACAAGGATCTGGACGCTCACGGATGGTACAGCAAGACCGGCGGCGGCAGGCCCCTGGCTTGCCCCGGTTCTTCGGTCCAGTTGTTATGAGAGAACCATTACCTTG
>CAZSLS010000431.1:0-2318 GCA_964607575.1 uncultured Planctomycetaceae bacterium | reverse complement strand
CCAACAAGAAACGCCCAATTTCCAAGTGAACGACAGCAGCCCTTAAATTATCAGGCAGTTCGCCAATAGAATCAAGAACACCTGATCGGACAAACCCCTATAATCCCTTATTTGCTATTGGGCTGACCCCACTGACCCCCTGATATCTCCTGAAGAAATCTCACCACCAACCATAATGAGCTGCAGCCTCTCTCAAAGCATAACTCGCACCAAGAGCAACAGCCACAACCCCTACAGCACCTGCCAATAAAACCTTCCCGAAGTGTCTTCTAAAGAAAGTCTGTTTCCCCGAAGGAGTACGATAAGAATGAGGAGAACTGGAAGAACTAGAACTCCGAGAATCTAACGGATTTTCATCCCACCCTTCATCACTAACTCCTTCCAGAGCATCTAACGCGGCCTGAGTTTCAGGCCTCGTCCCACCCGGACTAAAACTCGCTTCATTCACAGCCCTCCTACGAAGCCTACTTCGTTGAACACTCGGCGGAAGAGCATGGGAAGGACAATTATTATCTTCCTTATCAGTACTTGCCATAATTTAACCAATCATTCAAAGTTATTGAGAATCATTGTACTCCAACACTCGACACTCAGCAAGAAACATCCAATGTCCAAATGGCGACGACGGAGACGTAACGGTTAGCAATCCGGCGGGATAATCCGGCCGGCGTTGGTCGTTACCTGGGATTTGGATCTCAGGCGGATATTCGACTTCGGTAGTGAGCCACGGATGAACACGGATAGGCGGTTTATCTTAAAGCACAAAGACAATATCCGATTCATCCGTGTTTATCTGTGGCCAAAGACGTTTAGATGCTAACTTTAGTTTGCGGCTGCGGGTTGCGGCGGCGATAATGGGCGATGAAAGTCTTGAGGTGCCTGCCATGAAGCGATTGGTCTTTCTGTGTGCGGTTGTCGTCCTGTCTGCGGGCTCCGTGGTCCGTGCGGATCCGGCGGGCGACGTGCTCGCTCTGGCCCGCAAGACGCTGGCGTTTGTGGAGAAGAACGCCAAGCGCCCGAAGCTGGCGGCTGAGCTTGTCGCGATAGAGCGACGCCTGGCGTCGGAGACCGATCGGGGCGGTAAAGTCCTGACCGAACTGCGGGCGCTGCGGCGTCGAATTATCCTGTCGCATCCGCTGCTTGACTTCGACAAGCTGCTGATCAACAAGCGTCCGCCGCCGTATTCCCTGTACTCGCACATGTGCGATCAATACTACGGTCGCCACAGCAAGGCCGGGCCCGGACTGACGGTCCTGTCATCGTGGAAAACGGAGCCCAAGGCGGAAGTCCTGCTTGACAAAAAGCTTCCGGTCGGTTCGGTGCTGCATCCGGATCTGTCATTCGACGCGAAGAAAGTGATATTCGCCTTCGCCGACCACAGCGAGGCCAAGCCCGCCGGCGTGAAGATTCCCACCCACCCCACCGTCGCCCGCGGCGGGTTCACGTACAACGATATCGGGCAGCGGCGGTTCTTCATCTACGAAGCCACCATGGACGGGAAAACAGTTCGCCAGCTCACCGGCGGGGCGAAGGATCCGATGGCCCGCGTCGATAATCGCCAGACCGTGATGATCGAGGATTTCGACCCGTGCTACCTGCCCGACGGCGGGTTTGCGTTTGTCTCGACGCGATGCCAAAGCTTCGGGCGATGTCACTGGGGTCGATACACCCCGGCGTACCTGCTATACCGCGGCGAGGCCGACGGGAGCGGTATCAGGCAGATATCGTTCGGCGAGGCCAACGAGTGGGACCCCAGCGTCCTGCCCGACGGGCGCCTGGTCTACGCGCGATGGGACTACATCAACCGCCACAACACATGGTTCCAGAGCCTCTGGGTAACCCGCCCGGACGGATCGGCGACCGAGCACTATTACGGAAACTACTCGGTGAACCCGTGCATGAACTCCGAGGCGCTGGCTGTCCCCGGTTCTCACAAGGTCGTCAGCACGGCGACCGCCCATCATTTCGTCAGCGCCGGATCGGTAATGCTCATCGACCCCCGCAAGGGTCGCGACGGTATGGCCCCGGTCGAGCGGATCACGCCCGAAGTCAAGTTCCCCGAGACCGAAGGCTGGGGCCTGAAGGGTTGCTACACCACGCCTCAGCCGCTCAGCGAGGACCTTTACCTGGTCTCCTATTCGCCGGAGATAGTTAATTGGGATCGAAGTAAGGGGCGGTACGGCGGGACCTGGCCGAGCAAAGCCGCGTTCGGGATATACCTGATCGACACGCTCGGCGGGCGCGAGTTGATCTATCGCGACCCGAAGGTTTCGTGCTACGCTCCGATCCCCATCCGCCCGAGGCGCAAGCCCCCGGCG
>CAZSLS010000430.1:0-2366 GCA_964607575.1 uncultured Planctomycetaceae bacterium | reverse complement strand
ACGTGCTTTCTATCTCCGTCGTAATGTCGGCCGACAAGTTGTCCTTTAGACACGTCTCATGTATGCCATACCGACCTCCCGGCGCCAATAGTCGATATGCCTCTTGGGCAATCTTCCGCTTTGTTTCCTTTGTCTGCATTGTTAACATTGCCTCACCAAAAACTACAGATGCACAACCATCATCCAGCCCTGTTTCTTGTGCCGTTCCAACTACGCACTGACCCAACCCCCCGTGACGAAGAATCTCTTGAACATTCTGTTGCGAGGCCCGACTTCGCTCCACTGCAGTATATGATTGAGGCAAAAGCTCTAAAATCAATCTGGTGGTGGCTCCCCGGCCAGGCGCGAGTTCAACCACGTTATCATTCTCGCCAACTCGAAGCTCCTCCAGCATCGTGCGCGTCAACTCCATGCCTCCAGGGCGCATGGTCGTTTTGCCTAGGCGGAACAGGACTTCGTACGCAGGCGCGCGATTATAATCAATTCTCCTGTCTTCTCTATTCTTGTCCATAACTTCTACACCTAACGTTTCGTGTCATCGGCGTCGCTTGTCGGCGTCCGCTGGAGTGTCTTGTTCGGCTTTTTTCTCTTTGTTTCCTGCAGGCGGCGAGAGCGGAAGATTCAGCCAGGCCAAGCCTATGCTCCGTTTCATATGGCTGGTGCTGTCGCCGCCGGGGGCGTCGTAGAACAACGCCAACCTCTTGCCGACTTGAACAACAGACGGCAGGCCGATGCACTTGTTTGACCAGGTGCAGTTCTTACCGTCAAGGACCACCGCCTTGTTGTTCGGGTCCCATTTGTTCAGATCCTTGCTCCAATACACCCAGACCGCGTCAGTGTACTCGCCGCGATCAACGCCAATGTGATTAGTGAAGAGGAACCATGTTTTATTCGTTTTTTCGTAGTAGAACGTCGAGTTTTCGATCTGCTCTTCGAGGGGGACGATCGGCTTGGGATCGACAGTCCACGGCCCGTCGAGGTCCTTGGTCCGGGCGATCCCCAATGTCCTTTTGATTCCGCCCTTACGCGTTGAGGCGCTGAAGAATTGAAGATACTCGTCGCCATGTTTGATCACCTGGCCGGGACTGGCGGTGGTTGAATAGTAGGTTCCCGGCTTGGGGCGGAAAGGAACAATCGTCTTCTGCTTGATCCACGGACCGGAGGCGCTGATCCCTTTGGCCTTCATTGTAAGATACGGAAACGCTGGAATCAGGTTCGGCCGCGCCGTTACGTTTGGTGTTCCGAGGTAGAACATGTGCCACTTCTCGCCGTCGCGATAGGTAACGCCATAGCAAGCGCCCTTCGAGTCGCCTTCGCCCGGGCGGCCAAGATCGAGGATGGGGCCCTTCTTGGCCCACTTGACCAAATCCCTGCTTACCGCCAGCGAGCAGAGCCATCCTTTCGGCCCGGCCGCGTCGTAATGCATGTAATAAACGCCATCATCCTCGAACACCCAAACATCACGAGCGCCCAGTATATCGCATTTGCCCGGTCCGTCACCGTAGCGAAGCACCATACCGTGATCTTTTGCGTTCAGTCTCAACGTAGCCGCCGGCCGCCCGTCGCGGTATTTGGGCGATTCCCCAGCCGACACGGCTAGCGCTGCGATGAGCACGACTGACATTGTAAGCCTCGTCATCATCTACTTGTTCTTTCTCTTTGCCGAACGTCTAAGCTCAGCGGTCCCGACGCACGTCGGGGTCCGTTGGACACGCTGGTTACCGGTCGATCACTTGGCTTTCTTGCCCTGCCAGGTTCCGTCGCCGTCGTCGGCCTCCCATGTACCGCTGAAGTTCGACAGGTCTTCGGAGAACGTTGCGGTTATGACGCCTTGGCGATCTTCCATGTCGACCCATGTGCACTTGAACTTCCTGTCGCCGACTACGGTGAAATCCTTCAAAATGCCGGTGTACTCCATTCCGCCGCCGTCCACTTTGTAGGTTCCGCTGACCTTGTCGCCGACGACCTTGAACCATGTCGTCCCCTCGGCCCCGTTTCCGCTTTCGGAGATTATCCCGGGGTATTCACCGGCGATCTTCAACTGCCAACCGGCGGATTTCGCCGACGGACCGTCCAGAGTATTGTTGCATCCGACCACAAAACCGATCGAGATCGCCATGAACAAAGCAAACAGTAGATTAGTCTTCATTTCGTTCTCCTTTCGCAGTTAGCGCTTAGTAGAATCTTCGGAGCCTACAAAACTACGACCCGCTGGTCAATTATCACCACGGGTTAATTGGCGTAGAAGACGGAAGCTGGAAAACGGGTCGTGGTTCGCAGCGGCGAAAACACTCCTGAGGCACTGACAGTCACGTTTCGTGTCATCGGCGCCGCAGGCGTCCGTTGCACACGCTTGTTATGCTGTT
>CAZSLS010000429.1:0-2367 GCA_964607575.1 uncultured Planctomycetaceae bacterium | reverse complement strand
CGCGCCCCGCCCCGCCCCCCCGCGCCGGCGGGGGGGGTGTGTTGTTGTGCGGTTCTTAACGACACTGGTTCACTGAAGTGACCAGTCCGGTCCCTTCGCGCTACTTCGTGTAGATTTTTTCTTTGCCCGTCAACCCGCGGCGCCTGTGGGGCGGGCGATCTCCGGTTATCCCGTATTTTCTGAGCGTTCTTGCGATCGATGCGTATTGCACCTCCCACGCCCGCTTGCTGTATCCTCCGCCCAAAACCATGACCACCGGTATTCTCCGCTCGACGCATGCGTCGATTACCATCGCGTCACGCCTTACGATTCCCTTCAGACTCATCGCCAGGCTCGCAAGCGGGTCCCCCTTCAAAGTGTCGCACCCCGCCTGCAGGAACACGATGTCCGGGCCGGCGCGGTCGATCGCATCGCCTAAATACTTACGCAAAATCTTCAGGAACGCGCGATCGTTCGTACCGGATCGCAGTTCGATGTCCAGGTCGCTGGTTTCTTTGGGGATCGGGTAAATGTTGCCCTGGTGCATGGAGAATGTGAAGACGCTGTCGTCTCCCGCGAAGCAGAGGGCTGTCCCGTTACCCTGATGCACGTCGAGGTCTATCACCATCGCCCGGCGAATCAGGCGGTCTTTCTGCAGGACGCGGATGGCGATCGGCATGTCGGCGTAGATGCAGAAGCCCTCTCCGGCGCCCGGTTTGGCGTGGTGGTATCCGCCGCCAATGTTTATCGCGATCCCGTGTTTCAACGCCAGGCGACCGGCCAGTATTGTCCCGCCTGTCGAGTATCTGACAGCGTTGAGTATAGCCGCATCCACCAGCGCGTTAGGCACCGCCGCCACCACCGGCGCTTCGAGATAGCGGGCGACGGTGGGTGAGTCTTTGAGGCTTTCGAGGAACTTGGGGGTGTGGACCAGAAGAATTTCATTTTCGCTCACCGCCTCGGGCACGAAGACGTCTTGGGGGCGGAGCAGTCCGGAGGTATTGAGCTTCAGATAGATCCGGGCGTACTTGCGGATATCGAAGCTGTGCATCTTCTCGAGCCCGCCGAAGCTCATCTGGTAATGTTTGCTGTATACGATCGCCACGCGATTATTATACGCCCGCCCGCGGCGCGGAGCCTTAACCTGCCGCATAGACGACGGAACCACACAGCAAAACCCCACCCACGCGCCCGCCAACACGAGCAATACAAGGAGATATCGCACCAATCGAAAACGTTTTCTTTTCTGGTTTGGCGGCATGACAGTCACCGGGACTAAATCCGTTCAACAGTACGTTCGACAGCTTAGTATAATGAGACGATGGCTGACAAGCGACAAACTGTTTTGGCTGGTCTTCGCGAGATGATCGCGGACCTGCCTACCGGACCGGGCGTGTACTTGTTCAAAGATGCGGCTGACGTGGTTCTCTACGTCGGGAAAGCCAAGTCGCTCCGGTCGCGCGTCGCGAGCTATTTCCAACCGTCGGCTGACCTGATCTCGACGCGGAGTCCGGAAATAGCCCACATGGTGCGAGAACTCGTCACCGACGTGTCGGTTCTCGAATGCGATTCGGAGGTCGACGCCCTCCTGCGGGAGAATCGCCTGATCAAGGACATCCAACCGCGGTTCAACGACCGCCTGAAGGATGGGAAGTCATTCCCGTTCCTGCAGATCACCACGCGTGAGCATTACCCGCGCGTTTCGATAACGCGCCAACCGCAGTCGCGCGGGGTGAAACTGTACGGACCGTTCGTATCGGTAAAGGAACTCCGCGCCGCGCTGCCGCTGATGCAGAGGGTCTTCAAGTTCCGCACGTGCAAGCTTGATATAAGCGCCGACGACGAATCCCGCAGGCGGTTTCGCCCGTGCATCCTGCACAGCATCAAGCAATGCACCGCCCCCTGCGCAGAGAAGGTAACCCGCGAGGACTACAAGCTCCAGATCGCCCATCTCCGCAAGTTCCTGGAGTCGAAGGGTACGGCGTTGAGACGGGAACTGACGCGCCAAATGCAGGCCGCCTCCGCCGAGCAGCAGTTCGAGCGGGCAGCGGAACTGCGCGACGAACTCAAGGCGCTCGATGCCCTCCAGCGCCGCGGGCTGAGCGGAGAGGATGTCCAGCCCGAAGTGTTCTTCGTTGACCCGGCAGAAGGATTGACGCGGTTGGCGAAGCTGCTGGAGATGCCCTCGCCGCCGCGTTCGATTGAAGGAATAGATATCGCCCACCTCGACGGCGGGGAGTTGTGCGGCGCGATGATCTGTTTCATCGACGGTAAACCGTTCAAGGATGCTTATCGCCGCTACAAGATACAAACGGTGGCTGGTAACGATGATTTCGCGTCGATTCGCGAAGTTGTCTGGCGGCGGTACAAGCATGCGGGCATGAACGC
>CAZSLS010000428.1:0-2381 GCA_964607575.1 uncultured Planctomycetaceae bacterium | reverse complement strand
AATTTGCTAAATGGATATTGCCTGCGCTCTGCTCGAATCGTAGATTTCCTATTGAAAGCAGTGGCAGGAAGTTCGCTTGGAGGTCTGTCTTATGCTCAGAGACATTGACCGCGGTGACTCCTGCCTCGATGGCCCTTGTGGCGCCGGCTACAACACCGCTGCCGCGGACCCGGGCAAAAGGGACATTGCCCGTGCTCCTTACTCCATCAAACCAGGCAGTGAGCCGGACGAAGGGCCGATGCTATAGAAGAGGCGGGGCGTGCCAAGCAACCGGGCACGCCTCGCCTCACTCTTGCGCCGCGGACATGTCACATATGGTTCACACGCTCCGCCCGTCTCGGACCGGCCATTCTCACCGCACAGCACGACAGCACAACCGGCTGTCGCACTGACACTTACAACACACGGGCCGCCGCCGATCCAACGTGATCCAAAGCAGTCTCGCCCCGCCGCCTCGCCGAGAATGTGAACCTGCCGGACATACCGAGAATAGTACATGTATACTTCAGCCGTCGCTATAACACCTTACACCGCCAGCGGTTATAGCAATACAATCCGCCTGGGGAGTTCCTATAAACTTCATTTGACGCCACGTGATATGTCACAGCACCTTAACAGTTTTCCCAGCCGGTGCTTATATCGTCGGTATGTAGCAAAAGTCGTAGCGTCAGGGTATTGAAAAATGGTAAAAAAGAAAGCTGTTAAGACTAAAAAACATCGAGGCTCGTCCCGAGCGAAGTCGAGGGGGCTTGTGCTGTCTCCAGTAATTTAGTAAGGCGTTCCCGGAGCTGGTTTCCCAAAGCAGAAGTCCCTTGTTCACACCCGCGTTTCCCAGACCATTTTGCGCGCGCAAAATGGTCTTTTTAAAATTCCCGGATCAGCGGTACTCCGGAATCCGAACCAATGGTATTCCTGTGGAAATCCCAAATCACTTGCCAATTACCACACCGCTGACCATAATACCTTTGACCGTTTTGACTTTCATACGCAGTTTCTGTAAGGGAATGACCATGGGCGATCCGGCCGGTACAAATCCAGTTGGCAAGACTGGCGCTAATGTAAAAAATATCGAAGATCTCGTCGAACGCTTCGAGCGTAATATCGACGCCTACCGCAAAGGGAATTACAACGAGACCCAAGTCCGCCGCGAGTTCATCGATCCGATGTTCGCCGCACTCGGATGGGATATCGACAATGCCGCTGGGTACGATCCAGCATACCAAGACGTCATACATGAGGACGCCATCAAGGTAGGCGGCGCCACCAAGGCCCCAGACTACAGCTTCCGGATCGGTGGCGTGCGTAAGTTCTTCGTCGAGGCCAAGAGGCCGGCCGTGAATATCGCCGGCAATGTCAACCCGGCCTACCAACTCCGCCGTTACGGATGGTCGGCCAATCTGTCGCTGTCGATCCTGACGGACTTCGAGGAGTTTGCCGTCTACGACTGTCGCATCCGCCCCAAAGTGGCCGACAAAGCTTCCGTTGCGCGTATCCTCTATCTCAAGTATGATTCGTACGTCGAGAAGTGGGATCAAATCGCCTCGATATTCGCAAGAGAAGCGATCCTGCATGGTGCTTTCGACAAGTACGTCGTTGGTCACAAGAAGCGCGGAACCGCCGAAGTCGACACCGAGTTCCTGAAGGAAATCGAAAAGTGGCGTGCCACGCTGGCACGCAACATCGCTCGCCAAAACTCTAAGCTCGGCGTACGCGAAATCAACTTCGCCGTACAGAGGACCATCGACCGCATCATCTTCCTGCGAATGTGCGAGGCCCGCGGCGCCGAGCAGCACGGGGGGCTCCAGGCCCTCATAAACGGAATCGACGTGTACGGGCGACTGATGCAGATGTTCCGCGCCGCCGACGACCGCTACAACTCCGGACTCTTCCACTTTAACAAGGAGAAAGGTCGCGATCACTCACCGGTAGACATGCTGACGCCCGGCCTGAAGATCGACGACAAGGTCCTCAAGGATATTTTCAGGGGTCTGTACTATCCGACCAGTCCGTACGAATTCTCCGTCCTCCCAGCCGACATTCTCGGAAACGTCTACGAGCAGTTCCTCGGAAGCGTTATTCACCTGACGAAAACTCACCAGGCACGCGTCGAAGAGAAGCCTGAAGTCAAGAAGGCCGGCGGCGTCTACTACACGCCAAAATACATCGTTGATTACATAGTCAAACACACCGTAGGAAAACTCATCGAGGGCAAGACCCCGAAGCAGATCGGCGGGCTGACGGACACATATCGCACGTCCAAGCCTCTCGCGCCCGTTCGCGTTCTCGATCCGGCCTGCGGCTCCGGCTCGTTTCTGGTCGGAGCATATAAATACCTTCTCGACTACCACCGCGACTGGTATCTGGCTGACGGAGCAGAGAAG
>CAZSLS010000427.1:0-2389 GCA_964607575.1 uncultured Planctomycetaceae bacterium | reverse complement strand
CCGAGCGACACAAGGACATCACCAGCGACTACCACTCAGCGCTGACCAAGACCCCCGACGAATAATGCGAAATATTATTAGCGCAATATTCCTGGGCCTTCTGGTCGCCTCGCTGGTTCTGGGCGACACCGCCACCAAACCGGGCGACCCCGCTGTGCGCGCAGAGACCATAGACGCCAAAATCTCTTCGGGGCGTCTTGTCGCGCTGACGGAGCAGGATATTACCCTGCAGACAAAAACGGGCGCCGCGAAAACAGCATTGTCCGAACTGGCCGAGATGAGAATCGCCGACCCCGCCGATCCGATGTCCGTTGTCGGGCGGGTGGTTATTATGACGGCGGGGGGGCAGCACGTGACCGCCGTCGGGCTGACAGCGGCCGGAGGGAAGGTCAGCTTCACAAACGCATCGTTGGGCAAGATCACGTTTGCGTTCCCACGTGTGGGGGCGATATACCTTCCGTCTTCGAGCCAATCGGCCGGGGATGTCGCCAGGAAATGTCGCAGTCTCGGACATGCCCGGGGCGATCAGGACCTCGTCGTAGTGGCCAGGAAATCAGGCGGCTGGTTGGGGGTTCAGGGCATTTGCAAATCCATCGACGACAAAATGCTGACGTTCTCGTGGAAGGGTACGGACCGCAGGATCAGTCTTCCCACTGTTCGGGCGGTCTTCCTGGCGCCGACGGGATCCGCCAAAACCGAGAAGTTCAAAGGCGTACTGACACTCCGCGACGGATCGAGCGTCCGGTTTGCTTCGCTGACGTACGGAAAACTCGCGTTCAATATAGGCCTTCCCGGTTCCGGCGACACGAAGACTGCGGCGGGCAATGTGGCGGGCGTGAAGTTCGTGTCCGATCGAGTCTTGAACTTGAGTGATCTGACGCCCCAGACCGTTAAGCAGCATGGTCTGCTGGATACGGTAATGAGTTGGAGAAGT
Source organism: uncultured Planctomycetaceae bacterium (assembly GCA_964607575.1). Lineage (GTDB taxonomy): Bacteria > Planctomycetota > Phycisphaerae > SM23-33 > SM23-33 > BS750m-G57. The sequence goes on along the minus strand of CAZSLS010000427.1, from coordinate 1,455 downwards.
AATCGTTCCGCCGGCGGCGGGGCAATTTCGCTGGGCGGGCGGGCCTACAGCACGGGACTGGGGCTGCACAGCTTTTGCGAACTGACGTACAAACTGGACGCACAGTTCAAGAGCCTGATAGCTGTCGTCGGGATCGATGATGTCGTTCGCCCCGGTGGAGATGCGAGACTTACGTTCCTTGGCGACGGGAAAGAACTCTCGCCTCCGATGAGGGTTGTCGGAAAGGACAAACCGCAATCGGTTCGAGTGGGACTGACGGGTGTGAAAACGCTTGTCATCCGTGTAGATTTTGGCAAAGATTTGTTGGATGTTGGCGATCACGTCAATCTGGCGGGGGCAAGGCTCATAAAGTAAGTGGTGGGCGTGTGTTGAGCGGTCTTTGTCCGGATATGGCGCGCGTATTTCCCTTTGAACCGCGTGTTTTCAACTCGCAATGTGGCAGAAACCACAGGATGTCCTGCGATATCCGCGTATTCAGGGCGATATACTGGGAGGAGCAGAGGTTGGGTCTGTGGGCAGAGTTGATTTGAACAGGAGACGTGCAATGCCTCACAGCCCGAGTCCGGAGGTGTCGACCGGTAGGTGGGGTAGCAATCCGGGCAAGCAGTTGTTTGGATATTCAGTCATTGTTTGCGCGATAGCTGTTGCAGCAATTCTGGCGATAACCGGTTTTGGGCTGCGTATCTTGCTGTGCGACCTGGTGATGCGTGAAGCCGAGCGGGATGCGAGTGCGTTGGCGGGGGCCGTTGCGCGATGCGAGTTGAGAGGGGTTGTCATAGAGAGTTCCGGGCACGGTGTGTTGTGCATATCTGACGATGAAATGCCGGAACTCGATCAGCATATACGATCGTTCGTCTCGTCCTTCAATATCGTCAAGGTCAAGATCTTCGACACGGATACTCGAATTATCTACAGCACCGACCCCTCGATTGTCGGCAAGACGGACCGCGAAAATGCGCAACTTCTCAGGACGCTGGCCGGGGCGATGATCTCGAAGCACGAAAGCAAGGAAACCGTCTGGGACCTTGACGACGAACAGCGATTTGACGTTGAAATTGTCGAAACTTACGTTCCGATTCGCAACGCAAAGGGGGACATAGTCGGAGCGTTTGAAGTTTACGGAGATGTTACTGAAGATCTTGCCGCGGCCCATGCGGCGTTCATGAGCGCGGTGGGCCTGATAGTTGTGACGATTGTGGGTGTATTCGGCGTTCTGTTGTTGATAATACGCAGATCGACGAGAATCATTTCGGCACGAACCGAAGCGCTTCTTGCCAGCCGCGAAGACCTCACTGACGCCAAACGGCAGCTCGTTGAGGTCAACGAGTCACTGGAGGAAACCGTCAGGCAGCAGACTTCTGACATGCGGGAGCTTCTGGAACAGAGAATGCATTTCATTCGGCGGTTGAGCCACGACCTTCGCACGCCGCTTGTTCCGCTGGTGGCGCTGCTTCC
>CAZSLS010000426.1:0-2393 GCA_964607575.1 uncultured Planctomycetaceae bacterium | reverse complement strand
AGTAATACGGAGCGGCCAGCAAGACCCCCGCGGCGCCCTGCGACTGGGCCTGCTGCGAGTACTCGACAATCTGGCGAGTGCTGCCTCCGTTCGTGCCGACGACAATGGGCACGCGCCCGTCGGCGGCTTCGATCACTGCAGCCGTCACGTCCCGGCGCTCCCGATCGTTCAGCGCGTAGTACTCGCCCGTGCTGCCCAGCGGAGCAATACCATGCACCCCGCTGTCGATCATGTGGTTGACGAAACTCGTCAGCGTTGCGTAGTCGACTTCCTGCCCGTCGGTCATTGGCGTCACCAATGCCGGAAAGATACCTTCAAAACCCATCAGATACTCCTATTGCCCGTTCATCGCCGATTACCTGGTCAATCCCAGGCCCTCGAGCGTCTCGTCGGTGGGCACGCCGTTTGCGTCCCATCCGCGCACTTGGTAATACTCACGCAGCATGTCCGCCAGCGGCGGGACCTTGCCCGCCCGCCCGCCGGATGCCGCCGCTTTGAACATCTTCTTCGGCAGGACGTCGGTCTTGGCGTCGTAACCGTCCCGGATGTTGATCAACCGCTGCGATGTGAAGCCGCGCTCGCCGGCCTGGAGAAGATCGAGTGCCGAGAAATCCCATCCGGTAATAGCGTTGAACAGGTCCTTGACGCCCGTAAGCGCCCAGTCGCCACCGTCGATCACAAACAGGCAGACGACCAGCGAATTTGCCAGCGAGCCCAGGTCCTGACACTTGCCCGCCAGCAGGCCCTGGTTGTCGCCTTCGAACATCGTGGTGGTCTCTTCGGTTATGTCGGCTTCGGGGATGAAGAACCCGCCCATTTCCACATCTTCGCACGGACCGCGGAAGTGGCAGGCCCCTCGCGTGCTGGTCGCGTAACTCGGCGCCAGCGAGAAGCATGACCGCGGATCGTGAGCCGGCAGGTCCAGGCCCTTGACGTGTACCACGCTCTCGACGGCCTCGGGAGAGATCCCCTCCGCCGCGGGCAATATCCCGTCGCCGAAGATCGCCCCCAGGCCCTCGCGCTTGCCGATCTGCTCGGTCAGGCGAATCAGGGCGTCGGGGTTGCCCCATTTCAGGTCCAGATCGCCGGCCTGCTCGGGGGTTATCCAGCCCTTCTCGAAGCACTCCATCGCGAAACCGATCATCGCCCCAGCCGAGATCGTGTCTATTCCCAGGCGGTTGGCGATCTCGTTGGCGACCGCCACCGCTTTGGGATCGTCGATCATCAGGTTCGTGCCCATCATACCGAGCGTTTCGTATTCCGGTCCGATGCCCTTCATCGCGTATTCTTTGGGCTCGTCGATGGTGATATCGCGATGGCATCCGATGGGGCAATATTTGCAGGGATAGGGTTTGGCCTGAAGCGCGTTGGTGTAGTTCTCGCCGCCGAGTTTTTTCGCCCCCTCCGGCCAGACGTCGCCCTCCCAATACTTAATGGGCATATCGCCGATGGCTTCGGCGTCTTCGCACAGACCGGGAGTTCCGTGTTCGCGAAAACCGTTTTCCCGGACCACCTCGGCGATATCGTGCTGGAACTGCTTGATCAGCGTTGCAGCCAGCTCCGGATCGTGCAGTTCGGCTTGCTGCGTCCCGCCGACTGCGATGGCCTTGAGGTTCTTGGCGCCCATGACCGCCCCGAGCCCGCATCGCCCGGCGAAGCTGTGCTTGTCGAACGTGATGCAGGCGATGGCGACTTTACGCTCGCCAGCCGGTCCGATCGACGCGACGCTGAGCTTGCTGTTATCGAGTTGCTGGGCGACGGCGTCGATGGTTTCAAACGAGTCGAGGCCCCACATTTCCGCCGCGTCATGGATCTCGACCTTGTCGTCCTCGATCGACACGTAAACCGGTGCGTCTGCGGCGCCCTCGAACAGCAGCACGTCGTATCCGGCGTCCTTGAGCGACGGTCCCCAGGCGGCGCCGGCGGCTGAGTCGCCGAACGTGTGAGTCACCGGCGAGACCGCGACAACGCTGAACTTCGCCCCGCCGGGTACGGGCGGTCCCTGGAACGGGCCGGTCGTGAAGATCAGGCGATTGTCCGGGCCGTAGGGATCCTGTTTGGCGGATACTTCGCGGCGAAGGATTTCCGCTCCGAGCCCGGCCCCGCCGACGAACGCCTTCAAGTCCTCTTCGGCGATCGGCTCGACTTCTACCGTGCGAGTCGTCAAGTTGATCCGAAGCAACCGCTGCCAATACCCGTTCTTCATAACCAGCTCCTCGAAAAATCGCGTTCATTCGTTCATTTGATAGACTGCGTCATTGTCCCGAGGCCGCCGTCAAAGTCAACTGTTTTCGCCCTCCAGCCTCCAGCCTCCGGCCTCCAGCCTCCAGCCTCCAACCTCCAGCCTCCGGCCTCGGTCACGTCAGTGAACCAGTGATTATAAAACCAGAGTC
>CAZSLS010000425.1:0-2394 GCA_964607575.1 uncultured Planctomycetaceae bacterium | reverse complement strand
CCAAGGATGAAGCGTTAGAAGCACGTGACAACCGCTGAAACAGGTCATATACTACTTCCAAGCAGGCTGTCGCGAGTTCAAATCTCGTCTCCCGCTCCAACCTCTGGCGATGCCACATGCCCACCGCGTAACTCTTCATCCACTTAGGGACAACCGCCGGGTGTAATTGCCAATCTTCACGCGATTGACGGTCCTAGTCTATCAGTTTAGGATATCCTAAACTGATAGACTGGAGATCAGATGACCGCCAGCGATCCACAAGAGCGTTTGTACGAACTCCACGCCTCTATCTGCAAGACATTCGCCAATCCCTGGCGGCTGCGCATCGTGGAGGCTCTTGGCGACGGGGAATGCACGGTCTCGCAGTTGGTGGATGCGCTCGGAATACCCAAGAGCAACGTCTCCCAACATCTGGGCATCATGCGAGACAAAGGCGTAGTGGAATACCGCCGCGAAGGGGGGTACGTATTCTACTGGCTCTCCAACCCAAAGATCCTCACAGCCTGCCGGCTCATGCGCGAGGTCCTCATGGAGCAATTCGAGCGTGTCGGGGCTCTGTCGGCCATCGGCAGCCATGCATCGGCAGAGACCGGACGAAGACAAGGAGCATGAAGTGACGGATGAACGCCGCAAGACGCTGATTATCCTCAACGAGGCGCCATACGGGACAGAGCGGTCTTACAACGGCCTGCGCCTGACGAACGCCTTGAGCAAGGACGAAGAGGACGACGTGCGGGTGTTTTTCACCGGCGACGCCGTGGCATGCGCCAAGCAAGGCCAACAGACTCCTAACGGCTTCTACAACATCGAGCGGATGCTGAAGGTTGCGTCGCGGCAGGGCGTCAGCATTGGCACTTGAGGTTCGTGCCTGGACGCCCGTGGTATAGGCGTCGAAGAGCTGGCCGAGGGAGTGCACCGGAGCTCCCTGGACGAGATGGCGTCGTGGACGCGGTGGGCCGACAAAGTGGTCACGTTCTAGGTCTCGAAACGGATACACGCCGACAACAATGTGCACCATAGCCGAGATTCGTGCGGATTGAAGTTTGAGTCGGAGGCAGTGGGGGTGGCGCGTTCTTCAAGGTGCGCCCGCCCTCACGCGTTTCGCGACCCGCCGGCGTCCCTACGACGGCTGGTTTCGTACGCGGCCGCCTGGGCGTGATTGCCCAGATGTCGCTTGTCGAGGATGTTCCACGGGCGGCGCTGCAACGAGCGGATAGCTGAGTTCGATCGCGGCCGCCCGCCTAAACGGGTCGCGCCGGCCCGGAGCCTCCCCGGTGCGCGGCGCGATACTCGAGGCGCCAGGCTATCGATCCGATGTCATCGCACGCTGACCTTCGCAAACACGATTGCCGACTACTCGGCGCGCGCGGGCGGGACCACCAGCACTGGGTCGCCGGCGCTTCGCACGATCGCCGAAGTGACGCTGCCCAGGGCCAGCCGCTTGATGCCGGACCGGCCGTGGGTGGTGAGGGCTATCATGTTGTTGGGCGTGTCGTGGGCCAGGTCGTTGATGATCGCCGCCGGAACTCCACGCTTCAGCATGTAAGTCGCCTTCAGTCCTTTGGTCCGCAGCGTGTCCACCACACCGCTGAGATACGCACGCGTTTCCGCTTCGAAACTTGCATCAAAGTCCTCGTCGGTGGCATAGAAATGCCCGACCGCGTCAGCGCTCGGCAGGCTCGTCAGCTTGATGGCGCTCACCAAAACCATCTCCATCGAAAGATTGCGCGCCAGCTCTTCCGCGTACGGCAGTGCGCTCTCCGCGAGCTCCGAGCCATCGAGAGGCACGATTATCTTTGTCAATCTGACGTCGTCCGTCCAGTACTCCTTTGCCTTCTCGGGTGTGATGGTCAGCGTGGGCAGATCCGACATATGGATTACGGAGTCGGTGACGCTGCCCAAAATCGCCCGAGACACCATGTTCCGACCGTGAGTGGACATCGCGATCAGATCGCAGTCGTGCCGTTTGGCGTAACTCACGATCTGTTCAGCGGCGAGGCCGGTTCTGACCGCGACCCTGGCGTTGAGTCCGTCTTCGGCGAGTTCATCGACGACTACGGAGAGGTCACGCCTCAATCGAGACTCTGCCTGGTCGAATGCTTGTGAAACGTAGGGTCCACCGGTCTCATGCACTCTTGTCGGGAATCGTTCCCGTGTCTCAGGTCCCGCGCGCTCCTTAGGTTCGGAGCCGACTACGCCGGTGTATCCGACCGCCATAGGCGCAACGAACTCGGATTGCGCCTTGCGCTCAACACCGGGGATCTCCACCTCGTCGGGGTTGATGACCGACAGAATGTGCAGTTGACTTCCCATCCCTTTGGCCAGGTAGGACACGTATGGCAGGATGCCGCGAGCCTGATCGCTTCCATCCAAGGGCACTAGTGTCCTGTCTCT
>CAZSLS010000424.1:0-2398 GCA_964607575.1 uncultured Planctomycetaceae bacterium | reverse complement strand
TTCGTTGAGGAACGTGCGACACCCGTCGCGATTCGGGACGCGGATGACGTACTGGTTGAAGATCGTGACGTTGTCGTCGCGAATGGTCGGCGTGGTGACCTCATCGCAGCCGGCGAAGAGTTCGTCGTACCGCGCGGCATTGGCGCGCCGTCCGTCAGACCAGTTGTCCAGATGTTTGAGTTTGACCAGCAGCGCCGCGGCCTGGATGGCGTCGAGGCGGAAGTTACCACCGACCCACTTGTGGAAGTACTTGGGCTTCGAGCCGTGGTTGCGGTAGATCGCGATCTTCTCGCCGAGATCGGTGTCGTTGGTGACTACCATTCCGCCGTCGCCGTTGCAGCCGAGATTCTTCGACGGGAAGAAGCTGAAGCATCCGGTTGTTCCGATCGAGCCGGCCTTTCGGCCCTTGTAAACCGAGCCGATCGACTGGGCGGCGTCTTCGATCACGTAGAGGTTGTGCTTTTCGGCGATCGCCATGATCGAATCCATGTTCGCCATCTGCCCGTAAAGATGCACCGGGATGATCGCCTTGGTGTTCTCGGTGATCGCCGCTTCGATCTTGGCTGGGTCGATGTTGTACGTGTCGGGCTCGATGTCGACGAAAACGGGCTTTGCGCCCGTCCGCCATATGCTTCCGACGGTAGCGAAGAACGTGAACGGCGTGGTGATGACCTCGTCGCCCTCGCCGACGCCGAGTGTCATGAGGCTGATCAGCAGCGCGTCTGTTCCGCTGGAAACACCGATTCCCTTGGCGGCTCCGCTGTATTTAGCGATAGCCTCTTCGAGTGCGGTTACATTAGGACCGCCGATAAACCACTGAGCTTCCATGACCTCCTCGATAGCGGGCATCATTTCGTCTCTGAGCGTGGCGTACTGTGCTTTGAGATCCAGCAGGGGGACGTTCATCGTTTTTCTCCTGGGTGGTTAGCTGTCAGCTTTGAATTCGTCGTAAGTTTTTTCCCCTGCGGATAATTCTTTCGGCAGAGGAGTTTCTTCATCGAGGTCCAGACATCGAATCACGCCGGGCTCGACTTCCTTGTAGCGGTATCCGCTTTCCGGGCAGATCATGACCCCCTCGGTATCGGGGTTGGACAGGCGGTGGCCGTGGCGGCTCATCCAACCCTGCTGACGGGCGGGCACGCCGACCATCAGGGCGTAGTCCGGTACGTCGGTAGCCACGACGGCGCCGGCGGCGATGAAGGCGTATCTGCCAATTTCGATACCGCAGACAATCGTGGCGTTGGCGCCGACGGTGACGCCTCGGCGGAAAACGGTCTTTTCGTACAGCGAGTGGCGGACGACCTGGCTGCGGGGATTCGTGACGTTGGTCAGCACGCAACTGGGCCCGAGGAAGACGTCATCCTCGACGATCGTTCCGGTATAAATCGCAACGTTGTTCTGCACCTTGACGTTGTTACCGATTTTCACGCCTCCGGAAACCATGACGTTCTGCCCGAAGATGCATCGTTCCCCGATTTCCGCACCGCCCATTACGTGGGCGAAATGCCATATCTTTGTACCATTACCGATCACTGCGCCCTCATCGACATAGGCGCTGTCGTGGACGAAATACTCTGTGTTCTCTGGTGACACTTCCCTGGCTCCATTCAATGGGGGATTAGAGATTGACGGGCTTTCCACCGCTGGCAAGAGATTCGCCGCCTGCCTCGAGGATTTTGACGACCCTCAGCCCATCTCGCCCGTCACTTCGCGGGACCGTATCGTTGGCGATCGAGTCGATGAAGTGCCCGCATTCGGTCTTCAGTGGTTCTCCGGCGGGGATTCTGGGGATCAGGATGTCGCCCGTGCGGAGCGTTACGGCCTCCACGTAGCTGTCGACACTCTTGACGGTGGCGCCTTTGTCGTACACGCGTATCTTCTCAGCCGCTTCCATGTCGTCGAACACCACCATCTTCTGCGACCCGACCAGGGTTATGCGGCGGATCTTGTGCGGGTCAAGCCAGGACACGTGGATGTGGGCCATCTTACCGTCAGCGAACTTGAGATTCGCAAAGACGACGTCCTCGATACCGTTCTGCAGGTAGTCGTGCCCGCTGGCAGAGACGCTGACCGGTTCGGCATCAAACAGGTAGCAGGCCACCGAGATATCGTGTGGCGCCAGCGACCACCAGGCATTCTCAGCGCGCCGTACGATTCCCAGGTTCACACGCTGACAGTACAGGTACAACGGATCCCCCACGTCGGCCTCGGAGATCATCTGCTTCATGTAGTTTACCGCGGGATGATACTCCAGGAGGTGACCGACCATTAGCTTCAGGCCGTTGGCGTCGGCAAGATCGACCAGTTCTTGTGAGTCCTTGCCGGTCAGAGTTAACGGTTTTTCGACATAAGTATGCTTCCCGGCGGACAGGGCCCCTCTGGCCAGGTCGAAGTGGTA
>CAZSLS010000423.1:0-2415 GCA_964607575.1 uncultured Planctomycetaceae bacterium | reverse complement strand
GCGCAGAAGTCTCCGGTCAGTCTGCGGGGCTCGTGATCAATCCCGTTGACCGCGACGACGAAATCCGGCTTGCTGCGAAGAACAAGCCGGTAAACAAGGCTACTAAGATCGAATTCAAATTGAAGATCGCCGCCAGGGTGTCGTTGGGTGTTTTCGATCGGACTTCAGGGCGGCTGCTTCGCACGCTGTTGCAGGGCGAGCGGGTGGCGGCTGGGGCGCACACTGCATTTTGGGACGGGCTCGACAATCGCGGAGAGGTGGTCCCGCAGGGGACTTACGAGTGGCGGATCGTTTCATCCCCAGGCCTCACGGCTCGCTACGTCACGGGAATAGGCGTCAATCCGCCGGGCGGGGAGAACCAGGCGCCCAGGTATTCGTGGGTCGGCGATCACGTTGGAGCGGGGATCGTGGACGTCGACGCCTCTGGCGTCTACGTCGGATCTCCCATGACCGAAGGCATGATGATGCTCGTCAAAGCGAATGCTGCGATGTCGAAGGTCCTGTGGTCCCGACCGCAGTTTTATCAAAGCGGTCAGCTCCGCCGCGCCGCGACCAGCGGCGATCACGTTTACATGCTGCATCCCAACGGAAAGCTCCGCCGGTTGAACATGCACAACGGACAAGTCGAGTGCGAATGGCAGGTCGGATGGGACAAGATCGCCCCCAGCGACATCGACGCTCGCGGAAAGAACCTTGTAGTTACGTACACGAAGAAGAATGCGGTCCGCTGGCTTTCGACGACCGATGGTCGGTCGCTGGGCGACGTAGCGTTGAAGAATCCTAAGTGCGCGGCAGTGATTGGCGATCGGGAAAAAGGCGAGGCGCTGGTTGCAGCCGATCGGGACATCTTCCTCGTTCGCCACGGTGATAAACCGCGCAAAGTCGCAACTCTCGGCGGCGAGATCGGAGCAATGGACTACGATCCCAAACGCAAGGAGCTGTGGGCGGTTGTGGACGGACACAAGATAGTGCGTTTGGAGGCGCCCGAATACAAGGTGGCGCAGATCTACGGAAAGACGGCCCGCCGACAGGGGCCTTTCGATCCGACTCAATTCGCAGGCGTCAATGATATCGCCGCGGATCTTAAAGGAGGCTTCTTCGTCGGCGAGCCCGCCCAGGCGCCCCGGCGGATCGCTCACATAGCTCGCGGGGGATCGCTGATCGATCAGTGGTTCGGCGGCATGTCGTTCTACGTTAGCGGAACGTTCGATCCGGGCGATCCGTCTCGGCTGTACGGGATTGCTCCGGAAGGGGCGGTGAATGTTTACAGGATCGACTACGACACCGGAACCTGGAAGATCGAAGAGTGTTACTTCACCGGTCGGCTCGGGGACAGCATCTTCCCGTGCGCCGCGGCGTTTCGAGCGGTTCGCAGGGGCGGGCGGGTCTACCTGTATCATCGAGTAGTCCCCGCCGTGCTGCGACTCGACTCCAAACTGCGGAAGGTCGTTCCCGTAGCAATTGCCGGACGGGTGCTGAATAGAGGCCGCTCGTTCTTTCAGTTCGCCGGCAGCGGAAAAGACGGGTACCCCAAACCGTGGGTCGCCGCTGCCGAACATCACGGTTATAAGGACCTGAGCAAGGCTCCGAAGCTCTATTCGTGGGCCGACACCAACGGCGACGGTCGCTTCGATCCGAGCGAATTCCGTTTCTATCCGAAAGCCAAAAGGGGACTTTCGTTTCACAATCCGGGCGACTTTGCGGGCAACGGTGATTACATCGGTTCGGCCAACACGAACGAACCGCATGCCTTAGTTCGCCTCCCCGTGGGCGCCTGGGAAGGACCGACCAAAGCCGCACCTCGATGGGATTGGGACAAGGTCCAGACGGCGGGAAAAGTCATCGCCGACCCATATGGCTATGGTGCGCCGCGAGGGCTTTCCGTCGCTTCGGACGATTCAGTTTTTGTGGCCTACCAGGCGGGACTCATGATTCGAGGGCACGGGCAGTACGAGGGCGGCGGTTGGCCGGAATGCGCCGTGCGGGGTAGTCGCGTTCTCGGTTTCAACCCCAAGCTGAGGGCGATGTTTGCCGTCGGACGCCAATCGAAAAACTCCCTCGAAGCCAACACAGGCGTGCTCTACTACCCGATGCAGACGGCGGCGGGCCCAAACAATTCGGTGATCGTCAACGATCAAACCAAACAACCCGCCCAGGTGTGGACTCACGACGGACTCTATATCGGCGGGTTCTTCGATAATCGCGCCGACGACGGTCTGGCCGACGGCTTCTATCGGGTGCACGGTGACGACAATCAAGGCGCCACCGTCGTCACAGCGAAGAATGGGAAGACATACTGGCTCATGCCTTACGTGGGATACAACCGACTTTACGAGATCAGCGGCTGGGACAAATGGCGGCGACAGTCGGGAGGCGTCTCAAGGCCCGATAAACCCGCATCCCGTTCGAAGTCCG
>CAZSLS010000422.1:0-2427 GCA_964607575.1 uncultured Planctomycetaceae bacterium | reverse complement strand
GGAAAAGCCATTCGCTGGAACCGGGCATTCAATGACGTCACAGGCTATACCGATGAAGAGATCGCCTCGATGAAGGCGCCGGATTCCTACTACAGCCCCGAGGATATGGAGAGGGCGAGCATCTTTATTCAAGAGGTCATTGAAACAGGGACAGGTACGATAGAACTCGATCTGATATGCAAGGACGGCCACACCGTCCCCACCGAGTACAAGGTCTCAGCGATCAAGGATGCCGAGGGCAAAACAGAATATTTCCTCTCAATTGGCCGGGATGTGACAGATCGTAATCGGACGGAGCAGGCGCTGCGAAAGAGCGAAGCGGTCCTCAACGCCGCCGGTCGAATGGCAAACGTGGGTGGATGGGAGCTTGTTCCAGAGACCATGGAGGTGCGATGGACCGACCAGATATACCACATTTATGGAATCCCGGTCGGTCAGATGCCCCCGCTGGAGGAGAACCTGAGCTTCTATCACCCCGACGACCGCCCGAGCCTTATAACCGGCTTGCAGCGGGCGATCGACCACGGTGAGCCCTACGACCTGGAACTCCGCTTCACTACGGCCCAGGGGCGCGACCTCTGGGTACATACCCTGTGCCGGCCCGTGGTCGAAAACGGCAAGACGGTTCTGTTGCAGGGGACCTTCCAGGATATCACCGAACGCAAACAAGCCGAGGAAGCGCTGCAGGCGAGCGAAGACAATTACCGAACCCTCGTGAGCCATACGCCTGCGGTGTTATGGTCTTCAGATGAGAATGGGCACACCTCATTCATTTCTTCGAATGTGGAGCAGGTATATGGATACACCCCGAAGGAAATCATCGAGTCGGGCGATCGCCTGTGGTTTGGGAGAATCCATCCCGAAGACCTTGCGGACGTGAAGGCGGGTTACGCGGCGATGATAGAGAGGGACGAACCCTTTGATATCGAGTACCGAATCCAGAAACAAGATGGTGATTGGATATGGCTCCACGACAGGGGGACACGCAGCCATGAAATCGATGGCAAGTTGTGTGTGCATGGGGTTTTCCTGGACATCACCGATCGCAAGCGAGCCGAGGAGCAGCGCGATCACCTCGAAGCACAACTGCGCCAGGCACAGAAGATGGAGGCCGTCGGGCAACTCGCCGGCGGGATCGCACACGACTTCAACAATATTCTCACCGCCATCATGGGCAACGCGGAACTGTTGAAAATGGACCTGCCCGCCGAAGGCAGGCAGGCGACGTTTACCGACGGGATCATCAAGGGCGCCGCCCGGGCGGCCGACCTGACCAGACAACTTCTCGCCTTCGCCCGGAAAGGCAAGCGCCAGGTGGTCCCCGTCGACATCCACAATATCGTGCATCAGACAGTCAAGATGCTGACCTACAGCATCGACAGGCTAATTGAGATCCGCCTGGAACTGCACGCATCGCCGAGTACCGTCATGGGCGACCCGACACAACTTCAAAACACGCTGCTCAATCTGGGCGTTAACGCCCGCGACGCTATGACTGACGGCGGCGTGTTGACCTACGCGACCCGGGGTGTGACTCTCACCGAGACCGACTGCGACGAACATCCTTACGAGTTGACGCCGGGCGACTTCCTGGAAATCCGCGTCACCGATACGGGCGTCGGCATGGATGAAGAAACACAGAAGAGAGTATTCGAGCCGTTCTTCACCACAAAGGAAGTTGGCAAGGGTACGGGCCTTGGCCTGGCCGGTGTCTATGGATGCATCAGAAACCACGATGGCAGCGTCAGCGTCTCAAGCCAACCGGATCAGGGCGCGACGTTTACGATCCTGCTGCCCCTGGTCGACACGGGCGCCGCGGCGGCGGAACGGACTGCCTCCAGCGACAAGCCGATCAGAGGAACGGGGCGCGTTCTCATCGTGGACGACGAGGAAAGCGTTCGCAGCTTCGTCCGGACATCCCTGCAAAACCTTGGCTACACAGTATCCGCGTGCAATGACGGGGCTGCGGGCGTCGACTACTACCGCGAGCATCACCAGGAAATCGACCTGGTGATCCTGGATCTTATCATGCCCAGAATGAGCGGACAGGACGCATTCGAAGAGATGAAAAAGATCAACGCAAGCGCCAGGGTGCTCGTGTCGTCGGGATTCAGCCACACCCAAGCCACACGCCAAATGCTCGACGAAGGCGTTTTGGGCCTCCTGAACAAACCGTTCCAGATCACAGAACTGGCCCAAGCCGTAGCCGAACACATCCAAGACGATTCAGAATAATGCCCCCTCGCACGTTCAGACGACAATCGCTCCCTGCTTCTTGAGGGTGGCTCGCAATTTGGCGACGTCCAGCTTGTCGACGTTCTTGCTGGAATCGAGGGCGAGCCATGCGGCTGCTCCGGCGGCCTGGCCCATCTGGTTGCAGTTGACCATTACGCGCACCGCGCCGAAGGCGCCTTCGTCGGCGTCGAT
>CAZSLS010000421.1:0-2450 GCA_964607575.1 uncultured Planctomycetaceae bacterium | reverse complement strand
ACGCTGAATCCCTTCCGTCACGGTGAGGTCTTTGTCCTGGACGACGGGATGGAAACCGATATGGATCTGGGCACCTACGAACGCATGCTCGACCAGGACCTTACCGGCGCCAACTTCGCCACCAGTGGGCAGATATTCAGCACCGTACTGGACAAAGAGCGGGCCGGCAGCTATCTCGGACGCGACGTGCAGATGATTCCTCACGTCACCGGCGAGGTGAAGATGCGGCTGCGGGAAGTGGCGATGCAGTCTGAGGCCGATGTGGTCTTTGTCGAGGTCGGGGGCACCGTCGGCGATATTGAAAACGCTTTCTATATCGAGGCCCTCCGCGAACTGAGCTACGAAGAAGGCGAAGGTTCGGTCCTGTTCGTGGCGCTTACTTACGTTCTGAGCCCTCCGGCGCTCGGTGAGCAGAAGTCCAAAGCCGCCCAACTCGGAATCAAACGCCTGATGGAGTTTGGCATCCATCCACACCTGATCGCCTGCCGCGCCGAAGACCGTGTCACCGACAAAGTCCGGCAGAAAATATCGATATACACCAACGTTCCAATCACGCGCGTGTTCAGCATGCACGATCTGCCGAGCATCTATCTCCTGCCGCAAATAATGCGAGAGGAGGGGCTCGACAGCGAAGTGGTCCAACTGCTCAGCCTGGGCGGACTGATAAACTCCGCCGAAGATGCGCGAAACGCCCAGGCCTGGGAGATGTTCTCTTCGCGGATCGACAAGTACTCCCACGAAGTGACCATAGGAATCACCGGCAAGTACACCGCCCTGCGAGACAGCTACGCCAGCATAATAAAGGCGCTCGAGCATTCGGAGGTGGCGAACGACGCCAAAGTCAATATCAAGTGGATCGATACTACGAATGTTACCGAACGCAATGTGGGCGACGTGCTGGCTGGGGTCGACGGAATTATCGTTCCGGGCGGTTTTGGCGTGCGGGGAACCGCCGGGAAGATCGCATGCATAAAGCATGCGCGCGAGAACAAGACGCCCTATCTCGGCATCTGTCTGGGGTTCCAGATGGCGGTGGTCGAATACGCTCGCAACGTATGCGGACTGGATGACGCCGACAGCACGGAGATAGATCCCGACACGAAAACGCCTGTGATAAGCATCCTGCCCGAACAGAAGAAGATCGAGGGGCTCGGAGGGAACATGCGACTGGGCGGGCAGGACGTTATGATTGCTTCGGGAACAATGGCGGCCGAACTGTTCGACGGCGCCGAGCACATTCGTCAGCGCTTCCGCCATCGCTACGAAGTGGACCCGGCTTATATCGAGCAACTGGAGGCCGGAGGGCTGATCTTCTCCGGTAGGCACGGTCAGCACGAGATAATGCAAATTCTCGAATTGCCCCGTGACGTGCATCCGTACTTTGTGGCCGCACAGTTTCATCCTGAACTGACCAGCCGCCCGCTCAGGCCCCAGCCGATGTTCAAAGGTCTGGTGAAAGCGGCTATAGAAAATAAATAAGCTCGCCAGCCATGGCGCGTTCAGCTGAGCTTGCCCGCCACCGACCGGCGTCCGGCGGATCCGGCGGGGTCTCTTGGTTCACCAACAACGCAGAAAGTAAGGAACAATACTCATGACAGACGAAAAGAAAGCAGACGATCAGAGCCCGGATCAGCCAAAGATCATTGTTGACGACGATTGGAAGCAACAAGCACAGGCCGACAAAGAGAAACTGGCCGAGCAGGCGAAACCCGACGAGTCGCCGCAGGACGACTCCCAGCCCCAGAGCGATCAGGCCCCGGGCGCGGGAGGCGAGCAGGGGGGGGAAGGTCAGCAACGACAACTGCCCCCCGCAACTTTCACCACGCTCGTCAGCTCGCTGGCCACCCAGGCGATGATGGCTCTGGGAGGGTTCGCCGACCCCAATAGCGAGAAGGTTATGGTTGACCTCGAACTGGCCAAACACCACATCGATACGCTCAAGGTCCTCGACGAGAAGACCAAGGGCAATCTTGATGAAGAAGAGACAAAGCTCATGGAACAGGCCGCTTATCAAGTGCAGATGCTGTTTGTGCAGGTGGTTCAACATGTCTCAGGCCAGCAACCAGGCCAGCAACCGGGTCAGATCCCCGAGAGTGGTCCGGCTGGCGCATAGCGGCCAGGAAAAAATACTCATAAAAATCGGAATAGCCCTTGTTTTTCTATTGGTCGAGGGATATACTATAAGTGAGCGAGCGTGGGGCTGCTTAATTAGAGCCCCTTCCGGCCGGCGAGGTCTTCTCCCTCCTTTCCCTCGTCGGCCGGTTTGTTTTTATATGGGGCGATGACGATTCTGTACTCTCATAACTCCTGTAACACCAAGATGCTACCATCCAGTCCCCTCAAGTTTGGGCATGGTTGAAGCAACCTGTTCATTGCCAGCGTATTTCGACCGACCATTGAGCACGATAAGTTCGCAAGCAGATGTGGTTTGAGACCGTATGTTAAGCAAG
>CAZSLS010000420.1:0-2455 GCA_964607575.1 uncultured Planctomycetaceae bacterium | reverse complement strand
CCGCACGCGCCGCGGGAATCAAGCGAGTTGTTTTCGCCGCCTCCTCCAGCGCCTATGGAGACCAGGAGGAATCGCCCAAACATGAAGGCATGGTTCCACAGCCCATCAGTCCGTACGCCGCCAACAAAATCAGCTGCGAAGCTTACATGCAGGCCTACGCATCTGCCTTCGGTATGGAAACCGTCTGCCTGCGGTACTTCAATGTTTTCGGTCCCCACCAGGACCCCGAAGGCGCATACGCCGCGGTGATTCCCGCCTTCGTAAGTTGTCTGCTGGCCGGGGAAGCGCCGGTAGTATTCGGTGACGGCGAGCAATCCCGCGACTTCTGCTACATCGAGAACGTATGCAACGCCAACTGGCTGGCCGCAAACGCACCGCCCGAGGCGTGCAGCGGTAAGGTCATGAATATCGCCTGCAACGCCAGGACAAGCCTCAACGAAATCCTCGACCTGCTCAAGGAACTCCTGGGCAGCAGCGTCGAGGCGATTTATCAGGACGAACGGGCCGGTGACGTCAAGCATTCACTGGCCGACGTGTCGCTGGCCGGGGAGGCTATCGGCTACGAACCAAAGGTCTTCTTTGAAGAGGGACTCAGAAATGCAATCGACTGGTGCCGCGACAACCTCGGATGACAAATCAGACGATCGTCCGCGGCGTTCGTTCTTGCGGCGCCTCGTTTCAATCGTGCAGTGGACGGTCAATCTGATTGTCTTGCTCTGCCTGGTCCTCGTCTTCACTCCCGCCGGCGACTGGCTTGGCGATGCCCTGATCGACGTTGATCCTCTGGAAAAAGCCGACTACATTGTCGTCCTGGGCGGGAATCGCGAGCGAGGTATTGAGGCGGCCAATCTGTATCGCGAGGGTTGGGCGCCAAAGGTGATAGTCAGTTCGTTGAGAAGCAGCGTGGGCGGACTGGCTGACATTGTGAATGCGTACGGCGTACCGGCTGGCGATATCCTGATCGACGGCGAGGGGACCCGTACGGCGACCCACCCCGAAACGGTCGCTCTGTTGCCCGGAGTGGACAAGAAAACTGACCGGTTCATCGTTCTTACTTCGCCGTATCATACTTCTCGCTCGCGGGCGTGTTTCAAACGCGGCGGATACGAGCACATATGCATGCAGAGCCCCGGCTGGCGGATGGGCGGGCGATACACCGGTCGCGAAGCAGGCTGGACGCAGCGAGCGGCGACTCTCACCGCGAAACTCTACGAAGTACTCGGATGGGCGATGTATCGCGTTCGCGGGTGGGTGTAGAACAACCAAACGCCACCAGAATCCCCCCGATGGAGTAATTCGCTGATGCTTCGCCTATCGGAGTCCCTCCATAAAGCCACTGGCCCGATGGTGGAAATTGTGTAAGATCACGGTTATGCGGATTCTGTATATTCACCAGTATTTCGCCACGCAGCGCGGCCGGACCGGTACGCGAAGTCTCGAGCAGGCCCGTGCGATGCGGGCCCGTGGGCACGATGTGACGATGCTGGTCAGTTCCGCCCAGTTGCGCGACGACGAGATTCCGCCCGGACGCGGAGTGATCCGACGCGGGACAATCGCCGGGCTTCCGATGATTGTGCTGGACGTTCCCTATGACCAGCGGATGGGATATTTCAGGCGCATCGCGGCCTTCCTGAAGTTCATGCTGCTTGCCTGCCGGGTAGTGCTTACCGGGGAGAGATGGGACCTGATCTACGCCTCGAGTACGCCGCTGACAATCGGGATTCCCGCACTGGCGGGCAAGCTATTCCGTTCGATTCCATACTTTTTCGAGGTTCGCGATCTCTGGCCCGACATTCCGGTGGCGCTGGGGATAATCAAAAATGGGGCGCTGATCGGCGCGTTGCGGATCGCCGAGCTGCTGATCTACAGGCATGCCCGGACTATCGTTGCTGCCAACCGGGACATGGCCCGCGCGATCGGACGCAAGACGCGGAATCGCAAGCCGATAGTCGTGGTCCCCAATGCCTGCGACATAGATTTCTTCAATCCGGATCGGCGTGACGGCGAGTTTCGTCGGGCCTACGGGCTCGAAGACAAGATCATCTGCATTCATGCCGGACCGTTCGGGAAGGTCAATCACCTCGAGTGCGTGCTGGACGCCGCGGAATTGCTGGGCGACACCGAGCGTTTGAGTTTTGTCCTGATCGGTGAGGGCAGGGAGAAGTTACACCTCGAGGTCCTCGCCGCCGAGCGGGGCCTGTCGAATGTCCTGTTCCTCGATGCGATCGACAAGAAGGATCTTGTCGCCGTCCTGGCCGATTGCGATATCGGACTGATGACGGTCATACCGGTGACCGAGTTGGAATGGAACTGCTCCAACAAGTTCTGCGATTACCTTTCATCCGGTCTACCGGTGGTGCTGAACTACCGGGGCTGGCATGGGGGGCTTCTGGCCGATCACGAGTGCGGGCTTTCGGCGGCGCAGGGTGACTCGGAGGCTTTCGCCGAGGCGATT
>CAZSLS010000419.1:0-2461 GCA_964607575.1 uncultured Planctomycetaceae bacterium | reverse complement strand
CGACATAAGTATGCTTCCCGGCGGACAGGGCCCCTCTGGCCAGGTCGAAGTGGTACGGCGCATCGACGGCCACCACGACCGCATCGACGCTGTCGTCGCTCAGCACCTGCTGGAAGTCGTCGGTCACCTGTGCTTGCGGGTATAGTGCGCTCATGGACTTGCGGGCGGGTTCCGTCAGGTCACAGATGTACTTCAACTCCACAGCGTCGATGTTCGCGAAATTCCGGACCAGGTTCTTGCCCCAGTTGCCCGCACCTACCACTGCAACACTAGTCATCGCACGCATCTCCATGTATTGGTTGTTTTCGCGTCAAATCAAACCTGAACTGCCGAGCTGTAGCCCGACAGTAGTCTATCGGTCTATAGTGCTTGAGACATTATGCAATCGATTGGAATGTACGTATTTACCCCGACATTAGCAACAGAATTCCGCCCAATTCGCCGATAGACGCCGATAGATGTTGGTGCATATCGTGCAGTTGTCCAGTACGATAGTGGTATAGGTTTGGAGCTACGGAGCGTGAATGGATCGCGCGTTGTTACTGAGGAGTTTGAGATGATTCAACGGTTGTTAAACAGAATCAAATCCAAGAAGGCTTTGATCGGTGTTGTCGGGCTGGGCTATGTGGGACTGCCCCTCGTCCGGGAATTTACCGGCGGTGGGGCTCACGTAATGGGTTTCGATATCGATACTCGAAAGGTCAAGATGTTGATGGCCGGAAAGAGCTTCATCGAACATATTCCCTCGGCCACCGTCAGGCAGATGGTCAAGTCGGGGTTGTTTGAGGCTACCACTGACTTCGACAAGCTCAAGAAGCCCGACTGCATCCTCATCTGCGTACCGACGCCCCTGTCGAAGATGCGCGAACCGGACATGACCTACGTCGAGGCCACCGCAAGATCCATCACCAGGACGCTGCGAAAGGGACAATTGATAGTCCTGGAGTCCACCACGTATCCGGGAACCACCAAGGAAATCATGCTGCCGATTCTCGAAGAATCCGGCTTGCAGGTGGGAAAAGACTTCTTCCTGGCGTTCTCGCCCGAGCGGGAGGACCCCGGACGCATCGACTATACAACCAAGACCATACCAAAGGTCGTTGGCGGATATGACAGCGACTCCCTGGCTGCGGCGCGAGCATGTTACGAGATGGCTTTGGACACTGTGGTTCCCGTATCGAGTTGCGAAGCCGCCGAAGCGTGCAAGATACTGGAGAACACGTACCGCTGTATCAACATCGCGCTGGTCAACGAACTCAAGATGCTTTTCGACCGGATGGGCATAGATATATGGGAGGTCATAGGCGCCGCGGCGACCAAGCCGTTTGGTTTCACGCCGTTCTATCCCGGTCCGGGTCTCGGCGGGCACTGCATACCGATCGACCCGTTCTACCTGTCCTGGAAAGCGAAGCAATACGGTCTTTCGACGCGTTTCATCGAATTGGCGGGCGAAATAAATCTTGCGATGCCCCAGTACGTGATAAACGCACTGATGCACGCCCTGAATGACCGCAGCAAGTCGCTCAAGGGTTCCAAAGTGCTGGTTCTCGGTCTGGCGTACAAGAAGGATGTTGACGACATGCGTGAGAGCCCGTCCCTGGAACTGATAGAACTGCTGCGGGAACGCGGAGCGAAAGTCGACTACAACGATCCTCATATTCCCAAGGCGCCCCGCACGCGCGAACACGACCTTAGAATGGTATCCAGGAAACTGACTCCCGCCGCGTTGAAGCGTTACGATGCGGTATTGATCAGCACGGACCACTCGTCCTACGACTACCAGTTCATTGTTGATAATGCGAAATTGGTGATCGATACGCGAAACGCCACCAAGGACGTCAAGCGCGGGCGGAAAAAAATCGTGAAGGCCTGACTGTCTCGTCGCATCAGAGGTTATACGCATGAGAATCATCAACGTCGTCGGCGCACGCCCGAACTTCATGAAGATCGCTCTGATAATGGCGGCGTACCGCCGGGTAATGTCTGGCAGCGAGAGGGAATTCCAGACGCCGAAACTCTGGGACGGTCGCGCCGCCGAGAGGATAGTCAATGTCCTCACCGAACATGAAAGCTGATCAAGGAACCTCACACATATGGCCAAATATCTCGTAACAGGCGGAGCGGGATTCATCGGATGCAACCTTGCCCGCTACATCCTGGACAAGGGCTGCGACGTAGTCGTACTCGATAATTTCGCCACCGGAAAACGCGAAAATCTCACGAGTATTACCGAGCGGATCGAACTTATCGAAGGGGATATCCGCGATCGCGATACAGTTGACCGTGCGATCGACGGTTGCGCGGCGATCTTCCACCAAGCCGCGCTGGGTTCGGTGCCTCGGAGCATGGACGATCCCATCACCAGCCACGACGTAAACGTCAACGGAACGGTAACGGTTCTCGAATCCGCACGCGCCGCGGGAATCAAGCGAGTTGTTTTCGCCGCCTCCTCCAGCGCCTA
>CAZSLS010000418.1:0-2521 GCA_964607575.1 uncultured Planctomycetaceae bacterium | reverse complement strand
TGTCCCGGCAGGACGAAAGCGGGAGAGCCTTTCTGAAATATTTGACTACTAATTTGGCTTGTACGTGATATTCACCAACTCGCCTGGCGTAAGCTTCAGTTCATCGGGGACCCTGATTTTTACCGGAAGACCCCACTCCGGTTTTGTCGGATCGCGCAGTTGACGTGCTGGTATGGACTCGATCTGGGGACCAATTTTGGCGATTCTGGTTGTGGCTTCCCTGATGGGTATTGATCTGACTTGCACTCCAACGACCGTATTGGGCTCCAGGACAACGCGGTGAGGCTGCCTGACGTAGCTGACAATGTACATGCTGCCGGGATTCGCGATCCTCATGATAGGTTCGCCTGCACGGACCGCCTGTCCGGGCCTCCGGAAGACCTCCACAATCCTCCCCGTCTCGGCGAACTCGGGGGGCACGGGTATCTCAAGTGCTGCTCGCTGTAATACGGCCTCTTGGATTCTTGCTTCCTGTACCGCGGCGGCGGCCTCAATCGGCGCCAGGAATACGGCTATTCTTTTCCGGATCGACTCGGCGAGGGGTTCCGCGGCGTCCTTCGAGCCGTCCTTTGCGGCGTTGGCCTCTCTGAGAACATCTTCCTCGCGAACCATTTTTGAGTAGTTGTCCATTCTCACCTGGGCTTTTACTTCCAGTGCTTTGGCCTCTACCAGGGCTTTCTCCTGTTCGAGGATTTCCCTCTCCACGACGTCATGCCGCAACTGCGTATCCGACAGTACGTATGGTGTTTCGAGTTTCCTCTTTACCAGATCCTTTACGATGGCAAGTTTCTCTGCCCGTCTCTTCAACCCGATCCGATTGGATTCAAGCTCGATAGTGCGATCGGCTACGTCGAGTTTCATGCGTTCGAGGTCGACTGCCAATCTCCTGGCGTCATCCAGGAGCGTCTGGCGTCTGTCGGATTTGTCGGCACTCCTTTCGGCGAAATCGAGTTGCATCTGGGCATCAGTTGCGGCAAGTTCCTTTTTGAGTCTGGTGACTTCTGCTGCGAGCGTGGCGATCATCGCCTGGACGGGCCTGTCGTCGAATCTGCAGAGGATCTTCCTGTCCCCTACTGTATCGAACAAGTCAAGTTGATCTCCCGGAAGATTGACGAGTACTCCGTCTACGGGGCTGACAATATCGATGCGGAGGGCTTTAACCGCCCCAATCCCGTTTGGAAGGTCCAGATGCATATCCCACAACAGTACAGTAGCATATACCCCGGACACGAACACCAGGACCGGGATCAGTTGGTATCGCATCTGTCGCAAATGCTCTTTTAGCGGCGTCCGAATTCGTTTCTTGGCCACAGCCATGCCTAAATCTCCGACTCGTCCTGTCTATAGTACAACGATGCCTGCGCAACCAACTCGGCCACATTCAGTTCACCGAGTAGTTCGCGGCTTCTCGAAGGGTCACGAAGCAGCAGGCGGTATGTAAGGTCCAACCCTTCTTCCGGTCCGTCTCGCTGGCTTGCAAGCTGCACCCGCGCGCTATGTCGAATCAGGATAGCCTTGAGAACACCGATGTCGGAGGTCTGGCCCTTCCAGTGTACCGACAACACGACGTCGTAGCGGTGCCTGGTACCGTATGAAACGAACCGTAGGTAAATAAACACCAGTGCAACACAAATGCACCCCATAATCGCCGTACTGAAGCGCATAGTGCCGACGGCCATACCCTGCACGATAGCCCATAGTATAAACACTGTATCGCGCGTATCTTTCAACACATTTCGAAATCGCACGACAGCGAAGACAGCCAACAAACCGAATGCAATCGCAACGTTGCCCGACATCAGTATCATCACCAGTGCTACGATCAGGGGCATGACAGCTATCGATGTGACGTACATGCGGGAATAGGAAAGGCTCACGTGCGTCATCATGTAGATCCATCCGATGATCTGCCCAATGCAGAAAGCCAGTACAAGCACCAACAGCGCCGTAGCAGGACCGTACGTCGTTCCGCCGAAGTCTCCGCTTACGAAGATTCTTGCCCAATCGTTCATCCGAAAACCTCTTTGTCCTGATAGCTCGGGCTCATCATCAATTCAAACTTATGGAGGGCATCAACACACGTAACATACTTTGCAAACGGACGGCGTTCAAGATCAAAAACCCGAACCAGTTCACGCATCCAGATCGGAAAAGCGTCGGTGAACTTGATTTCCAGGACAACGCCCTCCAGGCGAACCGGACGTATGGCCATACCGCTCATTGAAAAAACACCGCGGTACGTGGCGGTCTTGAGTTCCCTGTCGAATGTGACGCGAACCGAATTGTCGTCGGGAGTTACATACGCCTCTCGCATGTAGGACACCAAAACCTTCCCACTGGCATTCAGCATGCTCTGCAGAGAGGTAAACCGCTGCAGCGAACCAAAGTCATTCTCGGCGTCGGGGGCGAGATCACCAGGCTGAGGCCAATGTCCGGACAGCAGGCCCTCAACCGACTGGCGTCTGACGGGCGCACGCTGCTTGAGGATAACATCAGTGTGACGGGCCTTGATCTCGAAGAA
>CAZSLS010000417.1:0-2552 GCA_964607575.1 uncultured Planctomycetaceae bacterium | reverse complement strand
AGGCATTGGGCCTCTTCGTTTGGTTGTTCACTGCAAACTGCCTTCCGGCCGGGCGGGCGTCATAGACATTGTAGTCGGACCTGTTCGGCGCGCTCATATGCGCGGGGTAATTGGTTTCGATATTGCCCCTCATGTTACTGATGAACAGATTGTTGTAGAAGGTGAACTTCCCGGATATTGATTTCCTGTCGGTGGCCCTTGTTATGAAGACGCCCTGGCCTCTTTTCTCCTGATCCTTTGTGTTGGCTATCAGGTTGTGAAGGAACGTTGCTCCAGAGGCGTCGTGCGTGTAGATCTGGTGCTCGGCGTTGCCGATAACTATGTTGTTGTCCACCTGCGCCTGGTCCCAATCGTATGCACTGAGCTCCAGAAAAATCCCTCTTTCCAGGTTGTTTATGATGACGTTGCGGCTGAGCTTGGCGCGCTGGTACTGATTGTCCAGCCATATTCCCTGGCAAAGGTTGTCGGCAACGTAATTATGAACAATCAATCCGTCCCTGGGATTGTGACACTTTATGCCCGCGTGCTCCCACCTCTTTGATCCGCTGAATTTCAAGGTGTTGTTATACATGATCACATTACCGCGAATGATCATCCTGTCGGTTCCGCTGGCCAGGATGCCGGCCGAACCGTTCTCCAGTAAGTAATTGTTCTCGATTACATTGTCCCTGACATTCGCCCTTGCACGCCCGCCGGATTCGCCGGGATTCACGGTGACGTATCCGGCGTCTATCGCAAAGGTCTTCACGTGGCGGATTACGTTGTTCCTGATAATCCATCCATGCCCTCTCTCGGTTCCAACCGCTCCGCGCTGGGCCCATTTTGGGGTATTCCAGAAATTCGTTGGATACTGGTTCCCGCAATGGGCCATGATGAACCCGTCGACCACGATGTGTCCCAAGTTGTAAACCTTCGGTGCGAAAATCCGTCTGCGCGTGGTGATCTCAACGACCTGCCGCGTGGGGTCGAGCGATCCGAAATTGATGTAAATCCTCCCGGTTTTCTTCTCGTAAAACCAGGTCAGCGCCCGGTCCAGCTCTCGAAGATACGGAACTTCCCTGCAATTGGCCCCGTTGATGAACACCTGTCCGCACGTATAGAACATGTTCGGATCGCCTCCGAACTTTCTCAGGACCTCCTGGCCGCCCTGTCGGCCGTACGGCGTGGAGGACAGATGAACCTTGAACGGATTGTGACTATCCAAATACTCCGGACTCCTGTCGTCAAACAGATCGTCACTCGGCGTCGCCTGCCAGACGCCTTTGGCGTGGGCGGTCCATTTGGGCTTCCATATCTCTGAGCCTTTGATAAACACTTTCTTGCCCGGCTGGCCTTTGTAGACGATTGGCTTTCCCTTTTCGCCTCCTCTGGGCGGGGCGACCCGTTCCCTGTAAACACCCGCCATTACAAGAACAGTGTCGCCGGGCATCGCCAACGCCGCGGCCCGTCCGATAGTTCTTAGCGGTCTGTTCCTGGCGCCATCGTTGCGATCGCTGCCATTGTTGGAAACGTGGTAGGTTTTAGGCGCCGGCGCCCCTGAACAGTAAGCCGGAAACGCCATCGCGGCAAGCAACGCCGAAAGCAATATGGTTTCAGTTCTCATTTCAAAAGAGTCCTTTGATCCGACAGGAATCCATGAGCGTATAAACGCGGGCGTTTGTCAAGCCAATAACCGGCTCGACTGAAGGGTGCTTGCATATGTTGGGATCGCTGATAGAATCGTCAGAAAGGCCGATGGCGATCGTTGATTCCGGTCGGTAACATGCCAGCGATCATGAGTCATGCAGAAATTACTTAACGCATTTATCGTTATCGCACTCACAGCCCTTCCGGTTTCCGGAGCGGTGTTTCAATATTGCGTTCCCGTCACCACCGACAAGACGCCCACCGAAGCTTTTTTATGGGTTCCCGCCCGCGCCGAGCAAATCCGCGGCCTGGTCATCGGCGGTATGACGCTGATGGAGCGTGAGATGGCCCGTGACGGCCTCATTCGCAAAGCGTGCGCCGACGAGCAGTTGGGGATCGTATTCCTGAAGTGCGGGCTGATGAAAAGCGACCTGCAGAAAATTCTGAACGACCTGGCTGGAGCGTCGGGCTACCGTGAATTGTCAACCGCGCCGCTGATGTTTGTGGGGCATTCGGCCGGCGGGTCGCAGGCTAAGGCGCGGGCTGTCAAGATGGCGGATCGGTGCTTCGGCCTGGTGCAGTATCGCGGCGGCGGACCGGGGAACAGTAAAGAACTGCGGGGTGTTCCGGTGCTTATGATGCTGGGACAGTTCGACGAGTTCGGAGGCGTAATGCGTCGCGCCGACGGGCGTGAAACGTGGGAAGGCGGGCGAGATCAGATAGCCGATTTTCGCGCGAAGAATGAAGGGAATCTCGGCAGTATCGTTGTCGAATCGGGAGCCGGACACTTCGCCTGGTCCGACCGTAACGCGAAGTACCTGGCGATGTTTATCCGTAAGTCCGCCAAGGCCCGCATACCCGCCAAAGGCGCGACTCTCAAGAAGATCGACCCTCGCCGCGGTTGGTTGACTAATCTCACGATCAAC
>CAZSLS010000416.1:0-2583 GCA_964607575.1 uncultured Planctomycetaceae bacterium | reverse complement strand
CCCGGTCTAGTGCTTGATCACGACCGTCACGTATCGATGGGCCCGCTTGACAACTACCGCCAGGTCGTCGTTGTCGTTACCGTCCGTGTAATCCGTCATTGTTCTTATCCGTAGCGAGCATTATGACTGTGATTACGATGCCCAGAATCGCCAGGGGTAGGAACCTCATCTCCTCGCTCATCATTCCGATGGTCCAGCCCAGCAGCGGGGCGGCGAGGGCGGTGAACAGCGTCTTGCTCTGCGACTCGATACTGAGAATGGTCGCGGTCTGCGATTCGTCGGCGTACTGGGCGACGCGCCCGACGATGATCGGACGCCAGAAATTCTGGACCACCGCCATAGCGACCAGCGCGACGATGGCGATCGCCATGAACCCCGCCAGAATCCCGGCGGCGAGCAGGAGGAATGTCGCCAGGTTAATCCACCAAAGCCACCTTCCGGCGCGCCGCACAGACCCCGCTCGCCGCACGACCAGACCGGCGTGGCGCGAGGCGTAACTGCTGAGGAAGTAGAGGACGATGTAGACGCCTCCAACGAGAATCGCCTCTCGCCGCCGGTCGGTGAGAAAAACAAACAGCGGAATCTGCAATGCGACAACGCGCAGCAGCGGGCCCAGCCACTCCTTCGACGATTTGTGCAGCCCATTGAAGGTCATCGCCTCGGCGAGCGCCCGCCTCAGCGGGCGATTGCCCAAAGCCTGGCGCACCGCCCGGACCATGGTTTGCAGCATCCGCCCCGGTTTGACACCGGCAGTCTGCGCACCGTCGAGATCCCTGGGATAGGTCAGGAAGTTGACGATGTTTACGGTGTAAGGCACGGTGCTCAGCAGGAAGACGATATCGTATCGCTGCGTGACGAACACGAGTGTCGCGCCGATGGCGATACTCATCGCCGAGCCGAGTTGACTCCAACTGCGCGTCTGCCCGTATATACTGGTCTTCTCGTCTCCGCGTCCCTCGCCCGCCAGCCACGCGAAGATCATCGCCTTGTGCGTGCCCGTGCGGAACGCCTCGCCGATGCTGAAGAGGAACATCGCGGCGTACAACTGCCATGCCGCCCCGGCAAGGGCGAACGTTACGAACGCGGCGATGTAGCAGGCGTGGCTGATGATCATCGCTCGCCGCCGCCCGAGTACGTCGGCGACCGCTCCGCTGGGCACCTCCATCACGATTACGCACAGTTCGCGAAATCCGATCAGCATTCCGACGCCGGCGAACGAAAGCTTGTCCAGCAGCGCCAGATACAGGAATGGTTCGAAATACTTCTGGTTCTTGACGAATCCGTAGAGGCAGAATCTCCGCAGCATGTCCGATGTGTCCTTACTGTTGTGGGTCTCCTTCATCCTACCGCCCGCCCTCGCCATTTGCACCGATATCTCTATAATGCTCTTATGGCCGATCGTGACGCGCACTTTATGAATATCGCTCTGGACATCGCCGCCGTCGGGCGCGGGGCAGTCGAGCCCAACCCGATGGTCGGAGCGGTGATCGCTCGCGGGGAGATGGAGTTGGCCCGCGGATACCACGAGCGGTTCGGCGGTCCGCACGCCGAGGTCAATGCCATCGCGGCGGCGCGGCGGAGCGGGGTCGATATCGCCGGTGCCACGATGTACGTAACGCTCGAACCGTGCTGCCACCAGGGCAAGACCCCGCCATGTACCGACGCGATTTCCGCCGCCGGGATTGCCCGCGTAGTGTCCGCCATGGGCGATCCCGATCCGCAAGTGGCCGGGGGGGGAGTCGAGGCGCTCCGCGGCGCCGGGGTGCAGGTGGACGTGGGCGTCTGCGGGCCGGAGGCGGAGCAACTGTTGAGGGCCTACTGCAAACTCCGCAAAACCAAACGCCCGTGGGTCATCTGCAAGTGGGCGCAAACTTCCGACGGATACCTCGCACTTCCGCCCGGTAGCGGGCGATGGGTCAGTTGCCCAGAATCACGCCGGCGCGTTCACGAGATACGTTCGTGGTGCGACGGGGTCCTCGTGGGGATATCGACGGTGCTGAGCGACGACCCGCTCCTGACCGACCGGAGCGGCAGGCCAAGGGTGCGGGGAGTTCTGAGGCGTATCGTACTCGATTCGCGCCTGCGATTGCCCACCGATTCCAAACTGATCGCTACTGCCGCCGAGGCGCCCGTTATAGTCGCTACCGTCGCCGGTGCGCGGGTCGCCGAACCGCAAGCCGCACAAGTGCTGTCTGCCGGCGGCGCAGAACTGCTCGAATTGCCCGTCCGCGACACCGGCGTGGATATCGCGGCGCTTCTGGACGAACTTGGGCGCCGGGAATTCACCTATCTCCTCGTCGAAGGTGGCGCAAGGGTGTTGTCGAGATTCATTGAATCGGGTCTGGCCGATGAACTGCTCGTGTTCGTCTCGCCGCAGACCGCCGGTACCGAGGCGGATTGCAAGGGGCTGCCCGCCTTCGATATCGCCGAACTGTCCGGACGCCTCGCGTTGCCCGAGCATACCGAAACTCGCATCGGTTCCGATGTCCTGATGAATTATTGCTTCTAATATCGATCTCGGATTTCCGATCACAGCCATCCCATAGCGGGATGAATCCTGGGATAGCTTTTGCTAAGTAGCGG
>CAZSLS010000415.1:0-2630 GCA_964607575.1 uncultured Planctomycetaceae bacterium | reverse complement strand
CCGCGAAAAAAACGTCTGCTACCGACTTGACAAAGACTTGCTCATGGATGTCCCCCGAATTGCCGAATTGAACCGCACGCAGGGTGAGGTCGGAAACAGGCTCTTCGCCATCGCCACCGACAACGTGACGCAATTAAGTTTGCAAGTTTGCAGGCACTGGCGGTTCGTGTATGATGTCGGTATGTCTCGACCGCCACGAATCGATTTCCCCGATGCGATCTACCACGTCACGTCCCGCGGGAACGGATGCGCGAAGTACCTCGCTGCTGCGGCGCTGATCCTGTCGCTGGGTTTGCTCCCGGCCGCCGGTGCCGCACCAGCCGGGCGGAACGTCTCGGCCGCAGTCGCGAAACCGGCTCACGGGCTCGACTACCTGAAGATCGCCCGCGCGTACGCCGACTACATGATCACCCGCGGGCGAGATACCTACGGCAAGGTCCACTCGCCGGTGTTCGTCTCGGTGATGGACCGTAAGACCGGCAAGGTCTTCACCAAGGCGTCGCAGGTGCCTTATCCGCACGCGAAGACCAAGCCTTGGGCGCCAGGGCTGATGCGCGACGTCAAGCTCCGCCCCCACGACAGGCACTATACGGGAGCCAATCCGCTTGAAGATCTGCCGCTGTACAAACTGCTTCATCGCCTTACCAAACTGACCGGCGATAAGAAATACGCCCGAGAGGCCCGCCGATCGATCAAGTGGTTTCTCGACAACACCCAGAGCCCCGCCACCGGGTTGTATCCCTGGGGTTCTCACGCGTACTGGGATGTTCACGCGGATAAGGTGGCGAAGGGAACCCACGAGTACAACTACGTCTGGACGTACTGGGACCAAAATCCTGAAGAACTGCGCAAGTTCGCTCACGGCCTGTGGAATAACCAGATTGGCGATAAGAAGACCGGCCGTTTCTCACGCCATGCCGGGTACAGCAAGCGCTCGGTGGGAGTAGGCTTCGAATTCCCGCAAACCGGTTCCTGCTACATGGACATCTGGGCACGGGAATTTGCCCGCAGTGGTGATCCCGAAATGAAGCGGGCACTCACGACG
This sequence comes from uncultured Planctomycetaceae bacterium, assembly GCA_964607575.1. Taxonomy (GTDB): domain Bacteria; phylum Planctomycetota; class Phycisphaerae; order SM23-33; family SM23-33; genus BS750m-G57. The sequence goes on along the minus strand of CAZSLS010000415.1, from coordinate 1,585 downwards.
CTGTTGGGGCTCTACAAGTCGATGCGACATTCGAAGACCGGGGCCCTTTCCTGGTGTACGCTGGATGAACCGATTCGCCGGGGCCTGTCCGCCAACACACATACTCTGATCGCGGCCACAGTGCTCCAAGACGCTGCGGCCCTGGTCGATCCGCGCGATCACGATCTGGCTGAACTGATGCGGCAGTTTGCCCGGGATACGGACGAGGAGTTCACGTCGAACGACTACGACAGTGTTTTCGACGTTGCACGACTGGGATTCCTTACGACCTACACCGTTGCCACGCGTCAGGTATTTGAACCGACACCGGCTCCCGAGGGCGTCGATACGTCGATTGGCTATCCGTTGCGCGACGAGCAAGGTCAACCGCGGGCGTCACTGGCCTATCTCCGCCCCTGGTTTATCGGTCGCTCGTATGCCGTTTTTGCGGAGTATCTTTGCGATCGCTACGACCGATGCCGGTCCAAGCACAAGCCGGTTTACCGCCGGGCGATCCTGGAGACAGCCGACATCTACATGACCATGGAGCCGGAAGTGCAATGGGCCGTCTATCCGGACGTCCTGGCCCGGGTCATCCGTGTGCTGCGCAAGACTTACCGGATTACCCGCAACCCGGTGTATCTCCGCCGGGCCGGGCACTTTGCCCAACTCAGCGTCCGGCTGCTCTTCGACGACACGTCGCCACTGCCTAAGATGTCCAGCTTCGACGACTGGTACGAGTCGAACTGGAAGAATGGCTCTTCGGTCGATATCATCGGCCAGATGCTCGAGCTGTCCCTCGAGATACGAGCCCTGAAAGAATCCCAGCGAACCATCCCGGCCGTTGCCCTACAGGCGCCGGGTAAGTTGCCGACCACGACCGCCGCCGGGAAGTATTCGCCAGCCAAGTTCCAGGCCGATCTGAAGGCCGCTTGCAAAGCGGGCCGGGGCGGCGTCTGGGACGGGACCGGATTGGGCCGAGCGAGTCAAGATGTGTATCTCGAATATGGCCTACCCAAGCAGAAGCGGAACCTGTACCTGTCCCAAACAACCGGCACATTCGCACCCGGCCGACAGGTGGCCGCCGCCTTGGAAATGGGCGTCTCGGACGTGATCAACAAGATCCCCACAGTCGAAGAGGCCGACAAAGTCAACGGTGCCAGAAAGACTCAGTTCACGGGCAAGTATTTCGCGGCGGCCACCTACGGCCACGCCGGATTCAAGGACGTATTGCGAAGCGTCGGGATAACGATCCACAACGAGGGGAAAAAAGCCCGAAACGTGAAACTGACCGCAACCCTGCACGACAACTACCACGACAACGGTAAAGAGACGCTCACCGGCAAAATCCCTGCCGGCGGCAAGATGTTCTTCGGTATCAAGGCCCCCCAGCAAAAGTGGATCCGAAAGATCCGCGTGCAAACCGGCGATGGCCAACCAGTGGCCATGGATTCCATCGGATTCATTCTGGTCAGGCGGAGCGCGCTCAATCCTCTTCCTGACCGGCGCCCTGACTCCAGCAGAGCAAAGCCGGGGGTAAAACGGGTCAGGACTGCTCTGTAGAAAAGCTCCACAGGCATGATGATCATTATATTGTGTGTGATCG
>CAZSLS010000414.1:0-2639 GCA_964607575.1 uncultured Planctomycetaceae bacterium | reverse complement strand
GCTATTTCATCCTTTGCTTATAGACTCAAAACACTTTTTCAGGGCCGACTAATTAGTCCGCTGGATTGCGTTCAGAGCCAAGGGGGAGGTTCCGATACGCGTCAGTTCAGTGTGACCCCGTACAAAACGACAGACCCCAGCCCGCCGCGGCCCGCGCCGCGGCGGTTTCATTATTACCGCGCCAAAACTGCCGGAACCTCTGGCAAACAGACCGCCATGTGAGGCATAATACGCTCATCGTCGCCCGCCGGTCGCCCAGGTCGACGAACAGGCGCCGAGCCCGAGCCTCGCTCATACGCAGCACCTTGAATGACGACCAGCGTTAGGACCCGCCTTGGAAAGCCTTGGACAGTATATCCGAACTGAAGTGCTCGAAGATATTTTGAGCGAGTTCCGCCGCGCAGCCAATGTGTCGGTGAGCGTTTTCGACTGCGATGACGATCCGCTGGCCGGCGCGTCGTCCCCGGAGGGGGCTGATGACGACGGCGTGTCGGCGGAATCGAGGATTACGATAGACGGCGATGCGTTCGGTCGCGTAGTTGTCCGCCCAGCCGGCCCGGACGCACTCAGCGACCGGTCCGCCAAAGGTTTTGCGGACCTGCTGGCGGGCGTTCTGTCTCGCCTGGCGGGCAAGCAGAGGGAGCTCCGCAAGCGTATCGGGCAACTGGCCGCCCTGTACAGCCTGACCGCCGAGTTCACCGGTCGCCGCGAACTGCAGAGTGTCCTGGACCTTGTCACGCAAACCGTTGTCAAGACCATGAACGCCAAGGCCTCGACCATTCGATTGCTCAGTAGAGATCGCAATGAGTTGTTGGTGCAGTCGGCGGCGAATCTGTCTCCGGAATACCTGGACAAGGGCCCGATACTTGTCGGCGAGAGCCTGATTGATTCGGCGGTGCTGGACAATCTCAACGCGGTCGCCATAGAGGACCTGCGCGTCGACCCGCGCGTGCTCTATCCCGCAGAAGCCAAACGCGAAGGTCTGGTCAGCGCATTTTGCGTTCCGATGATCTACAAGGGCCGCGCCGAAGGCGTTTTGCGGGTCTACATGGGCGATGTCCATGAATTTGACTGGTTCGAACGCTCGCTGGCCGCGACGATCGCCTCCGAAGCGGCCGCTGCGATTGTGAACTCGCGACTCTACGGAGAGGCCATTCGCGGAGCCAGAATGCAACGCGAACTTCGCCTCGCCGGGGCCGTACAACGCAGGATGATACCCTCCAAAGCTCCCGATATTCCCGAACTGGACATCGGAATGGTCTACGTTCCGTGCTTCGAGCTGGCGGGCGACTTTTTCGATTTCATTCCCCTGGGCGAGAATAATCTGGGTATCGCTGTTTGCGACGTTGTGGGCAAGGGCGTTCGTGCGTCGCTGCTGATGGCGTCGATCCGGGCCTCGCTGCGGGCTCATGCGTCCTACGTGTACGAGCTTTCCGACGTGATCGCCCACGTTAACCGCGATCTTTGCACCGAGACCGCCGCCAGCGATTTTGCAACGTTGTTCTACGGCGTGCTCGACACGCAGTCGGGTGTGTTCACATACGTGAACGCCGGCCACATGCCCGCGCTGCTGGTGCGTGACGGCGAGTGTGTGGAGCTGGACACGAGCGGCGGGATCATTGGTTTGGACGAGGATTCGCAGTGGCGGCACAGGTCGGTCCGGCTCGAGCGCGGCCAGACGTTGATGTTCTACTCCGACGGGCTGAGCGATGCGATGAATTTCCAGGACGAATCGTTCGGTCGGAAACGCATCGTAAGCGGTTTGCTCAACGCAGTGAACGAACACGAGGACGCCGAGACGATCACCGCCCACGTTCTGTGGGAGATGCGCCGATTCGCGGGCCTCCAGAAACGGTTTGACGACCTGACAATAGTAACGGTCAAACGTCGCTGAAGCCCGCTCCTGTCGCGCGTCGCGCGGGGAATTGGTTGGGTGCTGATCCCAATATCCTCAAGCTTGTATGAGGTGGAATCACCTGCTCCCCTGACAAAGCAATTATCGCTGGAATAGATGGGGGATAACAAACCCTGATCCGTTATTATATATCTTAGGTTCTGATCCCAATGACGCCGGGAGTATGGGAGAAATGACATGGCGATACGAACCAGAGGTTTTACGCTGCGCGATTTGCTTGTAGTGTTGGCGATTGTGAGCACTCTTGCAATTCTTGTTACCGTTATGACTCCACCGCCCACATCACTCTGCTTAGACGCGGTTAAGCGGGCGGAGTGCATGGCCAATCTCAATTATATCGGCAAGGCCTTCACCATGTACGCAGATGAGGAAAACGGCAGGTTTCCGCTTCTATGGTCCACAGGGCGCCCCGAGGCGGATATCGCCAATAGCGACTCAGCCCGGACGATCGAACAGTTGAGGGCGAATCTGGATGGCAGGGAGGCGGCTATGCAGAACGTTTGGCTTCTCATCGACAAGGGACTTATCATCGAAGACGCTTTCCAATGCCCTTCCGACAAGGACTATCGTCCGCGCCGTTTTACTCAGCCGGGCGAGAGTATTGCCGTCAGAATGGCCAACAGAGTGGGGTGGCGATCGTCAGAAAATTTTTCATACGGTCTGCACTTCCCCTACAAGAGCACAACGGTCGATGGCCGGACGGTCGACAATCCAGCGTATCTCG
>CAZSLS010000413.1:0-2667 GCA_964607575.1 uncultured Planctomycetaceae bacterium | reverse complement strand
GTTTGATGTCTCGTGGGACAGCGCTTCGCGGAACGACAACACACACACCGCCGCATGGGTGTTCTTCAAGGTCCGGGCCAACAAGAATGCGCCCTGGCAGCATGTGCGACTGGCCGCGGACCGTGTTCTGAACCCGGACGGTTACGGGCACGAGAAGAATCCCGAGGGTGCGGGGGACGGCGGCTCGCTTGCTCACTACCTTGGCAAACCCCAGGACAAACGGATCGAGGGGATCGAACGCCGGCCCGACATCTTCCTGAATAAGGAGCGCAACACGCCGCTGGAGTTCCTGGTACCAGACGGCCCGGACGGATTCACCGGCGCATTCCTGCGACGGGCTGGAAATGGTGACGGCGCTGCAAATACGCGTGCGGTTACACTGCTCTGGGATATCACGCTGTCGAAACACGACGTCCTTGCAAAGGCCCTGTCGGGGGCCGGGTTCCGCGCGCCTTCCTCGGAGGACACTCCGAGCGTGCCGGACGACTTCCACAACATTGTTCGATTCGGTCGCTTTGAGGGCACGGATGTTGAGTTCCGGTCGTTCGGGGTCGAAATGGTTTACGTGGCCGAAGGTCCCTTCTACCTGGGATCCGGTGGCCCGGAGGTCAACGCGTTCCACCTCAGCAAGGCGGACGGCAGTGGCGTCTCGCCGTATCGGGTGACCGGGCCGGGCGCGATCCCCACGGGCCGAGAAGAAGGAAGACTGTGGGCTAACGGCGCATCACCAGAGGACGGCGGCGAAATTCCGGCCTCGTTTCCGAATGGGTTTCGGGCATTCTACTGCATGAGACAGCACGTCACTCCCGGGCGCTACGCCCAGTTCCTGAGCACCATGACACCGGCACAGGCCGAGGCGCGTGGGCCTATCACCACCAGGGTAAAGCATGGGTTCCGAGTTCTGCGTATAGGCAGGGCCCCGGACTACCTGTTTGCATACCGAAACGGTGGCCCACGGGATGGATCCGGAATGCGCATGCTCTCCTGGGCGGATTCTGTTGCCTACGCCGCCTGGGCAGGGCTGCGGCCGATGAGCGAGCTGGAGCTTGAGAAGGCGGTCCGCGGCCCCCGCTATCCGGTCGCCGAGGAAGTCGGCCCATCCTACTGGGGCATTCGGGCGATCGGGCCGTTTGAGTGGGAGTCCTTCAAGAGCTGGGAACAACAGTGCGAGCGAGTGGTGACCGTAGGCAATGCGACGGGAAGCAGATTCAAGGGCACGCACGGTCGCGGGACGCTGACTCCCCCGGCGGACTGGCCGAAGGCCGATGCAGTTGGATCGGGTTTCAGGATCCACTATTTCGACATGGCCGGCCGCGGCATCGACCTGGTGCGCGCACGTGCCTCGGACCGCATGAACACCGCCGTGGTGAGAACTGACCGAAACGGTAACTTCAAGTTCCGCGCCGTACGCACGGCGCCGCTGCAGGATCCGAATGCCCGGGAATAGCGTGCGTGGCGGGCGAACAAAGCACATGTCCCGTCCCTGTTTCATACCGCGGATTTTTCGAGCAACTGGGATCATGGGTGCAACCGGAGTTGCGCACAGGGGAGTAGGGCTAAAGGATGGAGATCCGGGTTTCGGCGTTGGACGCCGTCGGCGGCAAGCGCATCCAGATGCGGTGACACATCGGAGTCATATCCGTAACAGCCCAGACGCGTGCCCAGGTCGTGCACGACTATCATCAAAACGTTGGGCCCTGAGTGTCTGCTGCCCGTGCAGTGCTCTCAACCTCCGGCTCTGCCGCCTTCTTCGCGCCTTTCTGGGGCGTGTCCGCCTGCGGCGGAATGGCATCCTCAGCAACGGCGCGGCCGATCCCTACAGGTGAAAATCAACTTTGTGCTTCGGAAACAGGGTGTCATCGTCATCTTCCTAAACTGAAATCTCGCTCAACGGGCCGGTGGTGTCCATGTCTATGAGGCCGAAGTCTTCGGCGCCGAACTTCTCGCGACGGTCGCCAACGGCGTCCAACAACGAGAGAAAGCAGTTCCTGGTCGTCCGGTGGCCGTTGGCGCCGTACCATGGAAATTCCAGGAAGCGATTGGTCTTCAGCTTTCCTCCCAGGTTTCCGATCAGCACCATCCGCCATTGCTTGCAATCATACGAATGGTGTCGATCGGCCGCACCACCAACCTTGTCCGCAGCAAACATATTTTCTGCTACAGCTGATGTACCTCCCGTACTGGAACTACACGCTCTGCCCCGAGGATGTAGACTATCTTGACAACCTGGAACTCGAGGTCTGCACCACAGCTACAGCCCGTTACAACGAGAAGACTACGCGTGAGCTGCTGGAGAAAAATCTGCGCGCGTGGAGCAAGAAAATCGACGGGCGCAAACTTACCACCTGGGAGTATTGCGGCTGGGCTACCTATGCAACGCACGCGCCCATGCAGTACCCTCACATGATTGCTGATTACTATCGCAGGAACCGCGAGCTGCTCGCCGGCTCCATGATCAATGGCGGTAACGCTCCGGAGTGGCACCGGAATGCCCCGACCCAATACGTGTGGATGCGCGTAATGTGGAACCCGGACATCAACGTGGATGCCCAACTTGACGCGCTCTGCAATCGTCAGTTCGGCAAGGGCGCCAAGCCGGCTCGGGCCATGCTCCAGTTGATGTGCGATCGCTGGGAAGGTATCGAAACAACGCACTGGGGCAAGCTG
>CAZSLS010000412.1:0-2688 GCA_964607575.1 uncultured Planctomycetaceae bacterium | reverse complement strand
GTTGTGACCGGTTGTTGCCGGTGAATGCCGGTTGTGAAGGTGAGCAACCGGGACAAATCCGGGACAAGTCGATATTGTCCCGGGGCGAATTGAGCGTAATCCTGTGTGTGCTGATGGCCGCTTGCGTGACCGCTACGGCGGCTGGTGGGGGATGCTCGGGAACGCAGCAGACAGGCCGCAGGGTCGCCTGTATCTACGCCAGGTATTCGACTCGCTTCCAGGATTCGGTGGATGATCAGGTCAGAGAGTGCCGGAAGTGGGCCGAGCAGAACGGATACAGCGTCGACCCGGACTTGATATTCGTTGATCGAGGCAAGAGTGGGCGTCTACGCCGTCGTCCAAGTCGCATGGCGATTCAGACCGCTCTGGAAAAGGGGCGATTCGATGTGCTTGTTGTGTTTGCGACGAGCAGGTTGGAGCGAAACGATTATAGGATTCAGCAGTTTGTTCAGGAGGAGATCGTTGAGCGGGGGAAGCGGGCTGTATTTGTTATGAGCAACGTGGACACGGACGATCCGAATTGGAGTCTGAATCTCAAAGTTCGTGGGATAGTTGACTCGCAGCAAGCTAAGGCCAACAGCGACCATATTCGCGCTGGACACGCGGGTCTGTTTCTCAAGGGACAGGTTCATGGGACGATTACGTATGGATACAAGGGCGTCGAGATTCCTGGGACCCAAACGCGAATTGGGCGGCCGAAGAGGCGGTACGCGATTGATCAGGAAACGTCCAAGTGGGTCAAGCAGGTGTTTGATTGGTATGTTCATGATCGAGTTTCCAGGAGCAGTATTGTCAAACGCCTGAATGAACGGGGGGCGCCGCTTCCGCCGAGATGTACGACGGGTCGATGGACCGACTTGGCTGTCAAGGGGCTGTTGGCGAACGCTCGGTATCGAGGCTTGTGGCGGTATGGAGCGAAGGAAGCGATTCTGTTGAGTGGAAAGGACTATGTCAGGCAAACACCGCGTGAAAAGGCCCTACAGGAGGCTCAGTTCGAAGACCTCCGGATTGTCGGTGACGAAATCTGGTTTCGGGCACAGGAGTTACGGGCGAGTAATCCGCACAACGCTGGCCGGAAGCCCGTAGATGGTGATCGAAAGGCCAGGCCGAGGTTGCTGAACGGTTTGCTGTACTGCGGCTATCATGATCGACCGCTTGTCACCGGGGGCGGGGGAGGGCGTTCGGCGATCTGCCCGGTTTGCAAAGCCGACGGCGATGGCAAACTCTATACGCTTATGGGGCGACGACTGGCTGTTGAGATGATTTGCCGAAAGATCGCCGAGTTGATCCATGGCGATGAAGCGATTGTAGATCGTATTGTCGCTACTTGCCAAAAGGCGGCTGATGATGCTGGTCGTCCAGATGAGGGCGAGATAAAGGACCTGACGGATCGGCGGGGAAAACTGTCGAAACAGATCGCGTATGTCATCGGTCTGTTCGCTGAGACTGATGAGGATCGGCGTGAGAACGAGACGAGGGTTGCCGAATTGAGGCGGCGGCGTATGGGGATTGACGCCGAACTCGCCCGTCTTGATGCTGCGTCAAGTAAGCCTGTCACCGTTCCAACTCCAGAAGAGGTGCGGGGCTTACTGGCTGATCTTGGGGCGGAGCTCACAGTAGCGATTGAGAGCAATGATCAAGGGAATATGGTCCGTGCTCGGCGGATTATCGAGATCATTACGGGCGGAAAGATACTGGTGTACCAGGCCGGTCCTCGGCAGGCCCAGCGTGGTTGGCTGAGAGGAGTATTCACTGTTGATGTCGTGAGGTTGGTTGCCGAGGAACTCGGTGTTAGTGGTGTCGACCGCGGTGGAATTGAAGTCGAGATTGAGTTCCTCGAACGACCTATCCACGAGCAGATCGCTGACGAAGTCAAGAATCTGTGGGATGAGGGTCTCAAGTACACCGAGATCGCCAAGCGAATAGGCTGGAATCGAAACCTCGTTGCGAAGGCCGTGGCGTTCTGGCACGAATCCCGGGGCTTGCCTGTTCCGGACGGCCGCCGGTGTGTTGCGCGCCTCGATCGTGGCCCGAGACTGGCCGAGCGTATTGCCGACAGTGTAATGGAACTCGTTGATCAGAAGATGCCGTTGACCGATATCGCCAAGAAGTTTGAGACAAACCGTAATCGAGTTACTGAGGCGATTCGCATCTGGCATGAGAAACGCAATCTTCCCGTTCCTGACGGTCGCACGCTTCGAAAACTGAGGAGCAAGAAGAGAAAGTCGCAACGGTAGCCCCGCATGCAGGTGACACTTCGTCCCTCGGTCAATCCTGCTATAGCCCGTCCGGAATGGCCTTTCTGGGCAGGTTGAAGATCGTTCTATCGGTCTTCAACCTGCTCACGTTTCGAGCGGGCCAAACGTTTTGTCCACATGGGGGAATCAACATGCCTACGCCATTTTTTTAGCTATGCCATATCAGTGCGGTCCGGAGGTTATCAGTTAGGCAGTGCAAGAGTGACTTAAGGATACGCGGATCTGATGTTCATGGCGTGAAGACGTATGGTCATAGTGCCCAGTGGTGGGAAAAGGCGCTCATGACGACGAAGAGTGTCTACCCCCATGGTTTGGAGACAATAAGAAGGAATCAGCAGTTTCTGTAAGTCATGTAATAACAACGTCTGAGCCGTACTGGACTTGAACCAGTGACCTCCTGCGTGTCGAGCAGGAGTAAAACGTTTCGCCG
>CAZSLS010000411.1:0-2755 GCA_964607575.1 uncultured Planctomycetaceae bacterium | reverse complement strand
TTACCACGCAAAGTCGCCATCTGCCCACGGCAAAAAGATCAGAGAAAATGTTTGTTGTTTGTTAGGGTTTGCGATATTCTGTCTGTCACCATGAAACTACTGGAGAGGTTTACCGCAGTGATGCGACGCAAGCACTACGCTTTGCGAACGGAGAAGACATACCGCCACTGGATCATGGCCTTTCTGCGCTTCCATCGCAACGCCGGCGGCTGGCGACATCCATCAGAAATGGGGGCAGCAGAGATCGAATCGTTTCTGACCCATCTGGCTGTGGACCGCAGGGTTGCCGCGGCGACCCAGAACCAGGCGCTCAACGCAATTGTGTTTCTATACAAGCATGTGCTGGGCGCCGAACCGGGTGATTTCAACGCGGTTCGCGCTAAAAGGCCCCGGCGACTCCCGACGGTGTTGTCTCGCCGGGAAGTGCATGCGGTAATTGAGCAGATCCGACCGCCGATTCAACTGATGGTGCAGGTAATGTATGGTGGCGGGTTGCGGCTGGGTGAGGCGTGTTCACTTCGGGTCAAAGATGTGGACCTGGAGCGATTGCAGATCACCGTGCGACAGGGCAAGGGCGGAAAAGATCGAGTGACGCTCTTGCCTGAGTGCCTCGTCGACCCGCTTGGCAAGGTGATCCATGATCGCCGAGCCTTGCATGAACGCGACCTTGCAGCGGGAGAAGGTTGGGTGGAATTGCCATATGCGTTTGCACGTAAATCGCCCGGGGCGGCCTGGTTGCTGGGGTGGCAGTACATCTTCGCAGCATCCGGGTTCAGCCGCCATCCGGTAACCGGTCAGTGCGGGCGATGGCACGTCCATCAGAGTACAGTCCAGAAGGCGATCAAGGGGGCAGCCCGACGAGCGGGGCTAACCAAGCCAGTGACAAGCCACGCCTTTCGACATAGTTTCGCCACGCACCTGCTGGAGGATGGCTACGACATCCGCACGATCCAGACACTACTGGGCCACGCCCACATCGAGACGACGATGATCTACACACACGTCGTCGCGCAAACCACGCGCGGGGCGCTTCGGGTGCGCAGCCCGTTGGATGGAGCCGCCAAGCCATACCAACGTGCTCAGTAGGCAGTATTCGACGGTCGTCATGGTGACGCCTTGCCCTCGTGCATCTTGTGCATGCCAACGATGTACCAGATTCAATCGGGCTGAGTAACGCCCACGGTCGCCGGCGAAGGGTTTCAATATACGGTGAAATATGAACAAGCTGGACAGAATCCTGGATGAGTATCATAACGACTGGCAATTGGCAACTGGCAACTGGCGACGACAACGACCAAACGGCAAGACCAACCCGCACATCAACACCAAATCGTCCGACACGCGCCGTTAGGTTTTCGGCGTTCGCCGTTGTCGTTGAGCCAGTTGCCCGTTGCCAGTCGCCAGGTGCCAAAACCGAGCACGCGCCGTATCTCGTCCGCTGGGTCAAGGAGTTTCTCCAGTTCGCCAAAGACAAAACCGGCCACAAATTCGAAGCGGTGGATTCACCGCGAAAGAGCGCATAGAACGCAAAGAAAGGAATTGGCTTGCATAAATGAATGCATCTATTTGTGTTCTATGCGCTCTTTCGTGGTTAGTTAATCTTGTGCCGTCGCCATCGGCCCCGACTGGCGGACCGGTGATACGAAACGTTAGGCCAAGACCGTGTATTCCGGAGGGCTGTTGCCAGGGCGAAGTTGGATCCCTTGCCGCGGCCGCCGACACCGCGCCATTAATCGTCTCGGCATGTAACTTTTTTTTAACTTTTTTTCCGGCCGTAACTGATGCTTTCCATAGGTGTAACGTCACAAAGGGACGTTATTAGACCCAAAAGCATCAGTAATGAAACATTTTCTCCTTGCAAAAGGTTTCAAAAACGATATAATAGTAATAGAGATGCAAAGGCCCGGGGCCGTATGTGGCGGAAACGGGACACGAAGGAATGACAACGGGGATATGCCGGCGGTTACGGCGGTCTAATTATTCCCAGAGAAAAAAAGTCGTGTGGGTGGTGGTCAGAATCGCGCCTCATTCGCCAAGATTCGCCAAGATATATGTGCGGAAGAAGAGAGCGATCTTTTTTTCCCCACGGTAGTACCCTGCGAATCTACACCTGAAGTACTACTCACACGCCGTGAATGCCGGTCGCTAGGACCGGAAACACGTATGCGACTCTACCAGATCCCGCCGCCAGGCGGACTGGTGTGGCAAGACGCAAGAGTTTACAAGTGAATATTGACTCAGGGGCCGGCGCGATTCGTGCGCGCGTCGCGGCCGGACCACTTGACCCGATGGGCTCCACATAATACGATAGCCCGCACTATGCGAATACTTTCAGGTATACAACCGTCCGGGCGGCTGCACATTGGTAATTATTTCGGCGCCATCCGCCAGTATCTCATGCTGCAGGCCGAAGGGCACGAGTGCTTCTACTTCATCGCGAACTACCACGCGCTGACCAGCACCACCGACAAAGAAGCCCTCGAAGATGTCACACTGCACGTGGCGCGAGCGTATCTCGCGCTGGGGATAGACCCCGAAAAGTCCACGTTCTTTGTTCAGTCCGACGTGCCGCAGGTCACCGAGCTGTGCTGGATCCTCAACTGCCACTGCCCGGTGTCGCTGATGGAAAAAGCCACCAGCTACAAGGACAAGGTCGCCCGCGGGCTGCCCCCCAATATGGGCCTGTTCGACTACCCGGTCCTCCAGGCCGCCGATATCGTAATCTACGACGCCGATCTGGTTCCAGTCGGGCAGG
>CAZSLS010000410.1:0-2761 GCA_964607575.1 uncultured Planctomycetaceae bacterium | reverse complement strand
CTATTTATCGTCGTACTTTGCGATAAGCGTGTCGATGAGGTCCCAGTAGGCTCTCTCCGCCCGCTGCATGGAAGTGTTGCTGTAGTCAGTCAGGATTCTCGCCGCTTCGGAGGGAGATCGCTTGTAAGCCGCCAGCGCCTTGGCTTCAATGGTTGACTGTTTGGCGAAGAAGTCGGCTTCAAGCGGGGTGCGAACCTTCCTCAGGTCTCGGATGATGTCCTGGTAGCGACGATTGACGATGTTGTCCATTTCGGCGAACGCCCATCGCGCCGACTTGCGATTTGACTTGCGCCGGTCGTAAGTTTTCCAGGAGTCCGGAAAGCGGGTGACGCCTGCGTAGATCGGCGCAAAGCAGCTCGTGTGCGGATTGTCCAGGTAGAACCACCCGGCCCCGCCGATGGCGTCGGGCAACCATTTGCGCGATTGGGCGACGAACCCGTGAGAACAGTCGCGGACGGCTATGGGGCGGTTGAATTTCACTTTGAATATCTTTTGCAGCTCGGCGGACGGATACGGAGTCGCCAGTCGGCTCTTCTTCCAGTTCGGGTGGGCCTCCGTGTCCAGGGGCGTGCCTTTGAACGTGGAACGCATCAGTGCGATCACGTCGCGAACGTTCATTTTCTTTTCCGGCTTGATCGAGAAAGGGTAGTCGGTGATTTTCTTTGTCACCGGCCAATCGCCCGACGGAGCAACAGTCTTGTAGAACATGTACAGGCGATTGCGAATGAACTCGGACTTCAGCGACCATCCGCCCTTGGGCGGAGTGTAAGCCTCCTGCCAAATGAACGGCCGTCCGCTCTTGGGATCGTATCGCCCGCTGTCGATCGCAAACTGCTTGTAATTGGCGCTGGCCAGGAAGTAATCGCTCCTGGTCAGGTCGATCTCGCGGATCCTGCTTATGTTGGCCATGCAGAAGACGTGATCATCGGGTATTCGTTGTGCGGCCCATACGGCGCCGGATTTTCCGCTTTTGGGGTCCCATGCGCGTCCAACGCTGAACACCTCAAACAGCCAGCATTCCTTACCGTCAGCAACCGCCAGCGACTCGCCGTTAAGCTCGTATGAACCGAGGAATCCGTACTTTTCGGCCAGCGAGCCCATTAGTTTTATCGCTTCGCGTGCGGTTTTGGTCCGCTGCAGCGCGAAAACCTGGAGTTGCTCGATTGTCATTATCGCGTTCTTACCGGGCGATGTTTTCATTCCCGCATGCTGACTGATCGTGCTTTCAGCCAGCACCAACTGGTGCTCGTTCATGAACGGGTATCCGACGTGGAAGTACGCGTGAGTCTGTCGAGCCTGCGGGATCCGACCGATCTTCTTTGGCGGTCTAGGGCTCTGCCCGGTGATTCCCCAGAAGACATCAGCCGTGGCGCCAGCGGGGAATTCCCGCCCCGGAACGACGGTGATGTTGGAATCGAACATACCGTCAGCCGTCTGTGAAGCAATGGTGGAACCGTCAGTGCTGGCTCGGGAACCGACGATGATGACGGTGCAGGCAGCCGAAGCTCCGTGGATTAGAATGAGGGTGAAAATGACCGTCTTGAACTTCGCGGTAAGTGTCATGCTATGTCCTTCCGGAGGCGATCTGAAACCACATCGCGCATGACGAACAGATTCCCAGAATCAATAACCGAAAGCAATCAAAACATGGCGACTGGCCGTCATTTAGGCAGCCGCGACGGCTGTGCTGCTGAGACTTGACCAGTTATTAAGTGAATTGTGATCGAATTCCAGACCGATGCGATATCCGGGTTCCTGGCGACTCAGGCATCGACGGACGGTCGCCTGCATTTGGCGTTTTCCGTGGTCGGTGTCCGCCGGAAGGCAAACCACGACCTTCTGCCCGGGATAATACCAGTTATCGCTGACGGCTCCGACGCCGCTGCGGGAAAGGTCAACCATGTCAACTTCGTCGATGACGCCCCCTTCATGCGGGTCCAAGCGTATGCATCGCACGCCAACATGGACCGAAGCCCGCGAGTGACGTCTGCGTTCAAAGCCTTTTTTCACTGTTGTAACCATATCCACTTTCTCCTGCTCGACCCCGTATTGAGCTTTATCGGACACCTGACAAGGCCAGTGAAATAAGGGAGGAGATTATTTGGGATCTTCTCGCCGGGATTCCGCTTTTATGCAGGATCGACCCGAAAACTACCGTTTTTGCGTGAAAACAGGCTCCTCACAGAGTAAAAAAGGGTATCGTGAAAGTTGCTCTTGCCCAGTTTAATCCGATTGTCGGCGACATACGCGGAAATGTTACGCGTATGGCCGATTTTATCGCCCGCGCCAAGACCGCCCGCGCCGATATCGTTGTATTCGGTGAGCTGTCGGTGGTCGGATACCCCCCGCGCGATCTGTTGAAGAAAGAAGGATTTGTCGCCGACTCAGTCGCCGCCGTAAACGAACTTGCAGAATCCTGCGAGGGCATAACGGCGATTGTGGGGTTCGTCCGCCCGACGCCTGACACTTCGGGCAGACCGTTGCAGAACGCAGCAGCCGTACTCGCCGGAGGGCGGGTCGAAAGCATCCATGTCAAAACGCTCCTTCCGACTTACGACGTGTTCGACGAGACGCGATACTTCGAGCCTGGCGATCGTCCGGGCTGTATTGAAGTAGACGGACGAAGGATCGGACTGAGCATTTGCGAGGATCTCTGGGACGCCGACGCCCTGGGGCGCGAACTGTACGGCCGGGATCCGATCGCAATGCTCGCCGACGACGGCGCCGAGATGATAATCAACATGTCCGCCAGCCCCTACGA
>CAZSLS010000409.1:0-2765 GCA_964607575.1 uncultured Planctomycetaceae bacterium | reverse complement strand
AAGGACGTCTTCATCATCCAATCGACCTGCAGCCCGGTCAACCGGAGCATGATGGAACTGCTGATTTTCATCGATTGCGCCCGGCGAGCGTCGGCTGAGCGGATCACCGCGGTAATCCCCTACTTCGGATACGCACGCCAGGACCGCAAGGATGAGGGACGCACCCCGATAACCGCCAAGCTGGTGGCAAACCTGATAGCCACCGCCGGCGCCGACCGCGTCTTGACGATGGATCTGCATGCGGCGCAGATTCAGGGATTCTTCGATATCCCGGTCGATAACCTGCTTGCCGAACCCGTTCTCAGCCACTATTTCATCAACGAGAAAATCGAGAACCTCGTCCTGGTAAGCCCGGACGTCGGAAATGTAAAGCGTGCCCGCATCTACGCCGACCGCATGAACGGAGAGTTGGCGATCATCGACAAGCGCCGCGTCAGCGGTCATGAAGTCGAGGTCGGACACGTGATCGGCGACGTCGACGGTCGCACCGTACTGATGATCGACGACATGATTTCCACCGCGGGCACGATCTGCCAAGCCGCTAAGCTCTGCAAGGAATCCGGGGCCGAGAGAATCCTCGTGGGCACGACGCACGCGGTGCTTTGCGGACCGGCCATCCAGCGACTCCGCGACGCGCCCATAGACGAGGTAGTCGTAACCGACACAATCCCCGTAAGCGACGAGAAGCTTCAGGACCTCGCCAAGGGCAAGATCCTGTCGGTTTCGAGGCTCCTGGGCGAGGCGATACACCGTATCCACAACGACGAATCAGTCAGCAGCTTGTTTCACATGGACATAGACCGCTGATCGGCGAATCACCGCCGGTCTTGGAGAACGACGATGGCAGAAGTACTGAAAGCAACCAAACGCACTGAAAGCGGAACTCGCAAGGCACGCGCCCTGCGGAGAGAAGGCCTGCTTCCCGCTGTTCTATACGGGCACGGCGAAGGAACGGTCGCGGTGACACTCCAGGAACACGAACTGGAACTCGCACTCATGCACGGCGAGCAGCTCCTGGAGATCCAATTGGACGGTAAGTCCCAGAACGCGCTGATCAAGGACATTCAGTACGATGTGTGGGGGCAGAAGGTCCTGCACATCGACCTGACGCGCGTCAGCCTCGACGAACTGGTAACCGTAACGGTTAAGATCACGCTGGTTGGCACACCAGCCGGCGTGGACGAAGGCGGATCGCTCCAGCAGGCAATGCCCTCCACGGAAATCCAGTGCCGCGTCGACCAGATTCCCGAAGAAATCCGCGTCCAGGTCAATGCTTTGAACATCGACGACGCTTTGCACCTGTCGGATCTCGAGTTGCCCGAAGGCTCAGAACTGCTTGGCGACCCCGAGGCCCTGGTCTGCAACGTAATAACCATAGCCGAGGAAGTCGAAGCCGAAGAAGCAGAAGAAGGTGAAGAAGCCGCCGGGCCCGAAGTCATCGGCGCCAAACCCGAAGACGAAGAAACCGACGAGAACGATGGTTGACCCACGCCGGTCAGCAGATTCCGCCCAAAAAACCGCTACCATGCACGATCAAGACGACAGTTCGATCAGGCTGGTTGTCGGCCTGGGCAATCCGGGCAGCCGATATGCCCGGACGCGACACAACATAGGGTTCGACGTTGTCGACGCGGCGGTTAGACGCTGGTCGGCAACCGGTCCCAAAACCGCATTCGGCGGACTGGTGTATGACGCACGCCCGGTCGCGCCCGACGGACGCACCGCTCGCGTGGTGCTGTTACAACCGCATACGTTCATGAACGACTCGGGACGGGCCGTCAGGGAGATCGCCGCCTTCTACAAGGCGCAGATCGCCGATATCCTGATCGTGCTTGACGATCTGGACCTTCCCCCGGGCAAGCTGCGGATCCGCGCCGGCGGATCTGCCGGCGGGCACAGAGGCCTGAATGATATTATCAGGTCGATGGGCGACCAGGGCATCGGGCGCCTCAGGATCGGTATCGGCGCCGCACCGGAGTTCATGGAATCATCAGACTATGTTCTGCAGCGTTTCGCCGACGACGAAGTCGACACGATACGCCAGGCCGTCGAACGTGGCGCCGAAGCCGTCGAAGATTGGATCTTCAACGGACCGCTGCACGCGATGGATACGTACAACCGAAACGCTGGAGAAGACTCCGGAGTTACAAACCAACAAGACCCAACCAGGCAAGATAGCGAGAACGGAACCTGAATATGAGCAAAAGCAAAACTTACGAAGGCATGTTCCTGGTCCAATCGGGCTCGGACTTCCATGCAGCCAGCCAACCGGTCAACACAGTCCTCGAGCGATCCGACGCCGAAGTCCTCTCGATGAACCCGTGGGAAGAGCGGAGATTGGCCTACGAAATCAAAGGCCAGAAGCGAGGTCTCTACATCCTTACGTACTTCAAGATGGACCCCGCGAATCTCTCCGAACTCCACCGCGACTCCGAACTGAACGAAGGTATCCTCCGCATGATGATCCTCCGCCGCGACAGGATCACCGACGAGGAGATCAACGCCGAGACGCCCGCGCGAGCCAGTCATCGTCAGGCCGCCGCCAGCACAGCGGAAGCGGCAGAGGCCGCCGCCAGCGCCGAACCGCCGGCGACACCGGATACAGCACCTGTCGTTGAAGATGCTACACCGGCCGACGCTCCGGCGGTCGAAGAGGTTCCGGTCGCCGAAGAGGCACCGGCAGTCGAAGAGGCACCGCCAGTCGAAGAGGCACCGGCAGCCGAAGAGGCTCCGGCAGCCGAAGAGGCACCGGCAGTCGAAGAGGC
>CAZSLS010000408.1:0-2775 GCA_964607575.1 uncultured Planctomycetaceae bacterium | reverse complement strand
TTAGCCCGTTCCGTAGTGGAGCGGCGGGCTGAATTCGACCTGAACCGCATCGTCCTGAGCCGGACGAAGGGGTCGAATCTGAAATGAGGCATGGGCGCCGGCGATCACTGGCGCTACCTCCAGACCGCACTTGGCCAGGTTCCCATCGATGGCGATTTCGATATGTACTGATTGAGAAGAGGCAGGGCAATGAAAAGACTAATTCAGATTGTATGTGTGGTTTCAATTCTTGCAGCTTTGCATTCGGCCGCAATGGCGGTGGATATAACGACCGTTCCGGTGAGCAATGTCGGAAATATCGCCGACGGCTTCTCCGGCGGATACGGGGGGGTGGACTACGAATACAATATCGGCAAGTACGAGGTGACTACCAGTCAGTACGTCGAGTTTCTCAACAAGGTGGCCAAGTCCGATACCTATGGGCTGTACAATGGAGACATGGTTAACCTCTCCGGAACCGGCTGCGGGATCGTGCGCAGCGATTCTTTGGGCAAGTACAGCTACAGCGTGGCGCAGGATCGGGCCAATCGCCCGGTCAACTTTGTCTCGTGGGGCGATGCGGCGCGGTTCGCCAACTGGATGCACAACGGCCAGCCCTCCGGCGCCCAGGACCTGACTACCACCGAGGACGGAGCCTATTTCCTCAACGGCGCGACCACCGACGCGCAACTCCTGGCGGTCACCCGCGAATCGGATTGGGAATGGGCCCTCCCTGCGCTGGACGAATGGTACAAAGCTGCCTACCACAAGAATGACGGCGTTACGGGCAACTACTACCATTTCCCCACAAAAAGCGACAGTTCGCCGGGCTATGTGACCGACAGCGGGAAGTTGAGTACTACCGGCGCGTCCTTCGTAGAAGGCGGGACCGACCCGGGCGGGTATGCGACGTATGACGGCGACTATGGGATCGATGGGATCGGCGGACCGTACTGGCGTACGGAAGTGGGCGAGTGGGAGAATTCCCCCAGTCCGTACGGGACGTTCGACCAGGGCGGGAATGTCTGGGAGTGGAACGAGGAGATTTTCGTCGATACGCTGCGGGGCTTGCGGGGCGGGTCGTACAACCGCGTCGCGTCCTTTATGCTCTCGTTGCCCTGGTACGGCAGCGACCCGGCGAGGGAGAACGAGAAGATGGGTTTCCGCCTGGCCAAGATTGCGCCCGACACCATCTACGCCGATGCGGGCGGTTTCTACACGCTGACATCGGGCGCCGACCTGACACTGGATGGGAGCGGTTCCTTCGCCGCCGACGATATAGTGTCCTGGCTGTGGGATTACGACGGCGACGGGGAATACGACGACGGTTCGGGGGAAACTGTTATCATTCCCTTCCAATACTGGTCCGGTGTGCTGGGATGGAAACCAGACGGGCAGTACACCATTGGGTTAGAGATACATACGTTTGACGGAGCGGTAGATCAGGGCTCGGCCTTGGTTATCCCCGAACCGTCCTCCGCAGTTTTGCTGTTGTTGGGGCTGGGTGCTGCTATTTGCCGCCGCAGGTCTTGAGCGAAGTCGAAGGGCCAGTTGCCATGCCGTTACACTTTTCTGTATAATGCCCCCTCGCGTGGGCGCCGAATACCCGGCCCCGGCGACTAACACAGGAGCAAGGCGTGATTTTCAGACCCAAAGATATGCGAACCCAGGTACGGTCGCTCATGAAAGACGGCGTGGGCGACGTTACCGTCCTCCACATGGTAGAGTGCGACGACCGCCCCAATATCCGATTCGTCGGAGAGATGACACTGCCCGCGGGCGCCTCGATCGGCGACCATACGCACGACAAGGAAACTGAATTCTATATCATCACAGACGGGATCGGCGTGGTGAACGATAACGGCAAGGATGAGCGCGTCGGGCGGGGCGACGTGATAGTCACCGGCGGCGGAGCGACACACCGCATCAAGAACGCGGGAACCACCCCACTGGTAATCATCGCCTTCATAGTCACCAACGACTGACGACTAGTGATCAGTACCCGATTTCTTCGATCAGCGTCATCAGCTTTCGCCCGTATTGGACGTAACTGGAGTAGCGGGCCTCATCCGATGAACCGACTGAATCGTCGTGGAAGACTACCGCCAGGTGCGGCTCGATCGAAATCCCTCCGTCGTAACCACCGTCCAGCAGGTCCTTGAGTACCCGTTTCACGTCGCCGTCGCCCTCGCCGGGGTAGGTGTAGGTGGTGTCCCGGGCCTCGGGGTCCCAGATACCATCCTTGATGTGGATGTAGGCTATGTGCTCCCTGACGTTCGAATAGAACTCCCACGATGACTGCCTGGGGTACGGTTTGTCCCTGGTGCGATCGTCGAGGTAAACCGGGTTGCCCGTATCGAACACGAGCTTCAGACCGGGTACGTTTTCGATGAGCTTCAACGTGTACGGCCAGCCCATACCGCCGTAGTTCATGCAGTTTTCGTGTACGGGAGTAATTCCGGCGTCGGCGAACATCGCCTGGATCTCGCGGAGGCTTTTGAAGCGTTCTTCGGCCAGTTGGTCTTCGGGCGCGCGGTCTTCGATGACGGCGTAACTCATTATGCGGATAAGCTTTGTGCCCAGGCGTTGCATTCTGGGTATCGCGCGGGCGATCTCGGCGAGGGTCGCATCATTGGGATCGGTGATCTGCTTTCCCCAGTTGGCGACGGCTGACCCGAAGCAGTTTACCGAGACCCCGGCGTCGGCGAGCTTACCGGCCACCACGTCGAACTCGGCGTCGGTGAGATCGTGGATATTTCGCCCGTCGATATTGCGGGCCTCGATGTTCGACCAGCC
>CAZSLS010000407.1:0-2798 GCA_964607575.1 uncultured Planctomycetaceae bacterium | reverse complement strand
CGGGTCCGCTGCGGCGGGAGATGCGGAGCTTATCGAAGATGCGCTCAAGCAGGTGCGCGATGTGAAGAAGGATCTGTTCGCCGGGCAGTCGAGCGTCCTGGGCAAATTGCCCGATCCCGAAGAGATGGCCCGTCAGCAGTTGCGCACCCGACCGATCCCCAAACCGCAGACCAACGCCAATGCGACCGTGAAGTTCGACCTCGAGCGACTCAAGAAATTGACCGACGAACTCAAACGCCGCATCGGCAAGCTGCGTAAAGACAGGAAGGGCAAACCCGCCTCCGTGCCGCTGGGGATCACCGGGGGGCGTATGGCGGACGACTACTTCGGGCGGAAGGATTTCCTGATCGTCGACGTCCAGGCCGATACACCCGCTGCCGGTAAGCTGAAACCCAACGATATCATCATCGGCGCCAACGGCCGACTGATCGCAGATCCCGAAGATCCCCGCCCGGAGATGGGCTACGCGCTGGTCGACAGTCAATCGGCGAAACTCGACGGGATACTCACCCTCCACGTGGTGCGCGAGGGCAAGGGCGTAAACGTCAAGCTGGACCTGGGCAACAAGACCCCCTACAGCGAGACGTGGCCTTACAAGTGCGAAAAGACCAAACATATCCGCGCCGCGGCGCTGAAGCTGGTTATGGAAAAGGGACCTGACGCCAGGAACCTGACGAACATGCACAGAAAAGGCGGGTTCTGGACGCCGCTGTTCCTGATGGCCAGCGGCGACAAGACCGCAATGGCGAAAGTCACCGAATGGATACGCGCGACGACCAAACCGGCGTCGGAGTATCCGCAGATCGTCACGGGGGGCAGATCGTGGCTGGCGGGATACGAGTTGCTCAACGTGGCGGAATACTACCTGCTGACCAAAGATCGCACCGTGCTCCCACGAATGCGCTATCTGGGTCGCGTGCTGGAGAAGATCCAGTTCCCCAGCGGCGGATGGTCGCACGGCGCCCCGCCCGGATACGGTGAGATCAACAACGCCGGACTCGCCTGCTTCATCGCCCTGATTCTCTCGCGCGAATGCGGTCTGGAGGGCGACGCGAAGAAGTTCGCCAAATCCATCCGCTATTTCGGGAAGTACTGCGGTACGAATTTCGGATACGGGCTGGGCACCCCCGGCGGGCGGTCAGGACGGATGGACAACGGTATGCACGGTATGGCGGCTGTGGCCTTCGGTCTGCTGGGCGAGAAAGAGATGGCCCGTCGCTGGGCACGCCCGTTGTGCTACATGTGGATGGGGCGCGAGCGCGGGCACGCCGAAGGGATATTCAGCCCGATGTGGGGCAGCGTCGGCGCCGATTACGCGCCGAAGCCTGAGTTCAACATGTTCATGAAGCACATGCTCTGGTACTACGAGTTGTGTCGCACCCCCGAAGGCGGAATGGTGTTCCTGCGCGGAACGCGATTCCCCTATCCCGGCGGAGTGACGGCGGCGATGGCGATGTTCCTCTACATGCCCGAACACCGCATTCGAATCCTCGGAGCCCCGAAACAAACATCGGTCAGGAAATAATCATGACAGTAATAAAACCAAAACGGTATCTTGCGGTATTGCTGCTGACAGCGATGGCGGCGAGCCAGACCGCTCGGGGCGGAGTCGGCGGCGGATTCGCCCACAGCCCCGGATATATCAGCGGCGTCAATCGCATGTCGTTCAAGGGCCGAAAGCCCGAAGAGATCGCCCGCTATCTGGCCCATTTCAGCGGCGGAGTCGTCGGCGGCGCGGTGGGCGCACTGGCCGAAGGCGGCGAGAAAAACCTCCCGCTGATCAGGAAGCTGCTGAAGGACACCAACCCGTGGATACGGGGCGGCGCTGTCAGGGTGCTTTGTGCGATGTACAAACCCGCCGATGCCCCGAAGGGAAAGGGCCCCAAGACACCGCCCGAAATAACGCCCGAACTGAAGAAGGTCATGGATCTGGTCGGCTCGATGAGGGACGATCCACACCCCGAGGTGCAGGCAGGCATTGGCTCATTCTTCCAGAATATCCGCGTGGAGAACGAGTTCGTCCACAAGATACTGATCGCCCAGGCCGCGGATTTGGACCCGAGCGTGCGCAGCAAGACCGCAAGCCTGGTCCGTCACTGGATCAAGGACGCCGGGACGCGAGTCCGCGTTGGAACCGAAGTGCTCAGGAGACCGGACGACGTATCGCCCCACTCGCTGGCGCTGGCGTCGATATACCTTTGGCAGCATAAAGACGAGTCCCGCCACGCCATACCCGTCGTCGTGCGGTACCTGAACGTCAAGGCCCATACAATTCGCGGATTCTTCACGAATTCGCCCTACCAGAACGGGCTGAAACTCATCGAATATCACCTTGACGACAAGCTGGAGAAATCTCCCGGTACGGTGCAGGCGGTCTGCCGAAGCATAATCCGGGTGCCTTTCAACACGTACGGCGGATGGATGGATGCGCGCAAGACGGCCGTGCGAATCATGGATAAACTCAAGCCAAGTTCAGCCGCAGCCGTTCGCGCCGCGGCGACCGAAGAGATCAAGTGGCTCGAAGCATCCTCCGACGACGAGATCCAGGCGGTAGTGCAGAACAAGGACGCCAGAGCCCAATGCCTCATTCGGGTCAAATACCTCCAGGCAATGTCCGCCTGGCTCGCGGCGGGCAAACCGGCGGCGAGCAAGCCTGAATTCAAGCATCCGGAAACCAGGAAGAAGGCGCCCAAAAAGAAGAAAACAAAGAAGAAGTAGAAAACAGTTTTAGAAACAACTGCCGCTGACGGGAATAATTGTAACTTTGTTCTTGCTTTGTTAGGGTAGCCTGAATAGCA
>CAZSLS010000406.1:0-2848 GCA_964607575.1 uncultured Planctomycetaceae bacterium | reverse complement strand
AATAGACGTCCTTGCCCGCCTTGGCGGCCATGATCGACGCCGTCACGTGCCAGTTAGGACCCGTGGCGATCAGCAACGCGTCGATATCCTTCCGCGCGAACATCTCGCGAAAATCACGATACGTGACGCATTTCTTATTCTTGTATCTACCGTCGACCATGCCCTTGGCGCGTCTGCGACGCGCGGCCTGGACGTCGGCGATCGCCACGACCTCCACGTCCGGTTCGCGCAGAATGCACCCCAAGTCATACGAGCCCCGGTTACCGACGCCCATGGCGCCCAGTATGATCCGATCGCTCGGCGCCACCACGCCGCCTTTGCCCAGGACGCTCGAGGCCACGAAGTGCGGTATCGCCACCGCCGCGCCCGCCGCCGCCAGGCTGCGCCGCAAAAACTGCCGACGATGAATTGCTGTTTTCTTTGACATCGATAGCTCCTTTCTGCATGTCAAAACACTGTCGCGGAGTTCTTCAAATCTCCACCCGCATTTATAAGACGCCCCCGCCAACATTGCAAGCAAACATCTTGGGCTGGCATGGGGGCGGGCGTTACTGACAGGAAATTTGATTCGCAGGCGAAGACGGGACCCGAATTGCCCCAATTATCCACTTGGCGGCGAATCGCTAGTGGTGATAGAATCGTCGCACACGCCGGGCCGGCTGCGGGCGAGCGTTATTCGCCGCGGCGCGGGCGGCATGAAAACACCCCGTACGAGGAGTTGCATTGTGACAAGAGTTAATCGCTATGTCGTCGTTGTAATGTTCGTGGTTCTGGGGGGCGTCTGCCTCGAGTGGGCTCTGGGCGAGTCGGACAAGAACACTCGGATATCCGATCCCAAGATGCACCGTCGAGTCGGCGCCAGGAGCTATCCGTATCGAACCAAGAGCGCCTACGTTCTCAAGGAGATCAACCTCCAGGCGGGCGAAGTGGCGGTGGACATCGGCGCCGGGGACGGTTTCTGGACCGAGAAGATGGCCAAGTCTGTGGGCGCTGGCGGTACCGTTCACGCGGCAGAGGTCAGTAAGAAGATGGTCGACAAGCTGAAGAAGAAGTACGCCTCCACGCCGCAAATCAAGCCGTACCTCTGCAAGAAAGACTCCACGGGCCTGGGGCCCAATTCGTGCGACGTGGCCTTTTTATCGCAGGCGTATCACCACCTGCCCAAGGGCAAACGCGTGGACTACCTCAAGCACCTGCGCACGGTCATCAAGCCGACGGGGCGCGTGGTGATCATCGAGAAGTACATCGAAAACGGTATGGGCCACGGTACGCACGGTACGCTGCTGAGCCGCCTGATCGGCCAGGCCGAACAGGCCGGATGGGTTCCCCTTCGCGTGGAACTGATGACCGGTACATACCATTACATCGCCATCCTCGCCCAGAAAGACCTGTTCCCACCCGAGCCCAAACGCAAACCCAAAACCAAACCCAAACCCAAAACCAGACCCAAGCCACCCGCCAAACCGGCGGCCGGCGCAAAACGCTGACCCCAATAACGCACAATCACGCCGTAATTCACCAAAGTGTCGCGATGTAATGGAAAACTGAACTCCAGGTCGCCGTTCAGTCCCGATTGGGCCTCGTTGGTATCCGAAGGGGCATTCCCACGCCGATCTTGTCCGGATCAGTAATCCCGTTGAGAGACTGCAATGCTTCAACGGTAACGTCGTGTTTTCGCGCGATATCCGACAGAGTGTCGCCGGAACGGACAACGTATATCCCGGGCGCCGGAAGAACGGGCGCGGACTTTCGGGCGGGCTCTGTGGTGGCTTGGGGGGGCGAGTCTCGCCGATCCACGGAGATACCAGCGTGGGCGGAGCCCGGGATCCGCTTGAGCGTCTGAAAGGATTCGTCGCAAATGTGTATTTCCACCGGGGCATTATTGAAAACGTTGGCCGATAGTTCGTTCGCCAATTGCGCGGCGGCTATTTCTAAGAGAATATCCCGCTGGACGTCCCCTGTCGCAACGATGAAGCGGAACCCATAAACGGCGCCCGACCTGGTGATCTGCGCCGACCTGGGCGTATTGTCAAAGAAGTCGGCGCTGACGAGATAGCGGCCTAACGATCTGGCTTCCTCTTCCGTGACTTCGGATGTGTAATAAAGCTCGCCTGCATTGAACTCCAGCCGCTGTCCGTAGTTGTCGAAAAGGACCCCTCCGGAACCGACTAACACGACTGCAAAGATCACAAGAAGAATCCCGACAAGACACGAGACGCCGACGAAGATCACCGGTCCGGAAGACGCTTTCGGTCCGCCAGTGTCAACGTGCTTCTTATACTCCGCTTCCTGCGTCCCCTGAAACCACAGTTGCATGGCCGCAATGGACAGTAGGGGCAGAACGAGATTCGGGAAGTTTTCAGGCACGAGAAACGCCAGGACCATAAGCCCGACCGTTGAGATGAGCCCAATGAAGACACAGGGCCCGGCCTTATACGGGCGGGCGAGACTCCTGTAGTTGCGGGCCATGAGAATACAGCCCGCCAAAGGCCCGCCAAGGAATGTTGCAACTCCGACTTGAACTCGGGAGAACAACTTCACGCGAACATTATCTTCTAAAGCGTACATTGTTTTCTCTAGACATTCACCGCCCCAGCGCACGACTGTCAGAGAGGCAGGTGCCAGGTGTCAGGTTCTTGGTGTTAGGTTTTAACCTGGAACCCAGCACCCAGGACCTGAATTCGATATGATTGTCGATCATTGACAAGGGGATAACAAGGGGAAAAGCGGACGGATCAACACCCAACACTACTTCGCGAAGCGGCTTACTACTCTGCGAAGTACTTCGCTACGACCTATGAAGAGTGAGAAGTAAAGACAATATCTTACCAAGCCTTCAAATTTTCTC
>CAZSLS010000405.1:0-2878 GCA_964607575.1 uncultured Planctomycetaceae bacterium | reverse complement strand
ATCGCGTGTATGGGTTTGGCGTCTCGCAGACCGGCCGGATGCTTCGCGAGTTCTTGCACTTTGGCCTCAACGTAGACGAAGACGGGCGCATGGCCTACGACGGCCTGCTCCCCCACGTGGCAGGAGCGCGCCGAGGAGCGTTCAACCACCGGTTCGCTCAACCTTCAAACCAGTCATATCCAAACTTCGGTCACCGATTCCCCTTCGCGGACGACTCTTTGACCGACCCGGTAACCGAGGAAACCGGCGGATTGCTGGACCGATCACGTGCAACGGGCGCCATGCCAAAGGTGATCTACACCAACAGTTCGGCGGAATACTGGCGCGGCGATTGCGCGTTGATGCACGTCGATCCGCTGGGAGCGACCGATCTCCAGCCCGCCGCCGAAACGCGGATATACCATTTCGCGGGTACGCAGCACGGGGCCGGCAACCTGCCGCTTTCCCGGGACGGAGCCGCTGAAGGCGCCCGGGGGCGATACAACTACAACGTGCTCGACCATTCCCCGTTGATGAGGGCCGCCCTGATACACCTCGACCGGTGGGTCAGCGATGGCGTTAAACCTCCGCCAAATCGGCACCCAAGGCTGTCCGACGGTACTCTCGCAAATCCAGACGAGACATTCGCGACGTTCGATCGATTGCCTGACATGGTCACACCCGATCGGTCCCGGCTGTTCATCATTAGAGCAGTTGACCTCGGCTCCGACACAAACAAGGGAATCGGGCGATATCCATCCATCGAAGGCACCGCCTATCCGATCCTGATTCCGGCTGTTAACGAGGATGGCAACGAAACCGGAGGAATCCGGATGCCCGACCTCGCCGTCCCCGTTGGGACACACACTGGATGGAATCCGAGGTCGCCCGAAACCGGCGCACCGGAACAGATCATCCCCATGCAGGGCTTCACTCGATGGTTTGCCTCCACCGAGTCTCAACGCTCATCAACCGGTGACCCGCGGCCTTCTCTGGACGAACGCTACGGCGACAGGGCGAGCTACCTCGCGAAAGTCAGGGACGCAGCACAGGGACTGATCGAAGAGGGATACGCACTCGCCGAGGACCTGGAGGTACTCGTCGGGAACGCTGCCGAGCGTTATGACGCCGCCGTCGCAAACGCGGGCGGCTGACCCAACTGGGCGCGTAGCCAAAATCTCGGCCCCTTAGACCTGCTCCACGTCCACGGCGGCGCCGCTCGCGGCGGATGCGTACAGCGCCACCAGCGCGGCCGTGTTTGCCAGGCCATCTTCTGCCGGGTACTCGGGCGCCTTTCCTGTAAGCACGCACTCTGAGAACTCGTCGAGCTGGGCACGGTAACGGTTTGGTGCAGGCGTGGCTTCCTCTATTTCTCCATCGGCAGTGGTCACTACTATTGGGCCGCTATCGTCACCCATCATCGGGATGTAGATCTTCCCCTTGCTGCCCGCAATCGTCAGATCGTTTCGGCGGGGCTGTTCCATGCTGCTTCCGACCCTGGCGATGGCGCCTCCCGGAAACTCAAGCATCCCGGAGAACGTGGTATCGACCCCCCAGTTGCCAGAGTCATAGGCAAAACCGAACGCGCGTACCGGCTCGGCGCTCAGCACGAATCGTACAGCGTACACGGCGTAGCATCCGGCGTCCCACATGCTGCCACCAACCAGTTCCTTGCTGAACCGGACGTTGCCTTCCGGCTCGGCGACGTTGAAAGTGAGAGTCGCATCGAGATTGGTCACCGTCCCAATCGCTCCGTCAGCAATCAGCTTGCGGGCCTTCCGCATGTGCGGGTTCCATCGCGGAGTGAACGCCTCGATGAGAACTACGTTGTTGGCCTTGGCCGCGGCGATCATGCGCCGGACCTCGTCCATTGTCACCCCGATGGGCTTTTCGCAGAGGATGTGTTTGCCGGCTTCGGCGGCCTTGATCGTCCACTCGCAGTGCATGCTGTTGGGCAGTGGATTGATTACCGCCTCCAGTTCAGAATCAGCGAGCAACTCGTCGTACGTGCCGTACCACCTGGGTATGTCGTGCGCTTCAGCGGCCGCCCTCGCGGGCGCCTCCGAGCGGCTTGAAATAGCGACGATCTCCGAGTTAGCAGACTCGCGGGCCGCGGGAATGTGTGCGTTCAGCGCTATTTGCGCTGTGCTGATGATTCCGTATCGAACAACCTCTGCTGGCAACTTCCTATTCCTCTCGCAAACACGGTGACTCTGGAACGGCGGTGAAATCTTTCGGGACTGGCCGCGCAGCCCGCCGTCAGAGAGGCGGACACGACCGAGCAAGCCATGCCTGGGACGCGCAATCTTATCCTTCACCGCACCACAGGTGTTGCCGTGCCCGGCTACGACACCGCGTAATCGTTGTTGACAAACCCTTGTCGCGGGCGGAGCATCCCAACGTAGCGCCGCCGACTATCCACCGAAAGGTCCTCATGAGCCCGGAAAACGAAACCATCCGCGTAGTTCACTTCCTCAACCAGTTCTTCGGGGGGGTCGGTGGCGAGGAGCAAGCTGGCGTCGGAATGACCGTTACTGATGACATCGTCGGGCCAGGGCGCCTGCTACTCGATTCGCTCGGGGCTGGCGCCGAAATCGTCGGAACAATCATCTGCGGTGACAACTACTTCATCGAGGAGCAAGAAGATGCAATACCCGCGGTAGAAGAAGTACTGCTTCGGCTGAAACCAGACGTGGTAGTCGCTGGTCCGGCGTTCAATGCCGGGCGCTATGGCCTCAACTGCGGCGAAGTAAGCCGGGCGGCGCAGCGGCTGGGTATTCCGGCGGTGACCGCCATGTACCACGATAATCCGGGGGTCATGGAGCATCGCGGCCACGCTTACATCATCCCCACGGACGAGGCCGTAGCTGGCATGCCAGAGGCGATTTCGAAAATTGCC
>CAZSLS010000404.1:0-2888 GCA_964607575.1 uncultured Planctomycetaceae bacterium | reverse complement strand
TGATTATCGATTATTGGTGGACTTTTGGTAAGAAGAAAGCAGAGGCGAACATCCAACTGGAAGGGTTGAGAGAACAAACGAGTGTTAGGAACGTATATAGTTCTATGACACCTGTCGGACATACTATCACTGGGCTTGCGGCCGCTGCGGCGGTGTTTCCGTCTGGTCTGTCGCGTCGGCGGACTGCGGCTGGGCTGGCGGTTATTGTGCTGCTGGCGAACATTCCTGATTTGCGAATCGCCGGATGGGGGCATTATGCGTACCACATCAGCCACAGCATATTCGTCACAGGCGGTCTGATTGCGATCGCTCTGCTGGGTCTGCGGGTTGTGTCAATGTGCGGGGGGCCACGTGTTCCGAAGTATCTGCTCGTCGGCGGTGCGGCGGCGTGGTTGAGTCATCTGCTGCTGGACACGCTGTACGCTCACGGTCACGGGCTGGCGATGTTCTGGCCGTTTTCGTCGTGGGCCCTGGCGTTGCCCGTACCGTTGTTTTCCGGACTGGGGTCATGCCGTCGCGTGCTGACCCTGCCGGGACTGCGGACAGTTGCAATTGAGTTCCTATGCTTCAGTCCGCTTCTTGCGGGTGTTCTTGTGATCCGGCGCATATTGAAGCCAAAGACGCCAGTCATGGCTGGCGGCGAGATATAATCGGCAGCGTCCCCTATTCCTATTTTCACAGTAATTACCATATCGATTTTATGTTCCACGCGTCGAGAGATTTCAATGTAACACTGCCGTTCTCGGCAAATACCGACACCCCCAAGTCCTTGTCTCCGGGATAATCGACCCTTGTAACACTTGTCGCACCATCATTAACGAATACTTCAAGAACAGATTTAAGTTCGGGGGACATCCTTACTTAATTATGATTGATTCGACAACTTATAGTCGCAACAAGGACTTAACGGCAGTCACGCAAGTCCAAAAGTCAGTAATTTGGTCAGGTGTCGACGGCACCGCACCCGCAGAAAAACACTTGCCTATCTCACCACCACGATGTAGTCGGCCAATTTGGCGGCGATCGACTTACCGTGAATTGCCAGATTGTCGATCCTCACCGTAATGACCTTTCCACCAGTTCGTTTGGCAATCCGGGCCGGAATTCCGAAGTAGTGATCGAAATGACTGCTTCCGGCCAGGACGACCATGCGGCGGATGCCTCGGTCCTGCTGGAACCGCGCGGCGTTGGCGGCCATGCGTTCATCCCAGACCGTCATCACCTGGTAGGCCCGCTGGGCTTTCGCCTTCTGCTGCTGAGCCGTCGTTTTTTTCCCGTGTATCATACCGAGCCGCGGCAGCCAGAAATCGCGATGTGCTTTCACCTGGAAATCGATCTTTCCCAGTTTCTTCTTCTCGCCCTCGGTGAGCTTCGCGTAGCCAACCTTGGAAACCCGGTCGGTCAGTTCTTTGGGCGCGTTGAGCGCGGCGATCGGGACGCCGTTTCTTCGGCAGAACTCGACGATTGGGCGATAGAGGGACCAATCAACCGACCAGCGCTTCGCATACTCGCTTTGCCGCAGGAACTCTCCTTCGTCAATCTCGTGGCGAATATAACGGTCGATGCCATCCTGAAACGGCTCCTGAAAGACCTCCATGCCCACCCCCAGCCGTTCGTCGCGGGCGAACAGGGCCTTGATCACCTGCAATTGCAGCCGATGATGAATCTCGCTGGTGTGTAATTCGCCGACGCAGACCACGTCCCCCGCGGAAAGCGCGTCGACCAGTTGGCCGAACGTGATGTTGCGCCGCTGCTTCACCGCACGGACGAAAAGCACGGGCGATCCCTCGATCTGATCGACAAGCGTCTTGTAGGCCCCGTCGTCGGGCGCCTCCAATACCAGTACGCGTTTGCCGCGGCGGCGCAGGGCCACCACGTTGCCCTTGCTTCCGCGCCACGCATTTGAGCGGGCCTTTTCCTGAAAACTCTTCAACTTCGGATTCTTCGCACCGTACCAGGCCGCGATGGCCGCCTGGAACTCCCGGGCATCTTTCTCCGTGGCGAAAGCGACGGTCCATTTCTTCAGAGGGCCTTTTTCGACGAGCCTGTCGCCTTGCCAACCGGCGGCCGCTTTGACCGCAAGCGGCGCGGTCTTCGGGTGTCCGGCTAGTTGATCGAGGATTCCCAGCTCGCCCCGGGTCACACCCGCACCCAGATTGACCCGTTTGACCCTATCGACGTGCAGGATCTCCGCGGTGGACGAAGGGGGAGACTTGAACTTCTCATTGACTCCCTTCCACCCGCCGCGCTTCTTGAGGGCATCTACGTATCGAGCCCCCGCGCCATAGATGAACGCCCGGCGGCGGCTCCTGCCTCCAACCAGAGGCGCGTCAAGTATCTTCGTGATGTGAGGTTGAGTTTTCTTGAGAAGCTCGATCATTGTCAACGTGGCGTCGCCTTCGATCAGCGCCGACAGCGCCAGCGAAGCGTCGTCGGGAAGCTTGCGCCTATGCAGGCGCCTGAAATTGAAGTGCTGATCTTGCAGCGCGTGAATCATTTCGTGGATCAGCACGCTGCGTGTGTAGTTGGCGCCGACGTCATCGTAGACGGTGAGCGTCTTGTTCTTGAACTCGTATTTACCCCTGATGCCCTTGCGCGCGCCGTCGGGACGGGGGATTATTTTGGCGACGACGGGCGACTTGAATTCGAGCCCTCGCACCGCGCTGATTTCCTTCTCCAACTGACGAAGCATCGTTGTCAGTTTGGCCATCTTCTCGTCCGGCTTGCCCGGTTTTTCGCCCGTTTTCTGCCCGCTCCGGGCCTGTTTCGCCGGTTGGGTTTCAGGCCGAGTCGGCGGCGACTCGGCGGGCAATGCGCGGGCAGCGGTCATCATGACCGCCGAAAGAAGAACGACCAGGTAGATTGCACAGCGAGTCATGGACATCGTT
>CAZSLS010000403.1:0-2904 GCA_964607575.1 uncultured Planctomycetaceae bacterium | reverse complement strand
ATCCCCTTCTGGTTTTCGCGGAGGTCCCTATTCTTCTCTTAACTTAGGGCCATTGAGTCCTGACCCCTTTTTCCAGCTAGCGCCCGAAGAGCAGCGGGTCGAGCGTGGTGATGATCCCCATCGCTAGAAACTCTGCGTACACCGCGATGAATTTGTGTCGCAATCGTCGGGTGAACATGGCCCACGCCCCGATCGGAAACACCAGCACCAGCACGGCCGGTATGTACGCGACGCTCATTCCCAATCCGCCGGCGGGCAGGAGAGCGAGCGTCCCCAGGGCGATGGTGAGATTTCCGAGAATCCAATATCGTCTGGGACGAAGTGGTGGCGCCGACCGCGATTGTGCGTCGCCGCGGCGGTCGCGGATGTCCTTGAACAATTCGTAACCGCATATCGTCAGGAACATCCAGGCCGCAAAGCAAAACAGACTGCCCGCTCGCGGTCCGACGATCCCACCGGCCTGGACGAACGCCAGTGGATAGATCGCCGTCACCAGGGCGGCGGCGATAAACGGTTTGGCCCGTCCGAGGCGTTTGGATGAGAAATCGTATCCCACCAGCGCCCCGGCCAGAAGGCACATCGCCACGAAGAACCCGCCTCCCGCCGCGGCTGCCAAGCCCAAAGCCGCCATGAAGAACCCTCCAGCCGCCCAAGCGCCCCGCCGTCGTGAAATCCGTCCCGAGCAGATAGGTCGGTGCGGCGCGTTGATCGCGTCGAATCGCACATCCAGCACGTCGTTAAGACAGTATGTTCCGCAAAGCAGGCTCACCATCGCCCCGCAGGCCCAAGCCAGCGATGCGTGTCGACCGGAGAGATCCCCGCCGGCTGCGTACCAAACCGTCAGCGCGAAAGGCCACACCAGGGGCAGGGAGTACTGCAGCCGGATCAATTTCAACCAGGCGGTCACGAGCGGACTCCCAACGCCCAGAGATAGCGATGCACGATCCGGACCGCCCCGGGGGCGCAGTCGGCCTCGATGATCTCGGCGAAGCGGTCGAAGACGACCTCGGTGTGTTCGGCGTCGGCGGCGAACTCGAACCCCGCCGCGGCCCCGGTTGCCCGCAAGCGGTCCAGCGCGGCGTGCCCGTTCGGGGCGGTGTATGACCGACTCCCATCACCGCGTGCGCTCACGCCCAGAGCGGCGATACGCATCAGCGACGCCAGCGCCAGACTGTGCGGGAGAAACTTGACCTTCATCACGTGCTGCAAGGCGCCGGGATGTTCAGCGAACGCGCGGAGCGATGCCCAGAGCACACCGGCAAGCGAAAACAAACTGTTGTCGATAATCGCCACCCGCCCGCCGGGGCGCAGGACGCGGCGGATCTCGCCGAGAACGGCCCGCGGGGAGCAGTAGCCCAAGCCCCATCCGCTGGTGATAACATCCGCCGACCCTGCCGGCCGGCTGCGGAGATAGTCCAATGCGTCGGCGTGGACGAACTCAGCGTCAGGATAATTCGCCCGTGCGGTACGCACCATCCCGCCCGAGGCATCGACACCGATAACATCTCCCGCCCCTCGCTGGAGCAGTTTTCCGCTGAGATAACCCGTCCCGCAGGTAAGGTCGACCGCCGATTCACCGGGCCGGACAAGCAAACGGGCGAGCAGGGCGTCGGTCAGGTCTCGCATGTGGTGGGTCCAGACCTTGTCATAGCCCCCGGCGATCTGGTCGTAGCTGGACTGCAGCAATTTGCCGGTGGTTTGTCCCTGGCGCCAAAGCAATCGGAACACCCGAGCAGCGAGAGGCAACCACTTCCGGGGCCGGTGGGATTGTGCCTCCGCTGAACTCATGGACTGATTATATTTTGCGGTCGGAATAAAACAAGCCCCCAAAGTATCAGCGGACTACGGAGACCAGGTAGGTACTCCTTGTACCCGGGCCAGGCCAGATCGACTGTGCCTTGATGCCCATCTTGCTTCGCATCCTGCTCTGCACCCCCCACGGACGGGGATTCACCGTGATCTTTGTTTTCGGAGATCTGGCGGCTATGGAAGGCAGGTACCAGTTCTTCGCGTCGACGGGGACATAGGCGTGCCAGTTTTTCGTGTCGCTCTGCCAGATGGTTTTTCCTTTTTTGTCCAGCGCCACCAGCAGGAATCCGTACGAACCGCCGCGCCGCCCGCCTACCGTGAAGACGTCCCCGACCCCGATTTGGGCCTTGGCGGAGAATATCTTGCGGGCCTCGTCCCTCCTGGAGTGGAAACTCGGATTGTATTCGCGCAGGGGCTTACCGTTGAGATACACGTCGGCGTCGTCGGCGATGGTCCAGTGAATCGTGACGCTGGTGCGAAACTTGCCCAGCTCTTTCTTGATCTTATGGAGCGCAAGCTTCCCCTTTAGTTTCTTTATGCCCGTATCTTTGGTATTGGCGAGGTAGCGCTCGTAGTATTTCATCGCGCGGGTCAGCGCGACGCGTTTTCCGGCGATCGACGCCTTGGGCGCCTGCTGATGGTACCACTGGCCCAGTTCCTGGCAGACCGCCGGATCGATCTTCTCAGCGGGTTTGGCTGCCAGCGGAATGTAAGTGCGGAGCACTTCGTCGGTATCTTCAGTCAGGTGCTTCTGTGCCCCCGCCGGATCGTCCAACTCGTGCAGGTAGAAGAATATCAGTTTTGCCCGGGCCTTGGCGTTGGCGGGCGCATCGGTAAGTGCCGCCCGCAGGACCATCAACTTCTTCTCGAGCAGCGCCCGGGCCTGGGCGGATTTGAGTTTCGCGGCGATATCTGCCTTGCCGCTGCGGAGGATTGTGGCGATGGGAATTGCCTCGCGATACAGCTTGACTGCCTCGGCGGCTTGGCCTCCGGAGGCCTTGGCATCGGCCAGGGCAACCAGGGCGGCGACCAGCGGTGTGCCCGACGCTTTCCGGGCCGACGTCCCCTTGGCGCTGCGATATCGCAGGCGCATTA
>CAZSLS010000402.1:0-2913 GCA_964607575.1 uncultured Planctomycetaceae bacterium | reverse complement strand
CCTCGGGGACCTGGTAAAGAGAACCGAAGCCGAACTGCTGGCTTGCAGGAACTTCGGGCAGACCAGCCTCAACACCATACGACAGGCCCTGGGACAGTACGGTCTGAGGCTCACCGACTCCGACTAGGTCCGCCGGGGCAAACAACCACTACCCGATAACCGCGGTGGCCCGGGCCTCCGCCGCGGCATGCAGCGCGGAACCTATGGCCAATAAGACACAATCGACGAATCGGATCGGTAAGTGTACACTACTCCTGGCCGCTGGCCTGACAGCCCTCTGCGTCGGCGGATGCAAAACGCCCACCCCCGCTGTCGGAAAGCTGCCTCTGCTCATGGGAGACGATGGCGCACCGATCATTCGCGTACTCCTGACGTCCGGAGCGGTAGGCTCGGCGGACCTGTCGGCCGGGCGGGGCGTTCGTATCCTCGCCGACGGGCGGACCGCTGTACCCGGACGACCCGGGCCCTCTCCGGTTTCATCGATCCGACGCAGCGGGGGCGCATGGCTCGTGGGAAACTCATCCTTCCGCGCCGCTCGAGTAGTCGTAGAAACCATTGACGATCGCGACGACCGATACGTGGGGTTCAAAGCAAAAAGCTATCGCGGTAAGCTCCATCTCCTGCCAAGGGGACCAAACGGTTTTGTCGTGATCAACTACGTGAATTTCGAAGACTACCTCGCCGGCGTCCTGTCGAGGGAGCTGTTTCCCAGTTGGCATATCGAGGCGTATCGCAGTCTGGCGGTAGCCGCCAGAACGTTCGCCCTGCATCACATGTTAAAGAACAAGCGGTCAAGGAATTACGACCTGGACGACACCGTGGCTTCCCAGGTCTATGGTGGGCGATCCGCCGAGACGCCGGTCTCTCGTCAGGCGGTGGACACCACGGCGGGATGGACGCTCACCGTCAATCAAAATGGCAGGAATTGCCTGTTCATGCCCCAGTATTCTTCATGTTGCGGCGGGTGGACGAACGCGGCGATAGTCCTGAGGGACGCACCGCCCATAGCTCCCCTCCGCGGCGGGCAGAAAGACCTCCACTGCACCGCCAGCACGAGGTACAGGTGGTCGCCGGTGCGAGTTGCAAAGTCCGAAATCTACTCGCTGCTCTGTCGCTATCATCCGTCCGTCAGGTCGCTGGGCGGATTGGCGACGATACGCGTAACCCAGCGGTTGGCCCACGGGCGTCCTGTTTGGGTTGACGTGGTGGGCGTAAACGGTAAGAAAGTACGCCTTCGTGCAGAGAAGATCCGCCTGGCGCTGATCTTCGGGCGCAGCGTGGCGGGCAAGAAACTTTACTCGATGAACTGTCAGATCGTTGACGCCGGCGCTTCGATCGAGTTCAGAAACGGGCGCGGTTTCGGACACGGAGTCGGGATGTGCCAATACGGGCTCCAGGGCAAGGCCCTCGCCGGATGGAAAGCTCAGCAGATAGTCAATTTCTACTATCCCGGCGCCAATATCGTCAGGATATATTGATACTGTAGGCCTTTTTTGCCACGGATGAACACAGATAGGCGGTTTGTCTTAAAGCAAAAAGACAATATCCGATTCATCCGTGTTCATCCGTGGCTAATACCAACAGCTGACAACTAATAGGAGCAGATCAGTGGATAAAGTTCGCGTCGGAATCATCGGTACCGGAGGTATGGGCCTGGCCCATGGGAAGTACCTGTCGAAAGGGGAAATCCAGGGCGCCGAGTTGGCGGCTTTGTGCGATGCGAACGCCGAGTCACTGGCCAAAGCGGGCGAGAAGTTCGGCCCGGACGTGGCGACCTTCGACAGCGTCGATGCGATGTTCCACGCCGGATGCATTGACGCGGTAATCATCGCCACACCGCACTACCACCATCCACCGCTGGGAATCAAGGCCTTCGACAGCGGTCTGCACGTGCTCAGCGAGAAGCCCGCCGGCGTCTACACCGCCCAGGTGGACCAGCTCAACGCGGCCGCTGAAAAATCGGGCAAGATGTTCTCGATGATGTTCCAGCAGCGAACGGTGGGCATTCACAAGAAACTCAAGGACCTGGTGGACTCCGGCGAACTGGGCGAGATTAAGCGCAGCAGTTGGATAATCACGAGTTGGTATCGCCCGCAGAGCTATTATGACGCGGGCGGTTGGCGGGCGAGTTGGGCCGGCGAGGGCGGAGGGGTGCTCCTGAACCAGTGCCCGCACCAGTTGGACATGTGGCAGTGGTTCTGCGGTATGCCCAAACGCCTCAGGGCGTTCTGCTCGTTCGGTAAGTATCACGACATCGAGGTCGAGGACGACGTGACGGCCTACGCCGAATACGAAAACGGTGCTACCGGAACGTTCGTAGCCTCCACCGGCGAGGCGCCCGGGACGAACCGATTCGAGATCGCCGGCGACCGCGGCAAGATCGTCATGGAGGCCGACAAACTCACGTTCTGGCGGAATCGCGTACCGGAGAGGCAGTTCAACGCCGAATTCACTGGCGGATTCGGCGCACCGGAAGTATGGGAGTGCGATATCCCCTCCGGCGAGACTGGCGGCGAGCACTCGCAGGTGACCGCCGCCTGGATCAAGGCTATACTGGCCGACGACCCCTCGCTGCTGATCGCCGACGGGCGCGAAGGGATCAACAGCCTGGAACTGAGCAACGCAATGCTCCTGTCGGCATGGACCGACGGGTGGGTGAACCTGCCGATCGACGCCGAACTTTATCACAAAATGCTCCAGGAGCGAATAGATACCTCCACGTACGTCAAGGACACTTCGGCGTCCAAGGTCATGGACGTCGATGGAACTTTTTGAGGGTTGATGAAATGTATCTAACAGGATTCGCCGACGAAGCCGCCACCGGAATTGACGACCAGATCCGAGCCACGCTCGAGTTGGGCTGGTCGAACATCGAGGCCCGCAATATCGACGGGCGAAATATCCACGATCTCA
>CAZSLS010000401.1:0-2916 GCA_964607575.1 uncultured Planctomycetaceae bacterium | reverse complement strand
GGCACGGTGGGCGGGTAAACCGTCGCTTGCTACTCCGCAGATTTGAAGCTATATTTCGTCTATGAAAACTAAACATATATTACTCGTTCTAACGGTCGGTTTCTTTCTTTCGAGCAATGCGTTTTCCGCCAAATGGGACGCCGGCGCCAAACCGTCGCGGAAGATCACTTACAAGAAAGTCGGCGGTATGGAGCTTCAATTCCACGTATTCGATCCGGCGGCGAAGCCGAAGAAGCCCATGGCCGCGATAATCTTCTTCTTCGGCGGCGGTTGGAGCGGCGGGTCGCCGAGTCAATTCTATCACCAGAGCAAATATCTTGCCCAGCACGGCGTCCTGG
The DNA here is from genome assembly GCA_964607575.1 of uncultured Planctomycetaceae bacterium. Taxonomy (GTDB): domain Bacteria; phylum Planctomycetota; class Phycisphaerae; order SM23-33; family SM23-33; genus BS750m-G57. The sequence goes on along the minus strand of CAZSLS010000401.1, from coordinate 2,578 downwards.
CGATATCCGCCGAATACCGGACAAAGAAGAACGGCGGCGTCAAGCCGTCCGAATGCGTCAAAGACGGAAAAGCCGCAATCCGTTACGTGCGCAAACACGCAAAGGAACTTGGTGTCGATCCGAACCGTATCGCTGCGGGCGGCGGTTCGGCGGGCGGTCATGTAGCCGCGGCGACCGGTACGGTCAAAGGTTTCGAGCATAAGGACGAGGATATGTCCGTCAGCTCGCGTCCCAACGCCATGGTCCTGTTCAATCCGGTGTACGACAACAGCAAGAACGGATACGGGAACGATCGCGTCAAGGATTACTGGAAAGAGTTCTCGCCGCTGCACAACATCGACAAGAACACGCCGCCGGCGATCGTCTTCTTCGGCTCGAAGGAAAAGCTGGTGAAGCAGTCGGCGATGAAGGAATTCCAGGCGAAGATGAAGGCGCTGAAAATCAAGTCTGAGCTTACGATCTATGAAGGACCCGGCCACGGTTTCTTTAATTACGGCAGGGACGGCAACAAGTGGTTCCTCGCGACAATGACCGAATCCCACAACTTCCTTAAGGCCCTCGGTTGGATCACCGGCGATGCGACGGTTGAAGCTTACATTGGCAAGAAGAGGGGCGGGGCGGGTGCAAAGCGTATTTCACTTTTCGACGGGAAAACTCTCAAGGGCTGGGATGTCCTCAAATGCAAAGCTGAAGTCAGCGACGGCGATATCCTGATCACTGCGGGCAACGGCCTGGTTCAATCGAAGAATAAATACAAGGACTTCATTCTCGAATTCGACTGGAAGAAGCTCGATGAGGAATTCTGGGACAGCGGCGTGTATTTCCGTTACACCGAAGTGCCCAAGAACCGTCCCTGGCCCGGGCGCTACCAGGCCAACCTTCGCAAAGGCATGGAAGGAAATGTCGGCGGGATCAAGGGCGCCACAAGCACCGGGCTGATCGAGCCGGCAGGATGGAACAAGTTCAAGCTTACGGTCAAGGGTCCGAATATCCAGCTCGAGATCAACGGTAAGATCGCCTGGAAAGCAACCGGACTGAAGTTCCTCGATAAGGGTTTCATATCACTGCAGGCCGAAGTGCCCGGCGGCGGTAAGCACCGCTTCCGCAATATTTTTATCACAGAGCTTTAGACACGGTGGCGCGTTTTTTGCCACGGATGAACACGGATGAACGTGGATGTAGAAATGGTTACGACTACGACAACGGTTTCAACGTTTTCGCCGTCGCCACGCACAGTTTAGCGGTCGAGCATCGCTCGACGCTCGCCGTCCGGCGGCGTATGGTGTTCGGCGCAGCGCGAAACGACGAACGCTGCAGCGCGAAACGACGAATGTTGCATCGCGAAACGACGAGCGCGGGGCGATGCCCCGCCGCTAAACAGGACTGATCGTGCTGATTGACGATGATGAGGTTGCAGAGGAAATCCTGCGCGATGTGGATTTGTGACTATGACGGGGTTCGGTTCGGTCCCGGTCAAGGGCGTGACATCGGAACGCTCTGTGCATATACTTCACACTCATGGTTCGGGCGTATCATGTCATCTTCAGCACGTACGGGTTCTGGTTGCCCAACGATCCTCGCGGTTCGTGGTCTGACTATGTCCGCAATTGGGAGGTCTTTCGCTATGGGTTCGCGACCAAAACCCACAAGCGACGTTCTCTCGCCCGAAATGAACACGACCACCGCAAGCGACGGGCGGCGAAGCAATCGCTTCGTCATCCGCCGGTGATCTTCACCGGACGGCAGGCACTATCGGTGGCGGAGGGATTCTGCAATGCGATAGCTCGATCGGGGTATCGTTTCGGCGCTTGCGCCATACTGCCCGATCACGTCCATGCCGTGATCGCTCGTTGCGACCATAAAATCGAGAAGGTCGTGGGGCAACTCAAGGGCGCAGCGACCAAGCAACTCAAGCGGGACGGGCTCCATCCGTTCGGACATCTCGCCGCCCCGCCGTCACCGTGGGTGCGCCGGGGATGGAACGTGTTTCTGGATAGCGACGAGGCGATCGGTCGCGCTATCCGCTACGTTGAACAGAACCCCGTCAAGGAAGGCAAACCGCCGCAGAAGTGGTCGTTTGTGGTTTCGCTGATATAACGGCGCGCACCGTTTAGCGGTCGAGCATCGCTCGACGCTCGCCGTCTGGTGGCGCTCGGTGTTCGCAGCGGCGCGAAACGCGGGTCGAAACGACGGGCGCGGGGCAAGCCCTGCCGCTAAACTGCACGGCGGCGCGGCGATCAGAATGGATTGAGCATGTCCTTGATCTGACGCGTGCCCCAGACGCTGACTTCCTCGATGACCGTGTTGTCCGGTACGTCGACGCAGTGGACTAACGTGGCGGCGAACTCCGCTGCTCCGGGATACCCCTCGAGCCAACTGTCGTCAATTCCCGCTGCGCCGCAGAAGCCTGTCTTCGCCGCGCCGGGGATGAAGCAGGTAGCCTTTCCGCCCCATTCAGCCATCTCCAGGTGAAGGCACCTGGTGTAACCGACCATGCCCGCCTTGGCGGCGGTATAGACCGACCAGCACGGCCAGGAGTGACGGGCGCACGCGCTGGAGACGTTGATGATGTGCCCGC
>CAZSLS010000400.1:0-2921 GCA_964607575.1 uncultured Planctomycetaceae bacterium | reverse complement strand
TGCGCTGCCCCGCCAGATAAGCATCACAGGTCCGAATGGGCCTGAACGGTTACCAGCCAGGGTAAGTTCACCAGTGCGAAGGACACGTGGACCGCCGCGGCCGCCGAGTACGGCAAGGCCGAACAAGCAGCCACATCCATCGGAAAATTACGGGATGCCGCAATTGCTGCCAGACAGTCGGCCGAGAGCGCCAAGGCCAAAGCCTCGTCAGCAGGGGCGAAGTCCGACGCCGGCGAGTTGTGGCGTCAGGCGTTGGCGACCCTTAATGCTGCATCACAGGCTTTCGAGGAGAAGAATTACTCGCAAGCGAAGAAGCTCTGGGCGACATCTGTCGGGCAGTACGTCAAGGCCACCGAATACTCCCGCGGCGTCAGCAGCGTCCGTACGGCACGGGGGAAGTACGAGCGTGCTCTTGTCGGCTGTAATTCGACCAAGATCCAGCAGTATGCAGCCGAGCAATGGCGGGTGATCACGGCAGAGGTCCAGGATGCCGAAGCCGCCTACAAGGCCGGACAGTTCGCCACGGCGGTTTCCGTGTATGAGAAAGCCACGGGTCTGCTGCCTGCAGCCGAACGGGTTGCGGAGAGTAGGATAGACGCCAAGGTGGCGGCACTGCTTTCCAAGGCGCAAAAAATCCTCACCAGCATGCCTTCTGACGCCGCCCGAGTCACGACATCGCAGAATGGCGAACTGCGCCAAGCCCAGGATGCGGTGGTTGCGGCGTTGGTATACATGCCATCTGACCCTGAAGTGTTGGCGTTGAAAGAGCGTATCGCCGCGTTTCAAGAATCGGTGGACTTCGCCAAAGTCAGCAAGCTCCAGGCCAGTGGCGATGCCAAGGGGTCCATTGCACTGGATGCCTTTATCGAGAAGTATCCCGGAAACCCCAAGGCCAAGGTCATCAAAAAAGACCTGGAGAAGGAGCAGGCCTTTGCCCGACTGATGTCGCAGGCCAAGGTGACCTTTGCGAGGATGCCTTCTGATCCCGGGGAACTCAGCGACACCCAGAAGAGCGAACTGCGCCAGGCCCAGAAGGCGGTGGCCGCTGCGCTGGTGTACAAACCATCCGATCGTGAAGCGTTGGCATTGAAGGAGCGTATTGCGGCGGTTACTAATCGCAGCGTTCCGGCGCCTGTCGCAAATGGCGGTGGTGGGAGGCTGCCTCTCAGTCAGCTTTCCCAGGCCCCTGCGGGCCCGAGACGTACGGCTACACTCCAGTGGCTTATCGAAAACCCCAAGCCTGAGGTGCTTCCGGACATTACCAAGCTCTGGGATTCCGAGGCGCCGAACGGGCCCGACGAACAACTGTTCCGCCAGGCTGTGGCGAAACTCGGGCCGGGTAAATGGCAGGATGTGCTTCTGGATTCGCTTAACGCGAAGAAGTTCGCCGCGCGGGGCTCGGCATTGTCGGTGCTTGCGGCGCGGAGAGCAGAGATCGATCTGCTTAACCGCATCAAGCTGATGTCCGCCAAGATCGTTTTCGTTCGGTCAATGCAGGCCTTCGCCGAAAAGTTCGGGTATATACCCGCCAACGGCGAGGAATTGCTGGCCTGTGTTATCATCCATGCGGGGGTCAAGGATTCTCTCGAGGCCCCGGCCCGCCTGGCGGCGCAGTGGAAGGCAGAGCACAAGTACAAGTTCAACATTCGCGACTTCCATTTGCTCAGCCGCCTGGCGCCCGATCCGCTTCGCAACAAGACCGGGCGGGACGAACTGGTCAAAAAGATCGTAACCAAACTGGGACGCCGCAGGCACGTTGCCGGGGGCGGGGGCCCGTTCAGCAAACAGGCCGCCCGCATGACGATGCCTGACCTGTGGAATATCGTGCTCCTTGACGAAATGCTTCGGCAGCGGAGAGTGACGCTTGCACTGAGGATTCTGGCCGATCGCCTGCGGGCCGGACTCAGCAGCCCACGCAGCGGGTTGATTTTCTACGAGGGCGGCAAGGCCTCGGCCAAGCTGTATCCCCAGGCCGTAGACTCAAGTCGCGGCGACCGTGACCATATCCCCGAACGCGAACTTCAACGCGCCGGTTTCGGCGCGCTTTGCCATCTCCACACGCGATTTGAAACGGTCTACAACGGGGACCGCGCGCCGGCGTCGAAGCGTGAAGTATCGGCCTCCAATCAAGGGAACTTCTACGGCCTGGTGCTTACGAGCATAGATTCAAGCACGTTCAGCGCGTTCTACTACAACCCGAACGGAGCGGTAGTATCGCTGGGGCTGTTTGCCTTCGGGAAGTGACCTGTCTCCTGCCATTTTGAGTCTGTGATTCTTTGTGCCCTGCCACGCAGTTGGCAAGGATAAGATCATTGTGACACCCAAATGCACGTTGCGATGTGGCGAGTTGGTTTGTTTAGTGGGTACTGCCGGATTCCAGCAATAGCAATTCAAACGATATTGAGCATAGCGCGTAGCGTTTTCAACTTCTCTCTAGTTAAGTCGTTACGGCAGATTCGTCTGCTGGCTATTCGACAAGGTCCGTCCTCGCGGGCTGATAAACGGGACTTTGCGTGCCGAATCCCCCTTTGTTGTAGATGCCGATACCGATAGGTCTAATCTGGAACGATTGGCCCAAACGATGATCGGTGTCCCGTCGGGCCATGGTGTAAGCACTGCTTGGGCGTATTGGCAGTTGCTTAATTTTGGCCTAAAATCAGCTATAAATACATGAGAGAAGTTAGGTATGAGCTTCTTGTCTCGCCGGGGGATGTTCGTGCATTTTCATAGTACAGACCGCAGCATGTCGAGAAGAGTGCGGGTTTGCCTGTTTGCATGGGGCGTGATCACTGTCTATCGCGAGTTGTGAACCATCAACAACGCCTTCGACCCGCCGGGATTGTCGACATCGATTGACTAAACAACGATTAGTGTCCCGCAGGGCATTGTGCAGGCACTGTTTGGACGCATTTGTAGCTGCT
>CAZSLS010000399.1:0-2971 GCA_964607575.1 uncultured Planctomycetaceae bacterium | reverse complement strand
CTAGCCGATCGAGACTTGGGTTTCTGCAGCGCCCCGGCGGGTAGACCAAGTTGACCGATGGCCTGAAGGATCAACATCTGCTGCATTTCGACGAGCGTCTGTAATCCTTTGAGAGTTTCGAGACAGGCTTCGTGGTGAGACTTTGTGGTGTTTTTGGCGGGCATTTGCAATTTTCCCCTTGTTCTAATTAGGTGCGCCAATACAATACGACTACCGTCGATTTACGATATTATATTCGCGGGGGGTGAGTAAATCAAGGGATATTCACGCAAATGCGAACAAATGTACCGAAAACTTCGCAGAAAGAGATTTCTTCGCGGATCGCGCAGGTGCGACTGGAGGTCGCCGGCCCTCGCGGTAAGTCTCGCTTCGCCAAACTGTTAGACCTCTCGCCGAGCACGTACGACTACTACGAGTCAACCCGCATGCCCCCGGCGGATGTCCTGATCCGCATCGCCCAAATCGCGAAAGTGGACCTCAACTGGCTGCTCACGGGACAAAGCGGCGCCGAGGGAGTTCCGCTCGATCATCCCGTACTCCAGCGCGCCGCGGCGATGCTTGCGGAGAAACCCGATGCGGCCGCTCCGCTGGCGGCGTTCGTCGAACTGCTGGTCGCCAGCCTCCACTTCCCCGCAGACCAACTCGCCGAAGTCAATGATTCGCCGGCGCCGGGGGAAACGACCGCCCCGCCGCTGCTCTCGCCGACAGATCCCAGAGCGTCGTGGATACCCATTCTCGGACGAAGCGCCGCGGGCCTACCGCAATTCTGGTCCGACCTCGACCAAGCCGCCGGCGTGACCACGCTGGATGAACTGATTCAGCGTAACGCAGCCAATCCGCTTCGCCAGGTCCGCCAGGCCACCGCCGCAACAGAAACCGACCAGGCCGTCGTGGAGATCATCACGCTCAATCAACCGGACGGGGCGGATGTGGTAGCCTTCATATCCGCCGAGGGCATCAAGGCGATGCACGCCGACGCCTTCGCCCTCCGCATAGACGGCGACTCGATGAGCCCGGACATTCGCCACGGTGACCTGGTGATACTCAGCCCGTCGGTGCATGCGGTCGACGGAAAGGCCGCCGTCGTGCAACTCGACGCCCAGATCGGAGTGACGTGCAAACTCTTCCGCCGCGACGGGCGCACCATACACCTCGTGCCCATAAACGATGAACTCCCCTCCCAGACCTATCCAGACAAGGAGCTGTCCTGGGCGTTCCGCGTTCTGGCAAGGGTGCGAAGCTGAAGCGGACGGATCAACACTCAACAGCCAACAAGGAACGCCCAACAACCAAGTAAACGCCGAACGGCAACGGCTAGAGGCACAACCGTTGCCCTTGGCTGTTGAATGTTGATTCCGACGTTACAGGATCGCCCGCATAACCGCCACGCAGGCGATGCAAATCCCCAGCACGACCAGGAATCCCACCCACGATTGCATCGACGGTTTGACGATGAACAGTCCGCCGGCCGTCAGAAGGCGCCGATTGGGCGAGACCGCTTCGTCCAGAGGCAGGTCGAGTTTGGCTTCCTGACCGATGGGTACGTGGATCTTCGTGAAGAACCGTTCGACGCTCTGACGATCGGGCGGTTTGGACAGCAGGCTCCCGATCACGCCGAATGCGAAACCGGCGGCCATGAAGGCTCCGAACATGAGGGCTTTCGGTACGCCGGGGATGGCGCGGCAGGCGATGAGGACCGCCATGGCTGCGATCGTTCCGCAAAACACGCCCGTCTGGTTCATCCGGCGCCAGAGGATGCCCATCGCCGTGGAGATTCCGATCGCGGCCAGCACGTTGAAGTACAAGATGATCGACGCGACCAGGTCACTCCGCATGAGAATCGCAAACAGCAACGCCACAGAGATCACGATCAGGCCGGTGATTCGCGTGGACCGCACCAGTTGGGTTTCCCCGGCTTGGGGGTTGATGTATCGTCGGTAGATGCTCTGAGTGAAGAGCCCGGCCACGGTGACCTGCACGGCGTCACCGGAAGACATGCTTGCGGCCATCACGCAGGCGAGCATCAGTCCCTGCAGAACCACGGGCAGGAGTTTGCGTATGGCATCGCCAAAGGCTGCGTCCGGGGTTGTCGCCTGACCCTGTCCGATCAAATGCGCCAACCAGCACAGCGCCAGAATGCTCCATCCGATCGTACAGACGCGTTTGAGGATATTGCCCCCCGCAAATCCCATTCGCCCTTCCCACTCGGTTTTTCCGGCCGACGTAACACTCATGAGATGCGGCAGGGCCAACGCCGTCAGCGGGGCACTCAAGCACAGCACGATAACGGCCGCCAGGCTGAATTCCGCGGGATTGAACAGGCTCAGGTAGTCCGACTTCTTCGCCCCCTCCAGCACGCTGCTCGTCTGCCTGAGCCTGGCCTCGCGTTTCTCCGGATTGCCCGGATCCTTCTCCCAGAGGGTCAGAATCCGGCGGATCGGACCGGCCGGTTGGTAGCCCTTCGCCCCTTCCAGCGTAGCCAGCATGCCTGCGACGTCGCCGGCGGCGTGTTGTTGGCGGGCCTTGGCGATGGCCTCATTAACCGATACCGATGCCGATGCAAGGTTCTCCCGCATCTTCGTCAGGCTGCCGACCTTAGGCAGATTCAGCGCCGGCCAGATCGCCAGGCACGACAGCACAATGATCATGATGCCCTGGACCATGTCGGTCCGAATGGCCGCAATGATTCCGCCCCAGTATCCGTACAGGACAAAGACAAACGTAGTGACAAACAGGATGCCGAAGAACCACAGCTCTTCGTTGGTCTTGCCCATCATCCCCTGGACGGTCCTCGTCGTAATCAGCAGCACACCGCCGAAGAAGATCATCATACCCAGACCGGCGACGATCGTGTAGAGCACAGCGGCGGGGTACCCGAAACGCTCTTCAAAATAATCCGTCATCGTCAGGCACCGCATGCGGCGCATTATCGGAGCGATGATCCAGTAGAACGGCGTGCCGAACATCCACA
>CAZSLS010000398.1:0-2992 GCA_964607575.1 uncultured Planctomycetaceae bacterium | reverse complement strand
AAGATAAAGAGGCTCAATCAATTATGCAACTCATTTCAGAGACAGGACACTAGTGGCAGACTGAATCATCTCGCAGCGTTTTGGATCGCGCATTGCGACGACGCAACTCCACGCCACATTCATGCCTTCGGGCGTACCACCGGTCGCATATGTGAATCGGAAAGCGTCAACCCGCGCCCCGCCATCCTCAATACGATTCCGCTGGCCGCACCCCATACCCGAAGATGTCGCTGAGGCGACGGGCACCATACCGCCCGTGGATGGCGGGGTTGGGGGCGTAGTGCGAGTCGGGGGCGTCGTGGTGTGTGCCGACGACTCGGTCGATGGCGGGGGATGGGCAAGGGTCGCGCCGGCGCCGGCGCTGACTGCGGCGTTGAGCTCGGTCGGCGACACCACGATTGACCGTGTTCTGGAGGCACCGTATAATCGCCAATGTCAGGGATTGCGGACTCTTTCGCCACCCCCAGTCTGATATGGGGAAAGTCGGATTCGGCATGCTCTGTGAAGATAATCCAGGGTCCAATCGGGACTGTACAAATCAGGTAGTCAGGGGTCCGAATCGCCTCGGGCCCACAACCATTATCCATCGAGCAAACTGGAGGTTTGTTAAATGAACACTTTGAAAGAGGTTTTGGAATCTGGGAAGACCGTTGTCGGAACATCAGGGAATGCGACTGGCGATATGGCGTTGTTGGCTGACGCCGGTTATGACTATATACTTTTCGACACCCAACACTCACCCGTGGAGGTCAAACAGTTGCTCCCGGCCATCCAGTCTATGCGCGGAACGAGGGCTACGCCGATCGTCCGCGTTAGTGATAACCGCGCGGACCTGATCTGCTTCGCTCTGGACATCGGCGCGCGAGGCATCATTGTGCCCATGGTCAACACCAAAGAAGAGGCCGAGGCGATGGTGAGGGCCTGCAGATACTCCCCGCTTGGCGATCGCAGCAGCGCGGGCCCCCGCGGTGAATGGGGTGATACCTCGGACTACCGCAGTTATATGGATACGGTTAACGAAGAGCTGGTAATCATTCCGATGATTGAGACGCAACAGTCTCTCGACAACATCGACGAGATACTTAGTGTCGGGGGGATCGACGTACTCTTGGTCGGTCCATCAGATTTCTCAATCGCCCTTGAAGTGCCGCTTGATTATCCGAGCGACACGTACCAAGCAGGATTGGACAAGATCGTCGCCGCCTGCAACAACCACGGTGTCGTTGCCGGCATGTACTTCATCCCGCCTGGCATGGACCCTAACTTCTACGTGGACAAGGGATTCAAGTTCATGGGCATGCCCTCGGCGCCATGGGCGGCGGAAGGCATCCAGAAAGGCCTGTCCGGCATAAAGAGGTAAGGACCCTGGGCACTGGCTGGCAAGTTCCCGCACGCGGGGAGGCGCCGGTTCGAATCCCCGTTGTAGGGGCCGGGTTCAAAGAAAACGTTATCGAGCGCTAGTATCGGCATACCGTTATTAGCGCTCGATTTCTTTTGTCCCGGCTCTTGCTTTGTCGTTGCTCGCCGAGTCAAGGGGTCGTCCAGTGAACCTCGGCTGCGACTCCACCCCATTTAAGATCTGCCGCCTCGTCCGCGCCTTCGCAGTCGATGTCAGAGGAGCGCCAGGGCAGCAAACCGCGGAGGGAAAGCGATCACCCTGTCCGAGCCCGAGTGTCCGGCGCCTGTCCCATCGATCGAGAATTTGGGGTGGACCATGGTGAACAAGTTCCCGCCGGTATCCGGGTGAGCCCTTTTCACACGTCCTTGTCGCAGGCGCTAGTCACCAATGCCTGCAGGCTCTTCAGCCGATTCGAGCAGCCTTTCCGGCACTCTGGGTTTAGGCAGCACCCAGAAGGAAATGCCTGCGGCGATGTAAAGCCCACAGACAAGGACGAGCGCCCAGAAATAACTTCCGGTGTAATCGAACACAAAGCCTGCGAATACAGGAGTGCCCATGGAAAGAAAGCTGTGAACCATGGTCACACCTCCCCGAAGCGTGGCGAAGCTCTTCCTGCCGAAAAAGTCTCCGATGAGCGCCCAGGTCACTGCACTCACGCTCTCGGCGAAGGCAAGGAGCACAACAAAAAGCAGAAGCTGCCAGAAGACACTTCCCGCCATCAGCAAGACTACGACTCCCAGCGCGCCGATCGCCATGCCGACGGATGCGACTTTTTGGCGTGACCACACATCGCTGAGATAGCCCGTCACGAACCTCAGCGGCACCGCCACAAAGGACATGATGCCGATGAGCAGCGGCGCCACCACCTCGGGCTGCCCCTTCCAAACCAGTATGGGGATCATGTGAACAACCAAAGCCGCGTGAGCCGCGATCCTGAGACCGATGGCGAGGGACATGAACCAATAAGAGAACGTCTTTACCGCCTCTCTGGCGGTAAAGTCCAGGGTGGGCGAAGCAATCTGCTCGCGAGCACCAAGCCGGCGAGGTTGAGCGAGGTCGCCATCGGGCAGCAACCCCATGCTTTCAGGAGTCGAACGAATGAAGTGGGAGAGGGGAACGGAAAAAACAATCAGGGTAAGGCCTGCGGCGACGGCGCCCATCCGCCATCCAAACTGGAAAACCACGTAAGCCATCATCGGCGTCACGACGGCGCCCCGAGGGATATGCCAGCGGCAACGACAGCCATGGCGACGCCACGTCTTCGAACGAACCAAGAGTTGACCGAGGTCATGATCGCGTGATTGAATCCGCCGTTGAAGCCCACGGAGAGCACCCCGACATAAATGATCAGAAACATGGCGTAGTTGCGTGCTTGTGAGAGGAGAAGGAAGCCGAGTCCCGCCACCACACCGCCTATCAGAGCGATCTGTCGCGGACCGAACCTGTCCACGGCATACCCCACGAGAGGTCCGCCGAGACCACCTTCGAGCCGAGCCAGGGAGAATGCGGCGGAAGTTGCCGCGCGACTCAACTCCAGGTCGCGGGTTATGGGCAAAAAGAATACGCTGGCCCCCGTCCAGTAAGTCCCGCTGG
>CAZSLS010000397.1:0-3024 GCA_964607575.1 uncultured Planctomycetaceae bacterium | reverse complement strand
CCGACGGTCGCATAACGTTCACCTCGACGCGGGGCAAGAGCTACTCGATGTGCCAACCGGGACTCTCGTCTGCCCTGTTCACGATGAACGCCGACGGAAGCAATATCAGGCGGATCGAGTTCAGCACGCTGGCCTGCATGTCGCCCCACGTGCAGGACGACGGGTCGATCCTGTTCATGCGGTGGGAATACCTCGACAAGAGCCTGTTCACTCTCCAGAGCCTCTGGACGGTCAATCCCGACGGGACGCGAGTGCAACTGTTCTACGGGAACACGATCACCAACCCCAACGTGATCTGGCAGGCCAAGCAGATACCCGGCACGCAGAAGGTGCTGGCCACGCTCGGACCGCACCACGGGAACCCGGTCGGGGCGATCGGGATCATCGATCGGTCGCTGGGCACGGAGAACCCCGCCGCCATCACGAACATCACGCCGGAATACTTCTACGGACCCAGCAAGAGGGTCCACTCCGGCGGCGGGCCCGGCGACAGACAGTGGTATTGGGCGTTTCGCGATCCGTGGCCCGTCACGAACGACCTGTTCGTGACGGCGTACGGCGGACCGGCAAGAGGCGGACCGGGGCGGTATCGAATCTACGCACTGGACGCCAAGGGCAACAGGACGATGGTCTGCGAGGACCCGAAAATATCGTGCTTCAACCCAATACCGCTGGCGCCGCGCAAGGTCCCGAAGATCATCCGCCCGATAATGCCCTCGAAGGAGAGTTACGGTACGTTCTTCGTCTCGGACGTGAATCTCGGCCTGGTCGACAAGGGAATCAAACGCGGAACGGTCAAGGAAATCCGCATCATGACCCAGGTCCCCAAGCGGTGCAACATGCGCGGGCGACGGATATACGACCACGACCCGGTGATCAGCCGCGGATCGTACTACGTGAAGACATGCTTCGGTACGGTACCGGTCGAAGCCGACGGGTCGGCGCATTTCAAGGCTCCCAGCGGATGCGAACTGTACTTCCAAGCCGTCGACGCCGACGGTAAGGAGATCATCCGCATGGGCTCGACCACGCAGATCATGCCCGGCGAACGCCAGAGCTGCGTCGGATGCCACGAACCGAGAAACGTAACCGCACCGATCACCAGGCGGATCGCCTTCAGGCGTGCGCCGTCGGAGATCAAGCCCCCGCCGTGGGGCAAACCCGAGCCGATCAGCTTCTCCAGACACGTCCAGCCAGTGCTCGACAAGTACTGCGACAAGTGTCACAGCGGCGCGGCGCCGGTGGGCAAGATGGACCTCTCGGGCGACAAGACGCAGTATTTCAACATGGCGTACGATAGCCTCCTGGCCACCAGGCAGGTGCATTATATCTATATAAACAGGGGCCTGACCGACAACTTCAAGCCGATGAAAACCGGTTCGCACGTCAGCAAACTCACCAGGCTCATCGAGACCGATCACGGCGAGAAGGTGAAAATGGCCAAAATGGCGGACAAGGACCGTCGCATCATCTACGCCTGGATCGACGCCAACTGCCCGTATTACGCCACGTACGACAATACGCGTCCGGGAACGCCCGGTTCGCGAGACCTCTGGTCCGGAGCATGGATGAAAGGTCTGCGGACGGCGATTAAAGCATCACGTGTAAAGATCCGCGTGGGCGTCACCGATGTCAACCTGACCCACCCCGAATACAGCCGCCTGCTGACCGCCTCGCTGGCGAGATCCGCCGGGGGTATGGCCGACGACGCCAAAGCCCCCTTCAAGAACAAGTCGGACCCGAGATACGCGGCAATTCTCAAGGCACTCCAGTCCGGGAAGAAGGCTCTCGACGACAATCCGAGAGTCGACATGCCCGGTGCAAGGCCCGTGGACTACCCGACAGACTTCGGGGGCCTGTATACCGGATTCGCCGGACCATGATTGAAACTTGACACACCTATGGCCATGTGCGTAGAATATCCGCCCCCCAAGGAATCACGGGAACTTTGATCGGCATTCTAGACTTAAAGGTCATTGCCGAACAATGTGATGATGAACAGAGAAGAGTGAATTGAAGGCAACGATTTCACCAACCACCGATGAGTTTCTCGCCCGCGTGCATGAGATTATCGTGGCGAGCGTGCGCAAGCTGGCCTCAAGCCTCGTCGATCTCGACGTAAGCCAGATGATGCCCGGAAAGATGCTGCGCTCACGTCTGGCGGGCAGGCTTGTCGAAGGCGGTTTGGGTGGAGACCGCTGGGCTGATGCGGCGCAGCTTTCGGCGGCCATCGAACTTGCACATACCGCCAGCCTCTGTCACGACGACGTTATCGACAACGCCGACGTCAGGCGCGGCCTGCCCGCTCTCTGGTGCGTGACGGGCGCCTCGGGGGCGGTGCTGATCGGGGACATACTGCTCTGCGAAGCGATCGAACTGGTCATGGCTACCGATGACGGAAGATATCTCGCCGAATTCCTCGCCAAACTCAAGGAAGTCATCACCGCCGAGGCCAAAGGTGAACTGATGCTCAGGGGCACGATTCTCGACGAGCCAACCTGCCTGGAACTCGCCCGCGGTAAGACAGGCCCGCTGTTCGCATTCGTTTCCGGCGTTTGCGGTCGGGACGACAGAGACTTCTCGACCGCTCTCCAGGAGACGGGCTACCTCATAGGAACCGCCTACCAGTTGGCTGACGATCTGCTGGACCGAGTAGGTGACGAAGACAGCGCAGGCAAGACACTCGGCACGGACCAGCGAAGGGGCAAATTCACCCTCGCCTGCGACGAGCAGGACGTACTCCAGAGCGAAGTACACCGCCTGTGTGAAGCCGCAGTACATCGACTCTCCGGATGGGCCCAGGCCGAAGACGCCGTCCGCCACTACCTTTCCGAAGATATACAACCGCTTTTCCAGCAGTTTCTTAACCGGGATTTGATCGCCTGGGAAGATTCGCTGACGTAAAGCCGACCGATAGAGCATTCTTGCCTTAACCCCATGTTGCATAAGATGTTAAATAACAGCCAGATGTCAATTGGCAACATAGCACCCAAAAGCGACACGAAAAAACTTTATACTACATTA
>CAZSLS010000396.1:1863-3038 GCA_964607575.1 uncultured Planctomycetaceae bacterium | reverse complement strand
TTAGAGGTACATGAAAACAAGAGCCTGTTGTGAGGATCGGCCGCGAGGCCAGAGGTAGTAATCGAGGGACTGCTCATCTCTATGAACTGCATGCTCGTGCAGTTGTGCTGCCGCTGACCGTGCGCGCACGATCGCCCGGAGTCCGACCAGAGGGAAGTGCTTCGGATGCGGCCCGCCCCGCAACACACGAGGGTTGCAGACCCAGGAGCCTGACAATGCTGAATGAACAGAGGGCCGCATCACGAGCGACTCATCGCTCGTATAATCCCGCGACCGCGCCGTGGCGCGCGATTGCAATGTCGCTTGTTGGAATAACTTGTCTGGTTTTCGGTCTGGTTCAACCGGTTGAGGCTGAAACGGTGGTCGCCACCGACGGCGCACCCGGCCAGCCGTCTTCGGGATCGCTTGGGGCGATTAGGGTTGCACACATGCCCTCAGTGACCTCCTCCGGAGACGGCCTCGGCGGCGGCACGGGAACTACGCAGAGTCCGTCTCTGGTGGGGTCGTTTAACATAGCGATTAACCCCGGGGCGACACTGTCGCTGAACAGCGACGCGCTGGCGGCGTTCAATCGGGCGGCGGCGCAGTGGATGGCACTCATTACCGACCCGATAACCGTAAACATTGATGCGGACCTCGAGCCGCTTCTTCCCACGAACGTTATCGGATCGGCCGATTCGGTCTTGTTGACGGAAGAGTTTGACTTGGCCCGCAATGCGCTGGTAGCCGATTCCGCCGGCGAATTCGACGACGGAATTGTCGCCCACCTTCCCACGAATGCACAGTTCTCCGGACTCATACCCAACGAGGATGAAGGAGTGGCGGAAGGAGAGGAGTTCGGTCTGAATGGTCAAATTGTGGCCACCAAGGCCAACTTCAAGGCCATGGGATTTCCCGGTCTGGACACTGAGTTTGGCGCCACCGACGGGACCATCACGTTCAGCACGAATTTCAGTTTCGATTACGACAACTCCGACGGCATAACTCCAGGGAGGATGGACTTCGAAACGGTTGCAGCCCACGAGATCGGCCACATACTTGGCTTTATATCGATCGTCGACACCGTTGACCAACTGCTCGAGAATGGAGAGACCGACGCGATTCCGGTCACCCCGATCGATCTGTTCAGTTTCGCCGCCGACCTGCCCGGGTACAATCCGTCCAACGCTTCCGAA
>CAZSLS010000396.1:0-1853 GCA_964607575.1 uncultured Planctomycetaceae bacterium | reverse complement strand
TTCGCGTCTATTGACGCCCGGATACGCCAGGATTCTCGACCAGATCAACCCGGCCGACGATTCTGACGCCGAGATCCCGCTCTCCGAGGCGTCCTTCACCGTTGGTGGGGTCGTCAGCGGTGACGGTAGGCAGGCGAGCCATTGGAAGGATAACAACCTGACCGGGACATTCATCGGTATGATGGACCCGACACTCAACAACGGAGAAATGTGGCAGATCACCGATTCGGATATACGGGCCCTCGACCTGATCGGCTACGATATCGTCGTCCCCGAACCGACCACCCTGATCCTGATGGCCACTGGCGCCCTGGTAGTGGCGCGTCGGAGACGCAGAAGGTAGTTCAGCACGGGCCTCGGCGCCACCCTACTCACTGCGATGCGTGCCTTCCAGTTCTATCGCCAGGCGCCCCAGCCACGCTTCGACTTCAGCAGGCCTGGCCGGGGCGTTCAACTTGCGCTTTGTCGGTTTTGGTTTGGGGTATCCGCCTGCGTCGTCCTGTGAGTCGATAATGCGCCCCTTGCGCCTCTGGAAATCACCGATGATTCGTTTGTCCACCTCGTCGCGTTCGGTGGGGCGCGCTCCTGCGTATCTGATGATGTACGCCGCTGCGTCCTTTGCGGGCAGTGGCGTCAGGCCGTCGGGCCAGACGGGCTTTTCTTTGAGCTTGTTGATCCTGCCGCTCCTCATCGCCGCCGGTTTGCCCACCTTGTCGACGGCGATATTGTCGCGGATGTACGCGTCGCCTCTGCCGGCGACCATAGCCAGGCCGCCCCTGGTGTTCTTTCCGTGGATCATCACATTGCCGACTATCGCGACGTGACAGTTGACCGGCTTGATTTTGGTTTCGCGCCATTCGCCGTCCGAATAGTTCAGTTGGACCGCGGCGGCGCCCGGATTGTATATCACGTTATTGACGATGACCCCGGTCGTGTGCGCCTTGAAGTACGGATTGCGTCTTGCGTTGTGGGCATAGAGGTTTCCGATTACCGCGATGTCTCTGCAGAAGTCGTGTATCAACGAGCCCTTGGAATGCCTGCCTTTGGCGTGCGACGAGTTGTCGAGACACTCGGCGATAATGCAGTTGCTGAACGTTATCTTGCGGGAGGTAGCTTCGGGCCCTTCAGTCCGCGGGCCTGAAGCGCTGAGGTTCTCATCGACGGCCCAACTGATCGAGCAGTGATCGATAACGATGTTGTAGGCGTCCGGGCCGGAGGTCGAGATTCCGTCCGGTTCCCAACCGCTCCGCTTACTCTTGCCCGCATCGCCCGGGCGGACACGCAGATGCCTGACGAGCACGTCGTGCGTTCCGATATACATCCCGCCGCGGATAATCGTGATCCCAGGCGCCGGTGCGGTCTGGCCGGCGATAGTGCAGAAGGGCTCGGAGATCGCGATGTTCTTTGTGGCGAGATCTATGACGCCGCCTACTTCGAAGACGACGATTCGCGGTCCTTTGGTCTCCAACGCTGCACGCAGCGAGCCGGCGCCGCCGGGGTTGAGATTCGTAACGCGAATGACCTTTCCGCCCCTTCCGGCCGGTGTGTCCACTCCGAAGCCCCTGGCTCCTGGAAAAACGAGTTTGCGAGTTTTCGGCGGATCGGCCAGGCAGCCGGTAGCGATAATGCATACGGCCGCGGCGATATTAAGCACTCTTGTCATGTCGAATTCTCCCGATCACCTTGCAGGTTTCCGCGTAGTAGAGCATTGTCGCGGCGCCGAGGGAAGTTCAAAGAAGATTTCTTGTTGATTCTCGATCGGTCGGAACGTATCATGAGACATCATGCGGTATCTTCGCGGTAACATTTCACCCATCTGCAACGATTGCTTCGGGCAGTGGGGGTAGTGTGCC
>CAZSLS010000395.1:0-3060 GCA_964607575.1 uncultured Planctomycetaceae bacterium | reverse complement strand
GTAGTGATGTTCGTGGTTTTAACTGCCGCAGGCGGAATGGCACATGCGGGAGATAAACTGTACAACGGAATCGTGCCGGGCGACAAATGGCCGCCGGAATATAAACGCGAGCCGAGAACGCCAGTGCCCGTGCCCTACCTCAAGAATCCCCCGGCCGTAATGCCAATTGAGTTGCCTGCTTCCTGTTGTTAGCTATCGACCGTCATCCCCTGTCGCAGCCAATTGCTGATTGGCTAGCCTTCAGGCCCTGCCTCGCATTGAATAATTCTATTTTTTTCTTGCAGATATCGACGTCTAGTGGTATAGTCTTGCTGTAGATGAGCCCATTGCGCTTCAGTATGGAGCAACGGGCTGTATTCGGCCTGAGCCGGTCGAATCATAATGAATGAGGACAGGATGGTATCCCGGTTTTCTGTGTTGTTTGCATCTTCGACCATGCGGCGCAGGTGTCCGCTGATCGTGCGGCCCGTCCGGGATAGGCCCCTCTGAAGAAAACAGCGAGAAGCTAGAGCGAGGTAGAGCAATGAAAGCAACTCAACGAATCATCACGGTGTCCCTTGTAATGCTGACCGCAGCAGTCGCGTCAGGCGCAGCAACCCGAATCACCATGAATACCAGCAATGATTACGCTCCGCATTGGGACCCTACCGCCGGGGCGGTTCGAATCGCGTATCTCACGAGCAACGACGTGGGCATCGTCAATTCTAACGGGACGGGAGAAGGCATCCTTATCGGTGCGTACAGCATAGCCCAGACCGACGATGCGCTGGCGTGGGTCGGATCGCACCTGCTCTTCGGCGACATCAGCGGCGCGCACGAAATATACGACTACGACATGGGCACCGGCGGTGTCGCCAAGCGATTCTATTTCGGGGCCGGAACGCACATCGGAGCGGTCGCCTCCCGAGGCAACACTGTGATCTGGCGCGTGGCATGGAACACCCACACCAAGAGTCAACTCCGCGTCAATTCCTACAGCAATCTTGTCACCAACTCCACGTCGCCGAACTCGCCCCCGACGGCAGAGAACGCCGGCGAGCTTGTCCTGCAGAAGCCCACCGCGGGCATCCCCGTTCTGGAACACGGTGACGGGAGCATTGGCGTTCGCGGAATGTCAGTTCTGAGCGCACAGGAGGCGATAGTATCCCTCCCGGTCGGCTCGCTGGGCGGGTGGGACTTGTTCCGCGTAGATATCGACCCCAGCGGCGGGCTGGCCGATCCGGTGCAGATAACCACCACCGGCGAGACTGACGGAAAGCAGAACTGGTTCCCCGAAGTATCCCCCAACGGTTCGCAGATTCTCTTGGCCAGGTCCGACTTTAACGCTATTCAGGCCAACCGTGTGTTCGACATCTGCATGATGAACAGCAACGGCAGCGGACTTGTAAACCTGACCAACACACCCGGCATCCAGGAAAGCAGCCCCACCTGGAGCCCAAACGGACTGGACTACGCCTTCCAGCGGTACGATACGAACCTCCCCGAGTCGGACAACTGGAACATCTACGTCAACCAGATACCCGAACCGGCAACGATAGTCCTTGTGTCGATAGGCGCTTTCGCTGGTCTCCTGCGGAAGCCAGGGAAACAATAGAAGCAGGCAATGCAGCCCGGGCGGAATCCGCGGGAGATTCCATGCGGCCTGCCAAACTCCCGGAATGAAGAGAGTAACTATGACAAGGCAACTGATTACCCTGATAGTAACTGTCGGACTGTGCGTTTCTATGACCCAAGGCGGTGTCTCGACGGCCGGCGTTGTCAGACCTCCGGGCGTTTCTCCGCTCGACTGGACGTATGACACCGGTGTGGTGCTCGGATGGCAGAACGGGCACACCGGGTGGCTGACCGTTGACGACGGCACGGATATTATCTGCGAGGACACCGACATTGGATACAATGTAGGCGCCACGGGTTATGCGACTATCACCGGGGCGGGAACGACCTGGACGCATGTGCCCGGCAATTCCGGTAATATTGTTGTAGGGCAGTACGGTCACGGTACGCTGAACATCACCGACGGCGCGGTCGTCAGCAATGAAAGAGCCAAGATCGCCTACGGTTCCAACACCTATCCCGATCCGATGGGTTGGGTGACGGTCAGCGGGGCGGGTTCTACCTGGAACGCAGGCGCCTCCCTTTACGTCGGTAACTTCGGTGACGCCACGCTGGACATCACCAATGGCGGGGCAGTCCACGTGGGTACCAGAATCCTCGCGTCTTCCTACCTTTGCAGAAATGCCGGTTCCAGAGGTCGGGTGCGAGTCGCAGGCGAGGGCTCGACCTGGAGTATGTCCTACGACCTCAACGTCGGATACCTCGACGGCGGAAGAGTGATTATCGACAACGGCGGTTTGGTGCGTGTCGGTCACGTCCTGACCATCGATAACGATCTTGACGGGGACTCTCGCATCATCATGGCCTCCGGCGGTATGCTGTCGCTGGCCGGTAATGCCCCTAATTCACTGGGAGATTATCTGGGGCTGATCGGCGGTACGGACAAAATCCTCTACAATAATGGCTCGGCCTGGGCCGACATCACCGAAGCAACGGACGGAGTGGATTACACACTGGACTATCAGGCGGGCTATACGACACTAACCGTCACTGCAACCCCCGAACCGGCCACTATGATCTTGATGGCGACGAGTGGCCTGGCACTACTGCGCAGGCGCCGCAAGTAGCAGCGACTTACCCGCAACACCACCCGGCGACGGGTGGGAAAAATATTGATAATTATCGTTGCCCTTGCGGGGACACGATGTTTATACTTCATTTGTCAATTATCCTATAGAAACGTCCGATACGATAATGAGGTGATAAAATGGCAAGCGGACACGTCAAGTCGATCGTATTAGTAGCCCTGGCTGGACTCCTGGTATTCGGTCTGTCGACCGCGCTGGCCGGCAAGAAGACCGAGAAAGACGTCACCATCGACCAGGTTCCCGCGGCGGTCAAAGCGACCATCCTTAAAGAGGCTGGCGACAACACGATCGAAGAGATCGAAGAAGTCAGCAAGGACGGCAAGGTGGTCTACTACGAAGCCGAGTGGAAAAGCGGCGG
>CAZSLS010000394.1:0-3113 GCA_964607575.1 uncultured Planctomycetaceae bacterium | reverse complement strand
CTATTTCATCCTTTGCTTATAGACTCAAAACACTTTTTCAGGGCCGACTACTTACTATCGGGATTCTGGGCATGATAGGCGTTATCGACATGTCGAGAGGATGATTGACATATCCGGGAGATTGCAATGCAGACAGAGAGTGAATTCACGGTTAATGAAACAACTTTCCAGTTTGAAAACACGGCAAGTGGAGAGGAGATTATCTCCGTAGACGGAAGCATCTGCTCGGCGAAGCGGAGCTTATTCGGTGGGAAGCACGTTTTCGAACACGAAGGGCAACAGTACGTTGTCAAAGTTAAACCGGGTTTCAGACGCGTCTATTTCAAAGTCAAGAGGAACGGAGAGAATGTCACTCCGGTATTGTCCCAGAAAGAAGAGAAGATTCCATTTTGGGTGCATTTTGCGTGTGGCTGGCCGTTCCTAATCGCTGCTGTTGCGTGTACGCGTGGAGGGGCGTTTGGCGGAGTAGCTGGAGGGGCGATTGCCGGTGCGATGGCCGGCGGTTTGGGGGGCTTGGCGTACGGTCTGAATATCGGCATATACAAGTCGGCGCTCTCGCGACCGCTGAAAACCCTATTGATTCTATCGATCGGAGTCGGGATAAGCGTTTTGGAGATCGTGATTCTCCGGACAATGTTCAGATAGAGGGAAAATCGATGCAAATTCCTGAGAAAGCGCTGGTTCCAATTGATTCGCAGTGTACAGTATTACCATATATATGGCTACGACACGACGAGGCGCTGATCGCGTTCCTGGATGCATCTTTCGTAATGCGGGCATCAACCCGGACGTCTCGACGCCAGCCCGCTCACACAACCTGAACAGGAGTAACACATACCGGAATTCGCCCCTTGTCCCAAATGCTCCAACACCGAGGCCGCCAGAGTAGGCGCTACATGGTGGGGAGGCGTGCTCGGTCCCAAACTGCTAACGCACGTAAAATGCTCCAAGTGCGGAGCCGCCTACACCGGCAAGACCGGGCAACCGAACACTACCGCAATAATAATCTACTCGGTTGTGATCTTTGCGATTGCAATCGCGGTGATAGCATATTTCTCGCAAACCTAGAAACCGACGCATCGTTCAGAATGAAGTCTTCCGTCTGATCTTCGGTTTCATGGCGCCTTCGATAGGCTCGTCTGCGACGATGGCGAGATAACCCCCGCCTCCCGCACCCGAGAGTTTCCACGCCAGAGCCCGATCGCTGTACCGATCGATGACCTTCTGAATTTCCGACGACATCATCGCAGGGAACATCCGAACCTGGGCGTGAAATGAATCGAGGTAATGTCTGGCGAAACCATCAAGATCGCGCCTGAGAATCGCATCCCAACACGCACCGGCCGCCCTGGCCAGCATGTCGACGCCCTCTTGATCGATGTCTGCGGTGCTGAGCAGGTCCAGGCCCGCTTGGCGCGGCCACAAGGTCACCATATACAGGTGCTCCTCCAACCAGGACAGCACGGATTCATCATGGCATGATTCAATACGTGCGGGCCAATACTCTCCTTCATAGAAATGTCTGTTAAGCCCGGGCATGCAAATTCCAATAGCATCCTGTGCTCCGGACACTTGCTCTTTACCGGGACCGTTTTCGAAGTGAAAGAGCATCTCGGCCAGCGTCTCCGGATGTCCGGGTGGAAGTTGATGCGGCCAGAATTTGCGTGCGACGTTGCGCGTGGAGGTCGCCATTCCCGAACGTTCGTTGTACTCAATGATCGGTTCCAGCGAAACGGTAATCGCCCACCCCGAAGCGTATTTCGACACATAAGGCTGATCGATCCATGTACCAGCCAAGTCAAGGCGATACGGCAGGAGGCAGGTGTTGGAATTTCGGATTTCAGTGGTGGACCTGGCGGGCAGACCGGGCTCAGGAACGCGACTGAGGACTATGTACTCTATGCCCAACTCGGCGCAGAGATCGCTTTTCGCCTGGCTGCCGCCATCTTCATTGACTATGAGGATGTCCGGGCAAAGGCGTCTGATATCGGCGTCAAAATCGATGAAACCCGACCCCGAATTGACCCATGCATCCTTTACGTAGCGAATCGCCTTGACCATAAAGAGGCGCTCCTGCTCGCTGTTGACCGGTTCGCGTCCCTTTAGATCGCCGATCGTCGCATCAGAACCGACTCCCACATAGAGATCACCGTAACTCGAAGCCTCCTTGAAGAAGGCGATATGACCACCGTGCATGAGATCGTAACAACCGGAAACAAATACCTTCTTCCTGTCTGTTTTCATGAATCACTGTTACTCGCTGTATAGGGCCTCGGCCTGTTCAGACTACTCGATAATTCATAATTCCGGCAACTTGATTAACCGTCACCACAGTCTGCACAGATGCTTCACTGAACTTCTGCCCAGGATTGCCGACCGGTTCTTCTCGTCGGTTTTGCGGACCTTATTGTAACCAGCGTGTGTTGTCGTACACCACACCGAGATCCTTGCGAGCGGTAAGGAATTTCTTCATCACATTCTAACACACCGTCTCCAGCCACCGGAACTCAACGGTGAAGGGAAACTACAGGCTAGCGGCTTCAAGTAGCGATTGGAAGTCCAATCCGAACGGAACAAGATCGTCACAAGGCCCCGTCGACCATTGACAGTTTGGTCCTGGCGCGGCAGACTACAGTTGATTGAACATCAATCGCGGGTAAACAGGATTTTTAACCGGGTGACGACCTCACCACATAATGGGACAGAAAGGGATCAGGGAATGAGAATGCATCATCGTGTTTTGACGGCGGTATTGGCGATAGGTATGGTTGCGATTCTGGGCGGATGCACAGACAGTCAACCCAGGAGCACCGAACCGCCCCGAAAGCACTACGAAGAAGCCGGAGGCTTCTCCTATGACCCGCCTCCAGGGTGGAAGGTCGGAATGCTCCCCGGTATGAAATACCGAATTGCTCGCGGACCTGTCTCAAATGGATTCGCCCCAAACATCAATGTCGTTGAAGAGGCGGCCAATGTCGCCTTGTCCGAGTATGTTGAGGGAAACATCAAGGCCATCAAGAAGCAATTTGTCGGTCTGAAGATCCTGACGCGTGACCAAATTCTGACCTTCGACAATCAACCCTCAGAAAGAGTCGTCACCGAGAACATTCAAC
>CAZSLS010000393.1:0-3146 GCA_964607575.1 uncultured Planctomycetaceae bacterium | reverse complement strand
AGAGCAGCGGTCTCCAAAACCGCAGGTTGGGGGTTCAACTCCTCCCTGCCGTGGTGTTAGTGCAGACCGCCCGGTCTGAAGCGAAAGTGTGGGGCAGTGCGAACACCTGCCAAAATGCATCGGCGATGAGAACCATAAGGAAACGAATGTCGTGAGTATGTTCGATATCTACAAGAAGCAGCAAGGCAGGTATACCCGCAGCCTGACGTTTACCGGTGCGATGCTGATCGCCGTCTCCGGTGCTTATGTACTGACCGGAAAACTCTACGATTTCGTACCCTACATGCGATACGGGATTCCCGCATTGGTGGTTGTCCTCATTGGCCTGATGGCGTTTTGGATGGTCAACCGACCGCGAAGTGCTGACTTCCTCATTGCAACCGAAGGCGAGATGAAGAAGGTCGCTTGGTCGGGCAAGAAGGAAGTTATCGGCTCGACAAAAGTCGTGATCGTTACCACGTTGATGATCGCGCTGCTTCTGTTTGGCGTGGATATCCTCTTCGGCGCGCTGTTCCGGTTGATTGGTGTACAGTAGGGCGGGAACTCATGAAGGAAACGGGCGAAATGGCCAAACAATGGTGTGTCCTACGCGTTGCTTCGAATAGAGAAGAACAGGTGCGAGATGCGCTGACCCGGAAGATCAAGATCGAGGGTCTGGAAGAGCGCATCAGTCGCGTTCTGGTTCCGACAGAACGCCGACCCGGTCCGCGAGGGCGGGGCGCGGCGGCGGGAAAGGCGAAGAAATTTGTCGAACGCAAACTCTATCCGGGATATGTCTTCCTCGAGATGGAACTTCAGGACGATGGACGCGTCTCTGAAGACGCGTGGTTCCTGATCCGAGAGACAAACGGTGTGGGCGATTTCATCGGCGCAGGTGGAAAACCCAGCCCGATGTCGGCAGAGGACGCCGAGAAAATGTTGATGCAGGTCGAAAAAGCCCAGGAAGGGACGACCATTGAAGTGGAATTCGCCAAGGGCGACATGGTCAAAGTCAAAGAAGGCGCTTTCGAGAACTTTGACGGTGTTGTCGACGAAGTACTGGCCGACAAAGGCCTGGTCCGGGTGATCGTGACGATTTTCGGACGATCGACACCGGTTGAACTCGAGTACTGGCAGATAGAAAAGGCATAGTTGCCGCCGCCGACGGGGAACAGGCGGAAGTGAGAGACGACAGATGGCTAAGCAGATCACCGGAACAATTAAACTCCAGGCCGCCGGCGGACAGGCGACTCCCGCGCCGCCGATCGGACCGGCACTTGGCGCCAAGAACGTCAATATCGGACAGTTTGTCTCGCAGTTCAACGAGCGAACCAAGGATTTCAACGGAATGCCCATCCCGGTGGTCATTACCATATATGCCGACAAGACCTTTGACTTCATCTGCAAGAGCCCCCCGGCTTCGGCATTGCTGAAAGAGGCCGCTCAGATCGCAACCGGATCGGGCACGCCGAACAAAGAAAAAGTCGCCAACGTGACCATGGACCAGATTCGGGGTATCGCCGAAAGAAAGATCGCCGATCTCAATGCCACCGATATCGATGCCGCCTGCCGGATAATCATCGGTACGGCGCGGGCCATGGGGATTACTGTGGAAAACTAAAGTCCGGGCCCAGCCCGGGGCGGCGGTTTGCGAAGGGACTATTCCTCGCGCCGCATATTGTTGATAAGCCAGACCACGGGCGTAAACGTGGGAGTCATTAACGACGACGGGAGTATCTGATGAGCAGAAACAGAAGCAAGCGGTACGAGGCCAGTATGGCCAACCGCCCAGTCGACAAGGTGCCGATCAAAGACGCCGTAGCAGCAATTAAATCCTTTGGTACCGGAAAGTTCGATCAGACTGTCGAACTTGTATTGCATCTCGGAATCGATCCCCGCCAGGCCGAGCAGGCCCTGCGAGGATCCATTGCGCTGCCTCACGGGATAGGACAGACCAGGAAGGTCATCGCATTCTGCGAAGAGGCAGACGTCGAAAAGGCCATTGAAGCCGGCGCCGCAGAGGCCGGAGGCGACGAACTCATCAAGAAAATACAGGATGGGTGGACTGACTTTGACGTCGCAGTCGCCACCCCCAGCATGATGAAGAGTGTCTCCAGGCTCGGGCGAGTCCTTGGTCCGACGGGCAAGATGCCCAGCCCCAAAGCCGGTACCGTGGCGCCCGACGTGGGCGAAACGGTGAAGGAGTACGTCGCCGGAAAGGTCGAGTACCGCAATGACGAAGGCGGAAACCTGCACGTGCCCGTCGGGAAGATGAGTTTCGATGATCAGAAACTCACTGACAATATCGAGATGTTCGTCAAGTATATCAAGAAGATCAAACCGCCATCTGCCAAAGGCGTGTACATGAAACGAGTGTGCATTTCCGGGACGATGACGCCATCAGTGGAACTGGACGTGCAATAACAACAGCACTTTTCAGCCCACGTACCGCTGCGTAAGAGCAGCTTTGGCGGTGCAGATTGAGACTCAGGCAGATAACTACGGAAACGCAAAAATGAGCAAACCAGTTAAAGCACTGATTAGAGATGAATTGGTCCGCCGCCTGGAGGGTGTTACCTCTCTGGCGATAGTAGGCCTTACGGGCGTTAACGCTATCACCGCCACCGAGGTCCGCAAACGCCTCGGCGAAAAGGAAATCCGCCTGCTGGTGGTCAAGAATGCTCTGGCACGCCAGGCCTTCAAGGTCTGCGGACTGGACGTTGCATGCGATCTGCTGGACGGGCCATGTGCCTTGGCTTACGGTGGCGACAATGTTGTCAGCACCGTTCGAGAGCTGCTCGATATCAAGAAAGAGCAAGCCAATACCCTTGTCGTTAAGGCCGCCGTAATGGATGGCGAAGCGTTTAGTTCCGACCGGATTGATGCGCTGAGCAAGTTCCCGACCCGCGACGAAGCTATTGGTACTATCGTTTCCTGTGCCTTGGCGCCTGGGATGAAGCTCGCGGCCTGCATTCTGGCTCCCGGTAGCAAGATTGCCTCATTGGTCAAGACCATCGAAGAATCTCATGCTGAGGAAGCGGCTGCCGAAGAAGCTGCCGCTGAAAAAGCCGCCGCTGAAAAAGCTGCCGCTGAAGAAGCCGCCGCTGAAAAAGCTGCCGCTGAAAAGGCTGCCGCTGAAAAGGCTGCCGCTGAAAAGGCTGCCGCTG
>CAZSLS010000392.1:0-3150 GCA_964607575.1 uncultured Planctomycetaceae bacterium | reverse complement strand
ATCCGTGGCTAATGCCGTCGCCGTTGGTGGTGCGGGGTGTCTGCTGACGGTCTAGAGTGAAGCGATCGCCTCAACGAGGGCGGTTTTGATTCGGGCGATCTGCTGGTCGCTGATCCTGGCAAAGAACGGTAGCGCGATCGTTCGGGCGGCAAGGTGTTCGGTCAGCGGGAAATCCCCGGCCTTGGTGCCCAACTTCTCGGTTACGTAGGGTTGGATATGGATCGGAACGAAGTAGTTGCTGCACGCAATTCCGCCGTCCCGCAGGTGATTGAGAACCGCGTCGCGATCGGCCTGGGTAAACCGATCGGCCAGGCGGACAACATATACAAACCAACTCGCCGTTTGGGGATCGGACATCGGAGGAAGGTGCAGTTCTTCGACATCCGCCAGTGCCTGGTTGTACATTTCCGCGGCGCCGCGGCGCAGATCGAGTATCTCATCAAGCCTTTCGGTCTGGACGAGTCCCAGGGCGGCGGCGATCTCACTCATGCGGTAGTTGTAGCCCAGGCGAGCGTGGCTGAGCCATGCCTCGGTGGCGCGGCCCTGATTGCGCAGCGAAACGCACATGTCACGGATTTCCTCTGAGTCGGTGACTATCATGCCCCCTTCGCCGGTGGTGATCTGCTTGTTGGGATAGAACGCAAACACGCCGCACTGCCCGAAGCTGCCAGCCGGTTTGTTGTTGAGCGAACCGCCGAGGGCCTCGCAGCAGTCCTCGATGAACAGCAGATCGTGCTTTTTGGCAATCTGTTCGTATGTGTCGAAATGAGCGGTATTACCGAACACTTCGACGGGCAGTATGGCCTTGGTGCGAGGTGTGATGGCGGCCTCGACGGCTTGGGGGTCCATGTTGTAGCTGTCGGGATCGATGTCCACGAACACTGGTGTGGCGTCAACAAACAGCAGGCAGTTGGTGGTCGCCACGAACGAAAACGGGGTGGTTATCACCTCGTCGCCCGGTCCGATATCCAGGGCCTTGACGCAGAGGTGCAGCCCGCTGGTACCGCTATTGACGCCAATACCGAACTTGCGTCCGGCGCGTTGGGCGAGGGCGGTTTCAAATGCGTCCAGCTTCGGGCCGATGCTCAGCCGCTCGCTGCGCATGACCTCGAGGACTGCATCGATTTCGGCTTGGGTAATATCCTGACTCGATAGATTGATGGGTTTCTGATTCACGCGGGCTTCTCTAATCTGGTGAAGTTAAACAAAGGCGCCCGCGGGCTACTGCACTCGGGCAGGTGACGACGGTTTCTTTGGCGGATTGAGTGGTTCGTACTCCGGGATCAGTTCGCAGAGGGCGTCGACGACCGGATCGCGATCCGGACAGTTCTCCAGCTCGCTGAGCTTTTCGATCGCCTGCCGCACCCAGGTCCACTGTGCCTGGCGGCTCTTCCAGACGTTCACCTTGGGATGCACCGTCGGTTCGATGTCTTCGGCGTCGGTGCGCAATTCCTCGAACAGTTTCTCGCCGGGCCTGACTCCGATGAACTTGATCTCGATGTCCTCGCCGGGTCGGAATCCGCTGAGGGTTATCATCTGCCTGGCAAGGTCGACAATCTTCACTGACTCGCCCATGTCGAGCAGGAATATCTGCCCGCCGGCGCCGGTGGCGGCGGCTTGAAGGACCAGGCGGGAAGCCTCGGGTATAGTCATGAAGTAACGCGTCATTTCCGGGTGCGTTACGCATACCGGACCGCCGGTTGCTATCTGCTTGCGAAATGTGGGAATCACCGAACCGTTCGAGCCGAGTACGTTTCCGAATCTGACGGCCTTGAACTGCGTGGGGCACCCTTCCTGACCGTTCAGCGCCTGGGTGTAGATCTCGGCGATGCGCTTGCTGGCTCCCATGACCGAGGAGGGGTTTACGGCCTTGTCGGTCGAGATCATCACGAATTCAGCGGTATCGTACTCGCATGAGGCGTCGGCGACGTTTTTTGACCCCATCACGTTGTTCTTTATCGCCTCGCACGGATTGTACTCCATCAATGGAACGTGCTTGTGAGCCGCGGCGTGTATTACGACTTCGGGACCATGCTCCGCCCAGAGTTTCATCACGCGCTGGCGGTCGTAGATATCGCACACCCTGGCGGAGACTTTGATATCGGGGAAAGTCGCCCTGAGTTCGTTATCGATGTCGAACAGGGGCGTTTCGGCCTGTTCGAGCAGAATCAGCTCGGCGGGTTGATAATGGCAGATCTGGCGGCACATCTCCGATCCGATCGACCCGCCGGCGCCGGTAATCAGGATGCGCCGGCCGGTAAGGAATCTCCCGATCGCTTCGTCGTCGAGTTCGACAACCTCCCTTCCGAGCAGATCGTTGATGTCCACCGGGCGAATCTGCGAGACTGTAACTCGACCGTCTATCAGGTCCGCAACACCTGGAAGAGACTGGAACTGCAGCTTCGTACCGCTGCACAAGTCGATGACTCTTTGAAGCTCCTTGCGCGAAGCGGAGGGTATGGCGATAATAATTTCTTCAACGTCATTTGCTTCGCATATCTCGCGAATATCTTCAGTTCTGCCCAGGACCGAGATACCGTGAATCATGAGCTTGCGTTTGGTCGCGTCGTCATCCACCAGGCCAACTACCCTGTACCGCTCGACACGCATGCGATGGATTTCCCGTATGATCGCTTCTGCGGCATCACCGGCGCCCACCAGCAGCACGCGTCGGAGACTCTCCGCCGAGACAGGGCGAAGTTCCTCGCGATAAAGCCTGAAACCGAGCCTTACGGTGGAGACCAGGAAGACCGTTCCCAGGAAATCCAGCACGAGGACGGATCTGGGGAAGCCCGCGAAGTAGTCACTGAGAAAGGGAACGGTCCGGACCGTTGCCTGAGGAAGATAAGAGAACAGCATCCACAGCACGAAGCCTATGAGCACAAACCACCACGAGGCCAGGAGGATATTCGTTACATCTCGAATGCTGGCGTATCGCCACCCCCCGCGGAAGAGCCTCATCCTACCGAATATCAACAGCTTGACGATGAGGAAAAACGGTAGGCATCTCCAGAAACGCCAAGCCCAGTCGACGGGCGTCACAGCACGTCCGCCCGCCGCGGCAGTCGCATCAAACCGGAGCAGAAACGCCAGCAGCAGGGACAGAGTGAACAAGACGGCGTGGATGATCACCTGCGACAGGAGGTGATA
>CAZSLS010000391.1:1178-3213 GCA_964607575.1 uncultured Planctomycetaceae bacterium | reverse complement strand
CTGACGGGAATAATTGTAACTTTGTTCTTGCTTTGTTAGGGTAGCCTGAATAGCATCTATTCAAAGTCCGGGTTACCAGTGACCGCACAATACGATGGAAGCACGAACATGAATGATAATCCGCCTACAGAAGACGGTGAGGCGCCGAGAGGGGAGATTATTTTTTATAGCTCTCCGGATGGCACGACAAAGATTGACGTCTTCTTTCAGGCAGAGAATTTCTGGTTAACGCAGAAGGCCATCGCCGAGTTGTTCGGCGTAGAGATTCCGGCCATCAGCAAGCATCTTTCCAACATCTTCGAGATGGGTGAACTGGACCGCGAGGCAACTGTTTCCATTTTGGAAACAGTTCGTCAGGAAGGGGCCCGGCAAGTCAAACGCAACCTGGAGTACTACAATCTGGACGCGATAATAGCAGTGGGGTATCGCGTCAACAGCTACCAGGCGACACAGTTCCGCATCTGGGCGACGAATACCCTGAAGGAATTCATTATCAAGGGGTTCGTACTGGATGACGAACGGTTGAAACAAGGCAAGAACTTCGGGAAGGACTACTTTGAAGAACTGCTGGAACGCATCCGAGAGATACGCGCCAGCGAACGACGCTTTTACCAGAAGATTACCGATATTTACGCACTCGCTGTCGATTACGACAGGGGCGCGCCGATCACCGGTGAATTCTTTGCAACAGTCCAGAACAATCTTCACTGGGCGATCACAGGAAAGACCGCCGCCGAGATCATCAACGAATCTGCGGACGCGGAATTGCCGCACATGGGGCTGGCAACCTGGAAGCGCGCACCGGATGGAAAGATTCTGAAATCCGACGTAGCTGTTGCAAAGAACTACCTCAACGAGGCACACGTCAAGGAACTGAACCGTATCGTCTCGGCATATCTTGACCTCGCCGAAAACCGCGCCGAACGCGGGATATTGATGAAGATGAAGGACTGGGTCGCATTTCTGCATAGTTTTCTGGAGTTGTCTAACTATCCCATTCTGCAGGACAAGGGCAAGGTGACCGCGATGGAGGCCAAACTCAAGGCGGAACAGGAATACACAGTTTTTCGCCAGCGACAGGACGCTAACTATATCTCGGACTTCGACCGCGAGATTAAGCGGCTTGAGGGCGGAAAATAATGGCCGAGCAACGCAGAAAGTGATGGTGAAAGACGCCTGGACCCCGTCAACTCTCCTGCCTGTTGGTTACATACCATCTGATTCGGGATCTGGGGTCTTGCTGTTCAATCCCAAATCAGACGGTATTAAGACCACAACCATGGTCGGTTTGACCTTGGTCATCTTGGCAAGAGGCAACGGACCGGTGAAATCCGGACCGCCGCCTTTGCTGATAGTCAACGCGGGCATCAATGTCAGTCGATAGCGCCTATTTCGTTGATCATTGTGTACACCTTGTCCGCCAGTTCCCGGAGCATGATGTCCATATCGTACAGGCGGCCGTCGACGGCTTGGTCGTTGGTGGCCTTGAGGATGTTCCAAATGCTCATCACTCTGCTGTCGCCGATGCCCAGGCCGAAGGCTTCGCCGCTGTCGCCCACACTGAACGTCGCGGCGCCCAGGCCTTCGGTGGTCACGAGGAAGCCATACCTCTCGGCGGTGTTCCCGGCGAGGTCCGAATCGGTCACGTAGATCGCCAGCGCGGTGGCCATCACTTGTGCGTTGAGGTCGCGCAGGTTGTTGGCCAGACTGCTTCCGTGCTTGCGGTGCCTACCGCGTCGGCAGCGCCTCTTGGTGGTCTTGAACAGCTTCTTATAGAACTTGGCGACAGCCTTGTTCGTCTTGCCGGCCAGCTTGCCGTAGATGTTGGGAAACTCGCTCGCGAGCCAGTCGCCCAACTCCGTTGAGTACTTGCTTCCGTTAAGAGATTCGATCAGCTTCTTGCCCTTCCTGCCCGCCCAGAAACCGATGGTGGCGGTCTGCCCGAGGACGATCTGTCCGGCGCCGGTCTCTGCGCGATGTTCGGCAAAGTTGTAATTCACGCCTTCGACATAGGCGTCGAGATTGATTTCTGAAA
>CAZSLS010000391.1:0-1078 GCA_964607575.1 uncultured Planctomycetaceae bacterium | reverse complement strand
CGGATCGCCGGTATACTGCATTACCAGCGCTTCGGCTTTCTGGCCCAGACGGGAGATATCTATCGACGGCAGCACGCCTGTGTAGTAGGCGGAATCGCTGTCGCTGAGCGGGGTCGTTCCGCCGCCGGCGCCGCCGGCGCCGCCGGCGTCAATACCAACAGCACCGAAGTTCAGTTCTTCGTATTCTACAGCAGTGTTGTCGAAGAAGGACATGAAACCGCCGCTGTACAAAGCGCCCTTCAGGTCCAGTCCCGAGCCGAAGAAGAGGTCGCCATCTGGTGCATACACCGTCCCAAACCACGTCGCATTGTCGCCTGCGCTCAAGCTGCTAAACACAGGTAACTCGCCATCTGCGGGCAAATTACCGATCTGGATATAGACCTCGTCGGCAGCAGCGGAAAAATCAGCAGGTTCGAGGTCGAGAGGATCTCCGAAGTCATCGACGAAGATCATTTCGAAATTGCTGCCGACAGTCATATCTCCGGCAACGTGGATAACGACCGCTCCGTTTATCGGGAGCTTCATCGTGGTATAATCGCCGAGAGTCAGCGAGTCAAAATAGTGATTCCCGGCAGCGAGAGGGTATTGTCCGTAATCAGGAACATACGGATCGGCGAGAGAATCGCTGCTGTTGAAAGGCAGAGGGGTCGGTAAGTTCACGGTCTCAAACGGTTGGGGGACACCGGGATGGATACCTCCTGAGACAGTACCGCCGAATAGGATGGATACGTCTCCGGGGTCCTCGGTGGTATAGATACCGCCATTAACGCTTGCGCCCACGATCTCTGTTTGCAACACGCCGCCGGTGTGGATATCGCCCTCGACGGTAGTCATGAAGTTGACCATCACACCGCCGTTGAACACGATGGCGTCCGACCCCGCGGTCCCTATCGTACTAAAACCAAATTCCGATAAGGCTCCGCCACCCCGAATGCCCATCGGCACGTTGAGCCCCCCGAAGGACAGCACGTCGCCGCCATTGCTGCCCACGAACCCCCCGGTAACGCTGAAGGAGTTAAAAGACATGATACCGTCGTCGGCGAGGACGGCGTATTCGGTGAAACCGGCATCGCCGCCA
>CAZSLS010000390.1:0-3230 GCA_964607575.1 uncultured Planctomycetaceae bacterium | reverse complement strand
GGTATCTGCTGTTCGGCCTCGAACCTGACGATGCTGGGTATGCGTTTCGGTTCGACCGGAGGAAGCTTCACAAAACGCATGAAGCTGCTCTGGCCCGGAACGGAAACCGCAACCGTACTGTTGGACACATCGTTCTTGGCCAGGAACTGACCGAGGGCGTTAATGAACACCTCCGAGCGGTCCACATCGGGACCACGGAGGTTTTCGGGGTGCTCGATGACCTCGAAGGCATCAACCTGAAACTGCCCGTCTGCATCACTAAGCTTCAGGGCCTTCAGGGCACATTGACCGATATCAATCCCCCAGACGCTTTTCGCTCTAGCCATTGCCACTCCCTGGCTCATCAAATCGACCGGAGCAAATCTCCGATCCGGGTTCGGTAAATCCAAACCGCATATTATGAACTTTTTGTCCCGACAGCAACAATATCTCTGTCGGTGCGTTAAACTTGCTCTGACAACCTATGGTCCGATTCAGCATAACAACACTTGGGTGCAAAGTTAACCAATACGACGGCGCCGCCCTGGCAGCCGACCTGCGCCGCGCCGGACTCACAGCAACCCGAGCGGACAACTCGCCTGACCTGGTGGTCGTCAACACATGCTGCGTAACCGCATCGGCCATGCGCAAAAGCCGCCAAACCATCCGCAAACAACTGCGGAAAAACACCGACGCCACAGTCCTTATAACCGGATGCTACAGCGATTACGACACTGAAGCAATCACCCGGATACTCACCTCGCTGGGAATCCCAGAGCGTCGGGTGCACGTAACGGGACACCACAGCGACCTGGCTGATGCGATTCAGAAAGTCGTCGCCGACTTGCGGGCCAACGGACCAGAAGCCCGGCGACAAACCGAATCAACACACAGCCCAAGCAGCACCCGACGCAATATTAAAGCCAGACGGAACAGCGCCGTCAAGCGGAAAGCGGGAGGCATGAGTCAAATTGGCGGCATCAAGGTCTTCCCCAACCGCCAGCGGGCGTTCGTTAAGGTGCAGGACGGTTGCGACGCATTCTGCTCTTACTGCATCGTACCCTACACGCGCCCGGTCGTCTGGTCGAAGACCATCGACCAGATCCGCACCGAGTGCCGCGACCTGGTCAACTCCGGACACAAGGAAATCGTACTGGCCGGCGTGTTCCTGGGAGCTTTGGGGCGAGACACGTCCCGTCGCAGCAGATGGGATGAGTCGCGATCGATCCTCCCGGACCTGCTCAGCGAGATCGCGGGCATCGAAGGCCTGTGGCGAGTGAGATTGTCCAGCCTCGAACCCGGAGACCTCAGCGACAAACTGCTGGATGTCTATCGCACCAACAGGAAGGCGGCGCCCCACTTCCACCTTCCGCTGCAGTCCGGCTCGCAACGCGTGCTCGAGAGGATGAAGAGGCAGTACACCGCCGACGACTTCCGCCGAACAATCGATCGGGTCAGGGAGGCGATCGAGGATGCGGCGATAACGACCGACATAATCGTGGGCTTCCCCGGAGAGACTGACGAGGATTTCCAGCAAACGCTCGACGTCGCGAGACACGCGCGTTTCTCAAAAATACACACTTTCCCATTCAGCGCCATCGAAGGAACGACCGCCTGGGAATTTCGCAATGAGGCCCCAGCCGGATCGGTGGTCAAATCCCGCATCGCACAACTCGGCGAGTTGGAATCGCAAATGGCGATGGAGTTCCGAAGGAAGTTCCTCGGGCGTCGGATGGAGGCGCTGGTGGAGTCGACCCGCCCGGCCGCTGGTGTTCGCCAGGCAATGACCGACCGGTACATCACCGTACGTTTCAACCCGCCGAAACACGCACGCCTTACGGGCAAAGTCGTCTCGCTGCACATTGACGACGTTTGGGACGGGGGCCTCTATTGTCACGGTCAACCGTCCGTACTACAATAGCCCCCATGAGCGACCCAATTGAATCACTGACCAAATCCGCCAGACAACTCATCGAGATTGAGCAACTGCTGGGAGGCCAATTCACACCGGCCGAGGCGAACTCGCTGCCTGAAGTTCAGCTTCCCAAGCAACCGGTCCGCGCTGCGGGCGGCGTGGCGCCGGAGGACAAAGCCGCCGCACTGGACGAGATGAACGAGAATGAAGTTAAGGTCTGCACCCGCTGCGGTCTGGCGGGAACGCGCACGCAGACGGTCTTCGGCGAGGGCGATCCCAATGCGGGCTTGGTGTTCGTGGGCGAGGGACCCGGACAGAACGAAGACGAAACCGGACGCCCCTTCTGCGGACGCGCCGGCGAACTGCTGACTAAAATGATAGGAGCAATGGGGCTCAGCCGCAGCGATGTGTTCATCTGCAACGTAGTGAAATGCCGCCCTCCCCAGAACCGCAATCCCATGAGCGACGAGGTCGAGGCGTGCTGGCCTTACCTTATGAGACAGTTGCAGATTATCTCGCCCAAGGTGATCGTAACTATGGGCAACCCCGCCACGCAGAAGCTCCTTCAGACCAAGAGGGGCATCACGCGCCTGCGGGGCAATTGGCAGGAGTTGCCTGAATTGGCTGACTCTCTGGGCGGAATACCGGTCATGCCGACCTTCCATCCCGCCTACGTGCTGCGAAACTACTCGCCTCAGGTCCGCAGCGACGTATGGAGCGACCTGAAGCAGGTCATGACGGTTTTGGGGCTGGAATTACCCAAGGATAAGTAGCGCATATACTGTCCCGGAAGGCAATAATGGGGTATCCTTAGCATTATATATGTTAGACGCCCGCGCCCCCTGACACTCAACGAGAGATAAACACAGAGCGGAGACCGTATCTATGTCCACAGATCCTCAAGCCAACACAGACGCTTCGCCCGTTATCCGCGACGATGACGACATAAAAGCCATCGAGGCTCTCAACGAAGCCTACGGGCAGATGACCGACCAGTTGTCCCGGGTTGTCGTGGGGCAATCGGCGGTTATAGAGCAAGTCCTCATCGCCATCTTCTGCCGCGGACACTCGCTTCTGGTCGGCGTACCGGGACTTGCAAAAACTCTTCTGGTCAGCACGCTGGCCGAAGTGCTGCATCTCGGGTTCAAGCGAATACAGTTCACCCCGGACCTCATGCCCTCGGATATCACGGGAACGGACGTCCTGGAGGAGGATCACACAACCGGCAAGCGAATCTTCCGATTCGTCCACGGACCGCTGTTCACGAACATGGTGCTTGCTGACGAGATCAACCGCACACCGCCCAAAACCCAAGCCGCCCTCCTCGAAGCCATGC
>CAZSLS010000389.1:0-3240 GCA_964607575.1 uncultured Planctomycetaceae bacterium | reverse complement strand
AACTGAAGCTTCGCGACAATACCATTGTCGTGATATGGGGCGATCACGGATGGCATCTCGGTGAGCACAACTTCTGGGCCAAGACCAATTTACTGCATAACGCCACGCATGCGCCGCTGATCATCAGTGCGCCGGGTTTCCAGGGTAACATCCGGACTAACCGCATTGTCGAACTTGTGGATATCTATCCGACTTTGTGTGAATTGGCGGGTATGAAGCCGCTTGGACATCTGGAGGGAACAAGCATGGCGCCGCTCATGAAGAACCCGAAACGGAAATGGAAGAAGGCGGCGTTCACCCGCCACGGTAATGGGTTTACGGTGACGACCCGTGATTACACCTACACTGAATACGGCAAGGGCGCACAGCGTATGCTCTATGACCGTAAGAAGGATCCATCCGAAAACGAGAATGTCGCCGAAGCCCAGGAGTACAAAGAAACAGTCGACCAATTGAGCAAACTACTTTCAGAGGGACAAAAGAAGGCACAATCGTGAACACCGAACAAAAACATTGAAACCCCTCACCGGCGGCTTGTCCTGAGCTGTGTCGAAGGGGCCTCCGACGCACGCCCGTGCGGAATCAAATTTCCTATCAGTATGCGTAACGATCTGGTTGGGAATGAGTGCTTCTGGTGTGCAGACAGTCTATAATTCGATTTGATCCTTGTCGTTACTGACAACCGGCCGCCGGCTTTGGAGAATATCTATGACGCTCGAACTGACCCGACG
The DNA here is from genome assembly GCA_964607575.1 of uncultured Planctomycetaceae bacterium. Taxonomy (GTDB): domain Bacteria; phylum Planctomycetota; class Phycisphaerae; order SM23-33; family SM23-33; genus BS750m-G57. The sequence continues at coordinate 2,509 of CAZSLS010000389.1, read as the reverse complement.
CAATGTCCTGCAGACTACCGCCGCTGCGGTGGCGGCCTCGGCGTTGACGTCATCGCGATCGGAAGCCGCCAAGCAGCCGAAGGCGGTGCGCCCTAACATTCTGTGGATATGCACCGATCAGCAACGTTACGACACTATCATGTCACTTGGCAATCCGCATATCCGCACGCCGAACATCGACAAGTTGGTCGCCCGGGGCGTCGCGTTTACGCATGCGTACTGTCAGTCGCCGATCTGCACGCCGAGCCGGGCCAGCTTCCTTACCGGTATGCACCCTGACGCACTGCACGCGTGCATCAACGGTAACGAGTCCTGGGATAACGCCGCTCCGCTGATCACCAAAACTCTTGCAGGCGCGGGTTATGACTGCGGCCTGTCCGGCAAGCTGCATTTGTCGAGTGCTCACGGGCGGATCGAAAAGCGGCCGGATGATGGGTATCGCGTCTTCCACTGGTCGCATCATCCCAAGGACGACTGGCCAAAGGGGCACGCGTATTGCGATTGGCTGAAGGCCTGGGGCGAGGACTTCAAGAAACTCCACCGCAAGAACGGATACATCCCGACCGAACTGCACCAGACGACCTGGTGCGCAAAGACGGCCGAGGATTTTATTCGGGAGAAGCGGAAAGGTCCGTGGCTGTTCAGTTTGAACTGTTTCGATCCCCATTCGCCGTTGGACCCGCCGAAGAAGTACCTGGATCGATACGATATCAAGTCGCTGCCCGGTCCGCTGTTTCGCGACTCGGACCTCGCCGCACAGAAGAAGCTCAAAGACGTGAATTTCCAGGGCGGGGCTGTAAAATACAAGAAACTCGACGCGCAAACCTACCAGGCGAAGTACTGGGCCCAGATCGAGTTGATCGACGAGAACGTGGGGCGCCTGATGAAGGTCCTGGACGAGACCGGCCAACGCGAAAACACGATCGTGATCTTCACCTCCGATCACGGCGAAACGCTGGGCGACCACGGACTCCGCCGCAAGGGCTGCCGCTTCTACGAGTGCCTGGTGCGCGTACCGCTGATCATATCCTGGCCCGGGCGGTTCAAGCAGGGTCTGAAGTCCGACGCGCTGGTGGAACTGACCGACATCGCCCCGACCCTCCTGCAGGCCGCCGGGCTGGACGTTCCCGGGAATATGCACGGTAAATCGCTCTTGCCAATTCTCGAAGGCAAATGCGACCCGCACGAGCATCGCCACTTCGTCCGTTCGATCTACTACCGCGTACTGGCCGGGGCTCCGAGCTACGCTTCAATGGTCCGCACGCGAGAGTACAAGCTGGTCCAGTACCACGGCCACGGTTTGGGCGAACTGTTCGACATGAAGAAGGACCCCCACGAATTCGACAACCTGTGGGACGATCCCAAGCTGTCCGGGGTGCGTTTTGACCTGATGACCAAAGCCTTCGACGCGGCCGCGTTTGCAACCGATCTGGGCCCCCGACGCGTCGGAAGATTCTAGAACAAAGCACATCCGATAAGCCGTCGTTGCGAACCGGCCGTCAACACACTCAAATTCTTCACCCCCTGAAGAAATGAGCCAACCATTGTATTGTGTCGGTGGAATGGGGGGGGGTATAATCAGACGGTCGACCATAATTACATGAGATCAGCATGTCTTGTGACACGATGGCGGACATGCCCCCAGGCAATAGAAGGAGCCCGGAACAATGAACCTTAAACGCTTGTTTGTCTTGAGTGTAGTACTTACCGCAATGTTCACTTTCTCACCTTCCGACGCTGCAGACCGAACGAAGTCGAAAGGCAAGAGGGTCTTCTTTACCGGGCACAGCTTTTTCATCCTCGGCGGCTATATGGCCAAGAAGATTGACCTCATCGCCAAAGCCGCGGGAAAAACCGAACACGAACTTGTTGGGTGGCGCTACAGCGGCGGTCGATCCGGCGCCGTAGATAAATGGTGGGACAAAGGGGCCGATGAGGAGCCACGGAAATCCGTGGCCGCGGGGAAAGTTGATATTTTGACAGTGTGCACCTACTGGATGAAGAAGGGATCCAAACAGGAGAAATGCGTCCGGAATTTTGTGAAACTGATGCAGGAGAGCAACCCGGACGGGTTGGTCTACCTCATTACGACCAAGATCCCGTTCGACGGCAAGTACAAGGACAAGGGAGGCTGGAACGCCCGGACAAAGGTTGAGCTCGCCGAGCTCTCCGGCTGGATTGACGAGACCCACCGGTATCAGTACCACTACAACGGCCTGGTGGACGAGCTCAACAAGGCCTACGGAAAGACGGTGATCAAGACAGTGCCTCTTTACTATGGGCAAGCGCTCCTGCGGGCGAAGATCATTGATGGCAAGGTGCCTGGTGTCAAGAAACAATCGGAGATGTACTCTGATGCCATGGGGCATGTGTCGGAATTGGGACAACGATTGAACGCCTACACCACGTACGCCGCGCTCTACGGCGAATCGCCGGTTGGCCTGCGTGTTCCGAAATGGGAGAAGGAGGGCGACACCGTCCTTCGCGCCCAGAATCTCGTTTTGCAGAA
>CAZSLS010000388.1:0-3343 GCA_964607575.1 uncultured Planctomycetaceae bacterium | reverse complement strand
CCGCGAAAAAAACGTCTGCTACCGACTTGACAAAGACTTGCTCATGGATGTCCCCGGAATTCCGGAATTCGGAATTTCCCCCGGAATTTCCCGGACCGGAATTTAGCGTTTGAGAATGGCGAAAACTGTATTTTTTTCTTGATGATATCGGCCTTCTGTGGTACAATTTCTGTTCAGATCAGTCTATAAGGAAAGGGATCATGAAAACAAATCTGTTTACTGTTGTGACAATCGCGACCGTTCTGGCGATGGCCTCGCCGGCCTGGGCGGCTGGGATAGACGTCGACAGCCATATGCTGCCGCCGGACGGACCCTATGTTTCGGCGTTGGGCTATTTACAATACACGATCCCCGGGATAGGGACTATCAAGGTCGACGATCCGACCCTGAGCGCCCCTCAAGCCCCTATCGCACTAACCGCCGTCGGGGATGACGAGTTTGAGTTGTTCAACGCCACGCTGTCGGGAACCGAGATTGCCATGCCCGACGGGCCGGTTCAACTGACCGGGCAGGTGGAAGTAAAGACAATTGACAGGTTGATCAGCACTACCGGGAACTTCGATGCGGAAATCGTCCTGGCGAACTTCTCGGGCAACACGCCGCTGGGACTGGTGATGATGCGGCAGGACCCGCAGCGTCCGTCGATCGGCCAGACGGACGTCATCGACCTGGGCGGCGGGCTGTATCACATCGACAGTTTCTTCGACGTATTCACCGAGCTGTCCGTCGACGGCGGCGCGAATTGGATACCTTCGGTCGGCAGCGCACGGATGGTCCTGGTCCCGGAGCCCGGGACGCTGGCGCTGCTTGCACTGGGCGGTCTGGGCGTCTTGAAGCGAAGACGCCGGAGGCGGTAGCGTCCAGCGCAGTTACGGTAACGGTAACAGAGCCGCGGCGAGACGCCGCGGCTCTTTCCATGCGCATGACGGTTGAAATGGATAAAAGCGGTTCAATACTTAATCGTTGAGTTGAGCATTGTCACGAGAGATAATCAGGTCAGGCGCCGCGCCCTGGAAACCCTGTAACAATAAGAAACGGTGAAGAGATGCTTGATAAAGATTATCTGAAGAAATTCCCCGATAAAGACGGATACTTTGGCGATTACGGGGGAGCCTTCCTGCCCCCGCAACTGGTCGATCATTTCAAGAAGATCTCAGATTTGTACGAAAAAGTGAGCAGTTCCGACAGCTTCCGCGGACGGCGGGGTCCCGTCTTCGCCTGTCGGCTTCGTCGTGGTTTACAACAGGCTTTAAATATTAAGTTTACATTCTTGAACGTAAGACGTTAACGGCGCACGGCGGTCCGGTCGCATGATGCGGGCGGCGTTATTCGGTTTTCAGTTCGGGGGACACCGCGCTGCGCCCTTCGACCCGCCAGAGGCGGGTTGAGGGCAAGCGAGATAGGAGAGATGTAGTAAGTTGTAAGTCCCTCAGGCCTGACCCCAATGCCCCCGAGCAATCGCCATTGGACACAGACCGCGATTCAAGGACCGCGTCTTCAGCTATCGCCTTCGTCGCTTCAAGACGGCCAGTCCGCCCAGTGCGAGCAGTCCCAGACTGCACGGTTCCGGGACAGTGCCAACAGCAAAGGACGAAAACGAGCTTACTCCGTCGGCTTGAATGCGTTTATTAACGGTGTCGATGCTGGTGACCACGTCGACCCATTCTCCGCCCTCATAGTGGAACAGGCTCAAAGAGGATTCGTCCAGGCCCAACACGCCGGCCATGACATCATCATACCGAAATGTCAAATCGACCTCGTCGAAACTGAAACCGCCGGCGGGCTGAAAGTCCCAGACGGCCATAACGTTCCATCCGCCCGGCAGGGGCGCATCGGAGCGATCTCCGGACAGCAGTGAGACAGAAACATCTCCCGCCGTCGCGCCTGTGAACGCCATCCGCACACTGTTGACCAGGTCGATCGTGGTATCGCTGCTGCCTTCTCCCCAATTGACGGTTGTGTTGCCCGCCGCAACGGACACCGCGGGCAACTCCAGCCTGCCTTTGTCCACCGCAAACCAGCCATTGGTAGTAGTATTGTTGACGAGGTTGTAGACCGACCCCGAGTTGACAGCACTCATGTCCAATGTTCGTTCGGCGCCATATCCATTGGCGATCACCCGGCCATTGTTATTCAGCGTCCAAACGTCAACGGTGCCCCACCCCTGAAAAGTTCCTTTCGTAGCCGGACGCCAATCGTCGCGCACACTCAGGCGGCCATAGGATGTGCCATCAGTTATCGTTCCGCCTTTAATGGTATAGGTTCCGTCACCGCCATCGTTGGCGCCGATATCGATCCTGGAGGAGATCGTGTTAGTCCCGCCGATTTGCGTAAACGTACCCGTACCGTAACCGCCAATGGTTTCGCTATAGGCAGTCAACTGGGCGCCGTTCAAGGTGTAACTCCCATTGCCCTCATAGTAACCCAGGGTGAGCGTGCCACCGAGCGTATTGGTGGTGCCCACGGACTGTGTGAATATGCCCGCGCCGCTTCTTCCGATGTATTGGTTATAGGCGGATAGCTGGCCTGTACCGCTCAATTGGTAAGTGCCGGTGCTCGTCGAACCAACCCCGATGTTCAGGTCGTCGTCCACATCGTTGGTTCCACCACTGTGATAGAAATATCCCGTGCCGCTATACCCGACGTTCAGGTGGTAATTGACATCCAAAAGCCCATTTTTAAGCGTATAGGTTCCGGTTCCGCTACCGGCAGTTGGCGAGCCGCCGAGGTACAGTTGGTAGGTGATTGTGTGCGTCCCATCGTTCTGTGTGAAGCTGCCCGCCCCCGCGCGCCCGATGTATTCATGAAGACCTATATTCAGATCCCCGGAGTTCATTTGGACGGCTCCGCCGACGGAGGATCCTACATGTAGATAATTACTGACCTCACCGGCGTTGGTGATGGTTGCCGTACCGGTGTTATTAACATAAGTGGTAGTACCGGCGAGGGGCTCACCGCCAATCCAGTTTGCACCGGTGCTCCAATTACCACTGCCTGCGTCCCAGGTGCTGGCGCCGGCGGGGCTGCTTACCAAACCGGTTAGACACAACAAGACCAGTACTGTATTTACCTTATTCATGCTCTGTCGCCTTTCCTGTTAAGGACTCATCGAAACCGTCACCAATTAAGACTTGGCCGATGCGACTTGAGGTGGTGCGAGTGAGCGCCGGCGCTCCTGCCTCATTTTAGATTCGACCGGCTCTGGTCGAATGCAGCCCGCCGCTCCATAGCGGAATAGGCTGATAACTCGTATAGAATGTACCACATCACTCGGAATTCACCAAGCGAATTCACAGCCATCCCATAGCGGGATGAATCCTGGGATAGCTTTTGCTAAGTAGCG
>CAZSLS010000387.1:0-3359 GCA_964607575.1 uncultured Planctomycetaceae bacterium | reverse complement strand
GCGGGTGTTGTGGGGATGCCGCGACTGTCTTACCCGCAGGGGGCCCTGATTCTATTGGCTCAAATGCACGCGGAAGTTTCTTTTCTTCGTTTTTAGACCAGTTTATGCTTGCCACGGGGATTCGTTGCGGTGTATACTCTCTCAAGATGCTATCCTTTGGCCCTCTGCATACGGAGATCCTTCAATGCGAATCGCAATCACCAAGCCACTGTTTGCCTGGGACTGCCTCGACGACAGCCTGAACATCAAGGCCATCAAGCAATTCCTCCGCACTGTTCCCGATGCCAAGCTGCTGGCCTCCCTGCGCCAGTGGCGCGGCAGAGGACGCGACGATTACCCCGTCCATGTCCTCTGGGGCGTGTGCTTATTGACCCCGCTGCTGCGACATTCCAGCACCGAAGCGACTCTGGATGATCTCCGCCGCAACGCGGACCTTCGCAGGCTGATCGGTATCGATAGAGAGGACCAGGTGCCCAAGAAGTGGAACATGTCGCGTTTCCAGGAAGTACTCGGCCGCCAGCCGCATCTGTCGCTGTTGCATGAAGTATTTGACTGCATGGTCAAGCAACTGGCCGAGGAAGTTCAAGACCTCGGCGAGCACACGGCCGGGGACGCAACGAACCTGCTGGGCAGGCGCCCGCGAAGCAAAAAGAAGGCCAACAGCGACCTGCCCCAACCCACCGGCGGACGCAAGGAGTACACGGACGACAAAGGCGAAGTGGTGAAGGTTGTCGAATGGTTCGGCTACAAGTTGCATCTGCTTGTCGACACGCGTCAGGAGGTGGCCTTGGCCTACCGGACATCATCGGCCAACGTGGGCGACAACAAAGTGCTGGGTCCTCTTGTAACTGACGCTAAGAAGAATCTGCCGCCTGTGGAAGATAAAGCAGACAAAGGCAAACTGCGCGGGCGCACCGTCACATTGGCGTACGACAAGGCCGCCGATACCGCAGGCGTCCACGAACTGCTGCACGAGGCGAGAATATCCCCGGTGGTGCAGAACCGATCGCTGTGGAAGGAGGACATGGAGCGGATGCTGCCCGGCCACGACGGCAACAGTAACGTGGTCTATGATGAAGCCGGTACGGTGTACTGCTACGACAAGGTCTCGAGGATACCTGTGCGCCACCGCATGGCCTACATCGGCCACGAACCGTCACGTGGCACGTTGAAGTATCGCTGTCCAGCGATGCACGAAGGATGGAAGTGTCCCAACGGCCATCGCTGCAATGCCGGCAAGAAGTACGGCAAGACGTTGCGTGTCAAGCGGGAGATCGATCTGCGGCGTTTTCCGCCGATACCGCGTGCGACCAAACAGTTCGAGCGTCTGTACAAGGAGCGCACGGCGGTGGAGCGTGTCAATGCGCGGCTGAAGATATTCTGGGGTGCCGACGACGGGAACATTACCGGCGCGGAACGATTTCATGCCAATGTCGGTGTTGTGATGGTGGTTCACATCGGCTTGGCGACGCTGCTGGCGGCCTGCCCCAGACGAGAAGGCACGTTGGGCAAGATGCGCCTGGGGGCGATAGCCAAGGCGCTGCATAAGAAACTGGATCTTTGACCGAGGACGTGTAGGCCCAAATCGTCTGAATCGCCACTGAGCCGCGGACCACTTCTGCGCCGAGACAGCCGCCCGGCCTGAAAACCACCGTCGAAAGCTCAGCGGCGGCCTGTTCAACGGCAATTGATCCAGGAATACGGGCCGGCGCACAAGAATCGTCCGTGAATCCTGCGTCTCCTCCTCAGCCCCACAGTCCACAACGCAACCGGCTCCGCCTGAGTCGTCCTGATGTGTGCGACATTTTTTAGTGGCGCGACGTAACATCTTATATTACAGTGGCTTATCGCGATAGTGCGACTTGGAGATAAGTCATGGATGATGCAAAGGTTACGGCGGAAGAGATTAAGGCGATGTTGTCGGGGGATATCGACGCATTGGCTGCGAAGATGGCGGCGGCAATGAACACCGCCAAGGCCGGCAGGATCATCGCCGACAGCGAAGAGCCAGTGCGTGACGCCCACGGGAAGTTCAGACAAGAGGCCTACGAGAAGGTCATCGGCCTCCTGCAAGCGAAGCAGGAGGCTTTTTCCCCCTCGGCTCAAAGGTCTCCGCAACAAGGGAAGCAAATCGCTGACGCATCTGACGGTCAACGGTCCGGTGACGATTGAGCGGAGGGTGTACTGGTCTAAGCAGGCCGGTTCGGTTCGTCCGGCAGACCGTTGGCTGGGCATCGAGCGTCACAGTGTCAGTCCTGGCGTTCGGGAGATGTGCTCTCTGGAGTCGCTGGATAGTTCGTTTGCCAATGTGTCCCGTTCGTTGAAGCGAACGGCTCAGTTGACATTGAGCGAGGATCGGATTCGTCGTGTTGTTGAGGCCGAGGGTCAGACGGTGATTCGTGCTCAACGGTCCGGATCGATTCCGGCGTCTTTTACGGCGAAGGATTGCTGCGATGGGGTAATGGTCACCGGGGCTGACGGGGTGTTTGTGCCGGTCGTTCCTGAGACGCAGAAGGCCAGGCGTCGTGCAACGGAAGCGAAGAAGCGCAAGGCCGAGGCTCGTCGTTCGACTCGCCGTCCGGGCCGACCGAAGAAGGGAGCCGACGGTGACTGTAAAGAGGCGAAGGTGTTGGCGTTTTACAGCCAAGACAAGTCCCAAATGCACGTTGTGGCCACGCTGGGCGACTGTAACGAACTTGGCGGGATGATGCGTCGTGAGGGCAAGAAGGTGAAGCTGGGCGAGGCGAAGTTCAGCTACTCGGTTGCCGACGGGGCGAAGTGGATCGATCGCCAGTATCAAGTGAACCTGCCGATGCTGGGAGCGAAGATTCTGGACTGGTATCACTTGAAGAAGCATGTCGTCGAGACCAGCTACGCGGTATATGGAGAGGCCAGTCCGAAGGCTCAGGACTGGCAGAGGAAGATGCTCGATGCCGCCTGGGAACAGGGCTCTCTGGTGATGCTGCGTCGGCTTTCGCCGTACGTTCGACGACATACCGGCCAATGCCGCGAATCGCTGGAGTCGCTACGTGGGTATGTGGAGCCTCGGATATCGAAGACGGATTACCCGAGCTTCCGCGCCGACGGCTACGACTGCGGGTCGGGCCCGACGGAAAGCCAATGCGGGACGTTGTCCGCCCGAGCCAAAGGCCCTGGCATGCGATGGGACAGCGACAATGTCGAGTCCATGCTCGCCTTATCCGCCCTCGACCACAGCCGGCAATGGACAGCCTACTGGAAACTCCAGCGCGCTGCGTGAAAACCGCCACCTTTTTATGTCGGACACGTTCGCGACGACCGGCGGAAATGTTTCTTGACCTGGGCACGGTCCGGCCGATAATGTTAACAGTGGTCACGAT
>CAZSLS010000386.1:0-3359 GCA_964607575.1 uncultured Planctomycetaceae bacterium | reverse complement strand
TGAGCTTCTCGGGCTGAATATATGCTATTACAAGTTTCATTCTTGAATCTCCTGTCAAGGTTTTCCGTTCTTGCGGCGGTCGTCAGGTCGTCGAGAAAATCTGGAATCCCGCGTAGGCTTCCATCCCGTGTTCGCCAATATCCAGACCGCGGAGTTCCTCGTCCTTGCTCACACGCAGGCCGATTGTATACTTGATCGCCACGAAAACGATACCCATCGAAACCATCACAAAGGCAGCTACCGCAAACGTACCCAACGCCTGGACGCCCAGGAGCTTGGCGCCTCCACCGTAGAACAAACCGGTGAAGTCGTCGGTATTGGCGAACAGACCGATACTCAGCGTACCCCATATCCCGTTCATCCCGTGAACCGGAAACGCACCGACCGGATCGTCCACGCGGATCCTGTCCAGCAGCAGCGTTCCGAGAACCACGATCACCCCGCCGATGGCCCCGATAATCAGCGATGCCACCGGACTGACCACTGCACACGGTGCGGTAATCGCCACCAGACCGGCAAGGCAACCGTTCATCGTCATTCCAAGGTCAGGCTTGCCTGCGAATATCCAGATCGTCACCATCGCGCTCAATGCGCCGGCTGCGGCGGAAAGGTTCGTGTTCATCGCCACCATGGCTGCGGTATTGGTGTTCCCGCCGCTTATACCAAGCGTACTGCCCGGATTGAATCCGAACCATCCGAACCACAGAATGAACACGCCCAGAGACGCCAGCGGAATACTGTGACCGAGGATCGCCTTGACCTTGCCCGCCCGATACTTGCCCAATCGCGGACCGAGTAGAATCGTGCCCACAAGCGCCGCACAACCGCCGGTAGCGTGGACCACAGTCGAACCGGCGAAGTCATGGAAGCCCATCTCCGACAACCATCCGCCGCCCCATATCCAGTGGCCTACGATTGGGTAAACCAGACCGCTGATGACAACGGTGTAGAGCAGGTAAGCGGGGAATTTCATTCGACCGGCCATCCCGCCGGCGACGATCGTCGCCGCCGCCCCGCAGAATGCGGCTTGGAACAACCAGAACGCCCAGATCGGAAGGTTGTCGGCGACCGAAGCCGAACCGTCCGCCCCGGCGGCGCCTCCCCCGAGGGCGAATCCGTCCCACCCGATAAAACCGTTTCCGCTACCGAACATGAACGCGTATCCGACCAGGAAGAACATTATGCTCGCGCTGCAGTAGTCCACGAAGTTCTTGGTCAGGATGTTGCACGTGTTCTTCGACCGGATGAAACCGGCTTCCACCATCCCGAAACCCGCCTGCATGAAGAACACGAAGAACGCGGCCATCAACACCCAAAGCGTATCGATGGCGCTGATGGCGCCGAGTGTTCCGCCAAGTCCGTCCGCACGGGCCGGTGTCGTTATTACGCACAGCACAACGAGCGCCACAGCGACGAAAGCGATGGGGCGTTTAAGCATTCTAGCTATCATTGTTTAGACTCCCTATGAGGTCATACAAATTACGACCAAGCCAATCCAGGCCGACAAGGAACAACAGGGCAGAAAGCGTGCCAAAAAGGAAAAAGTAGTATAAGAGGTGAATGATAAGGATGTTACGCAAAGAAACCGATCGGGCAGAAGAAGGAAGAAAAGATACAATATTGTCATGTACAATCGAAGCGGGTACAATAATATTGTCTTTTTTGACGTAAGAATACAGTCCCGGAAGGATAATATGCGATGGCGACAGCAAGTGGCGATAACGGTGTTTCAGATGGGCTTGGCGGTAGGCATGCGGTGGAACTCGAGGCGTTGTACAGCACCAGTCGGGTGCTGGTGTCTGACATGAGCCAGCGGCAGATGCTCGAAGAAGTGCTGGACATTCTCGACCGCGACCTGAGCATGAAGCGCGGGACGATCATGCTGCTGTCGCCTGATGGCAATGAGTTGGTATTTGACGTGGCCCACAGCGTTACCCGCTCGCAAGGCCGCACCGTGAGATATCGTCGCGGAGAGGGTATTACCGGACGGGTACTCCAGAGCAACCAACCGGCGGTCGTTCCGAGAGTCTCCCAGGAACCGATGTTCCTCGACCGCCTCCAGAGGCGAAAGAAGGCCGGCGACGAGGAGATGAGCTTCATCTGCGTACCGATCTCGATTGCCAACGAGGCCGTCGGTACGCTCTCGGCGGACCGGCCTTACGACGAGTCAGTGAGCCTCGACGAGGATGTCCGCGTGCTGAGTATCGTCGCCAGCGCCATTGCGGGCAACGTCAAGTCGCGGCGGGATTCAGCCGCCGCGAGGCAGGTGCTCGAGGATGAAAATATCCGCCTGCAGCACGAACTGGAAGATCGCTTCCGGCCGGAGAATATCATCGGGAATTCCGGGGTGATGCGCGAGGTGTACAACGCGATTCACCAAGTGGCGCCAGGCGATACTACCGTGGTGATTCGCGGCGAATCGGGAACCGGAAAGGAACTGGTCGCCCACGCGCTGCACTACTCCAGCCTCCGCGCCAAAGGACCGTTCGTCAAAGTCAACTGCGCGGCGCTGAGTGAGAACCTGCTCGAGAGCGAACTGTTCGGACACGAAAAGGGAGCGTTCACCGGCGCCATCCAGACTCGCAAAGGCAGAATCGAGGAGGCCGAAGGCGGTACGTTTTTCCTCGACGAGATCGGTGATTTCTCGCCGTCGGTGCAGGTCAAACTGCTGCGAGTACTCCAGGAGCGGGAGTTCGAGCGCGTCGGCAGCAACGAGACGCGCAAGGCCAATGTCCGCATCATCTGCGCGACTAACCGGGACCTCGAGAAACTCGTCGAGTCCGACAAGTTCCGACAGGACGCCTACTATCGCATCAACGTCTTCCCGATCTTCCTGCCGCCGCTGCGGGAGCGAAAGGACGATATCCTGCTGCTGGCAGACTACTTCGTCGAAGCATACTCCAAGAGTATGGGCAAGAAGGTCAGGCGAATTTCCACCCCGGCGATCAATATGATGGTCGCATACCACTGGCCCGGAAACGTGCGAGAGTTGGAAAATTGCATCGAACGGGCCGTCCTCCTCAGCAACGAGGGCGTGATACACGGGCATCACCTGCCACCCACGCTCCAAACTGCCGACGCCTCAGACACCGGCGGGACAGGGTCGATGCAGGATCGGGTGGATCTGTTCGAGAGGGATATCATAGTTGACTCACTCAAACGGACTTACGGTAATATGGCCGCCTCGGCGCGGGACCTGAGCGTCACCCCGCGAGTCCTGCGCTACAAGGTCAAGACCCTCGCGGTCGACCCCGGGCGATATCGCAGGAAACGGTGAATTCCAGCGAATTTTTGCTAATTTGCTAATTTGCTAAATGGATATTGCCTGCGCTCTGCTCGAATCGTAGATTTCCTATTGA
>CAZSLS010000385.1:0-3387 GCA_964607575.1 uncultured Planctomycetaceae bacterium | reverse complement strand
CCTCCTGGGCGCTGAGCAGTTCGGGGCTGTAGAGTTCGACCATGTGGTCGCCCTTACGCACGGGCACGCCGGTGTAGTCTACAAACAGGCGGTCGAGGCGACCGGGCACCCAGGCGGTAATGTAAGCCAACTTCGTTTCGTCGTAATCGATCTTGCCCACCATGCGTATCTCGGCCTGGGGGAACATCCGTACGACCGGTGTGGTCTGCACGTCCAGCAGCTTTACCGCCGCATCGCTGAGCCTGGTGCGGTTGGGGTCGCCCTGTGCCATCTGCTCGGGCGTGGCGGGAATCGACTGCATCCCGCAATGGCTGCACTTCTCGTCCGGATCGGTGCTCGAGAAATACGGGTGGTGGGAGAAGTTCATCGAGCAGATGTACAGTTGGGCTTGATCCTTCGCCCCGCCCGGCTGGGTGGATGCGGTCTGAGTCGTAGGCTGGTCCGGAACAACGGGCGACAGTGCCCAGTGCAGGAAGTATCCCATCGCAATGCACGCCAGGAGTACCGGAATCAACGCCGCCTTGCCCAGCAACCATTTGGCGAACTGCGCGGGACGATCGTCGCCCGGAGTCGTTGGAGATTCCGGCGGGATCGGAATCAGGATCGGGGGGTTTGGGTCTGTTGTATCGTTCATGGCTTGTCCCCTTTGATCTCTTTTGGATTGGGTCTCACGCCGGTCACCATTTCCAGTTCAGCCAATCGCTGCGCGCGATTGGCGACCGCGCGGTGCAGGGTTATCTCGAACTCCAGCAGGATTCTCTGGGCATCGATGAGATCCAGGAAGCTGCCCTTGCCCCCCCGATAGGCCGCGTCGGTGGCGGTCATCGCCTGCCTGGCTTTGGGCAGCAGCGTATCGCGGTACAACCCGATCTTGCGCTGCGCGTCAGAGTATCGGTACGCGATCAGTCTGACTTGCGACTGCAGCGAGTTGAGCCTGGCGGCGCGTCTCTGGACGGCTGCACGACGCCTGAATTGCGCCTGTCGCAGGCCAGCATCGAGCTTCTCCCGCCAGATCGGCAGGTTTATCGAAACCATTGCGATAACCGGATCGGCGCCGTCGCCGCTGGGGTTCCGTCCGCCGGTCGAGGTTGCGGTGTCTATGTAACTCATACCGAGCGTCACGTCGGGGTAGTAGTCCTTTCGGGCCAGTTCGATCTTGATCTTCGCGGCCGCGATTTGGCGATCCAACGCCGCCACTTCCGGGTTGTTCTTAACGAGCAATTCATCGAGGCCGGCCAGGTCTATTGGACCTGCCGCGGGCTCCTTGAGTACCGACACGGGCATATCGGCCGGGCGATTTAACGCCGCATTCAGCCTCGCAGCCACGGGCTTGCGCAACTCATCGAGAGTCGATACCCGGTCGGCGAGCTTGCCCAGTTCGACCTGAATGCGGATGATGTCGGGGTGACCGGCGGCGGCGGTCTTGTAGCGAATCCGGGCGATCGTTTCGATGTGTTCCAGCAGCTTTGCATTCTGTTTGGTGATCTCGACTGCTTTGGCGAGATAACAATATTCGCTGTATGCGTCCTGTACCTGGTAGAAGAGTTTGAGCTTCTCCTGGCGAAATCGCTGGTATGATGCGTTTGCGGTCTGAGCGGCCGCGTCGCCACGAAGCCTGAGCTTACCCAGCCACGGGAAGGTCTGTGAGACACTGAGCGCCTGCTTTTGGGCGCCGACGCGCGTTTCGACCTGCTGGATGTAATACTGGTAAGTGAATCTCGGATCGGGCAGGGCGGTTACTTGGGGGATCTGCTGGAGGTCGGCTTTCCACGTGTTGAACGCCGCGGCCAGTTCGGGATTGTTAAGGGCTGCGTACTGCACGTAATCGCTTACGGTCGACTGGTCGCTCAGCTTCGGAAGATCTGCCCGCGGTGTTGCCGAATCGTCCGCGAACAGGTCCTTGTCGACTGGTCCGTCGAGGCGATCGCCGAACGCGTCGTAGCTCTTGCTGCAGCCGATCCCCGCCACCAGCACCGCAACGCACAGTAAGCTCAATATGGTTGCACGAATCATTTCAGATGCCTTTCCCAATTTTACGCGTGTGGAGTAGGCCCGCTGGTCAGCCGCGCAAACGCTCCAGCACGACCCTGAGCGATTCGGCCGGCAGGCTGCCCACTACGCTGTAGGAACGTTCGCCGAGGCGGACGCTCACGATCGACAGGTCCTCGCACTGCCCGTTATGGAAGCACTTGCAGTGCGGATGTCCGCAACCGCAGCCGAGCCCCAACTTCTTGGGCCAATCTTCGGTGATTATGATGCTGGCCTTGGTATCGTCGAGTTTCACGACGTAAGTGGCGACCATCTGGCCCTTCAGTCTGGCGACGTAGCATCCTATGATGCTGAGTTCGGGGCACTGGCTCAGGAGTTTCGGCTCGAAGCCCAGCTTCCTCTTGAAGTAGGCCTTGATCTCCTCGCAGTCGCCGGTGGCGTAGAAGTCGTCGCGACCGGAGAGACTGACTTTGTGAATGTTGGCCAGTTCCACCGTGGCGGCTTGGGCAGGCTCGGGTCCCCAGATGTCGGGGAACAGAACCGGTACAAGAAGCAGCAGGGCGGCTATAGCGGCAGCGGGCAGGATCCACCTTGGAAAACGAATGATCCTGCCGCGCGCCGCAGGGGTACTCTTCAAGCTCGCTCGTACCTTATCGGCCAGGGAATCGGACGCATGGGTCGAATCGAACGCGGCGCGGAGGCGAGCCCGCATCGCGCGGGCCTCTTCGAGGCGGGCGAGGTCTTCGGCGTCAAGCTCGTCGCTTTGGGGCGTCTGCCCGCTGAGGATGTCTTCAATCTGTTCAGGTGTCAGTTTCATTATTTCACCCTCCCGTCAAAGCCCAGATCGGTTGCATGGGCCATCAGGCGAGTTTTGAGCTTCGCCCGGGCCCGAGAAGCGCGGGACTTTACCGTCCCGACCGCCACCTCGAGGATCTCGGCGACCTGGTCCAGGGGCATCTCTTCGACGTCCACCAGGAAGACCACCAGCCTCTGGGCTTCGGGCAGGTCATGCAATGCTTCGATGATCTGCTCGTCGGCGAAGTTCTCCAGGATGTCTTGGGCGTTCGTCCAGTGCGTCTCTTCGTCCGATTCGGTCGCGGCCACAGGCAACTGGTCGATCTGAAGTTCCGTACCGACCACCTTCCTGTGCCTCAACCGGTCGATCCAACTGTTGCGAAGTATCCGCAGCAGCCAGGCCTTACAGTTCGTACCCGGACGGAACGAGGCGAATTGCCCCAGGGCCTTCAGGAACGTCGCCTGAACGAGATCTTCAGCCTCATCCCGGCGTCCGCACAAGGCAAAGGCCGTGCGGAACACGTTGTCGAGGTACGGTATTGCGGTTGTCTCGAAATCGGACGAATCCGTCATACGCACATTGGCGGATATCCCGCCACCTTC
>CAZSLS010000384.1:1512-3394 GCA_964607575.1 uncultured Planctomycetaceae bacterium | reverse complement strand
TGCGTGGAAGATTGGATCACGCCGTATGCCCTGATCGGGTTCGTCAAGGCGTCAGACGAACAAGGCCAGTGGGCCGGTAGGACGGCATTGAAGATACTCGCCGGGCGGTCCCCGGTTGATATCCCGGTAGTCACGAACACCAAGGCCAGAATATACCTGAACATGCCAATCGCCAAGAAACTCCGCGTGGTCTTTCCCATGAAATTGATCGAATCGGCAGAGCTTGTAACTTCGGAGTAGCGTTTTGCTCAAGCGTTCCATAAACCTGAGACTGCAACTGCGAATTGTGGTCGCTCTATGCCTTGTCGCGGTGATAATCGTTGTCCTTGCCAACATGCAGTTGCGGAGGATAATCGATAAGTGGCAGACTGCGGTCTACGCCCAGAAAATATCCGCAATAGTCGACACTATTGACCTGAAATACCGTCAGCTCGAGAAGACCGGTATGGTGGAGGCCTACGAAGAGGGTTTCAGGGAGTCGCTCCTGAAGGCGCTGAAGCGCAAATATTACAAACCCGGGTCGGAAACCCACCCGTTGATTATCGATTCCACGGGAACCGTTGTGTTGGGGCCCGAACTGGGCGGGAAAGCCGACGATCATACGCAGGCGGTGCGGCGTATACTCGAATCGGGCAATGGCGAGTTTCTGGAAGAATGTGGAGGCAGGGACAACTGGTATATCTTTAAGAAGGCTTCCGGATGGAACTGGACCGTGGTCTATGACGTGCCCGTGGGGGTCAAGTATGCGGCACTGGACCAGTTCCGCAATCTTCTGATCGGTACTTTCGCGGTAGTCACCGTTATTGCAATTGTCGTCCTGTCGCTGACCGTGACAAGGATCACGCGCCCAATCAGAATCTTGACCGTAGCGTCTTCTGAAATGGCCGGGGGCAACCTGGATTCCGAAATCGGTAACCTGGACTCGAGAGACGAACTGGGTATCCTAGCGCGGAGTTTTGTGGGCATGCGCAATGCCATTCGGGGCAAGATCCGGGTGCTCAACAATGAAGTCGCCGTGCGCCATAAAGCAGAAAGGGAACTGGCCACCCTGAACGAGACACTCGAACAGCGTGTGCAAGACCGCACCGTCGAACTGCTCGAAGCCAAAGAAGACGCCGAACGGACAAACCGCGAACTGGCGATCGCGATCTCGCAGACCGAGGCTCTCGCCGAAGCTGCAAAAGCCGCCAGCAAAGCCAAGAGCGAATTCCTGGCCAATATGTCCCACGAAATCCGCACCCCCATGAACGGTGTGTTGGGAATGACCGAACTGGCGCTCGATACCGATCTGGACGACGAGCAGCGCCAGTATCTGTCTATGGTCATGGAATCCGCCAACTCGCTGCTGACGGTTATTAACGACATACTGGACTTCTCGAAGGTCGAGGCGGGCAAGATAGACCTCGACCATGTCGACTTCAGGCTCTACAAAACCGTTTCGAGGGTCATACGGTCTCTTGCAATGAAGGCCCAAAAGAAAGGCCTGGAACTACTGTTCAATATCTCAGGCGATGTTGACGACATGCTCCGCGGCGACCCGGGCAGGCTTCGCCAAGTACTGGTCAACCTGGTTAGTAATGCGATCAAATTCACTCCCGAAGGGCACGTTTACGTGGGCGTCGAAGTAGAATCGCACGCCTGCAGCGAAGTTGTCCTGCATTTCGAAGTTCGCGATACCGGTATCGGGATTCCTCCGGCCACGCGGGACAAGATATTCGACGCTTTTGAACAGGCCGACGCCTCGACCACGAGACAATACGGCGGTACGGGCCTGGGGCTGGCGATATCGGCCCGACTGGTAGAATTAATGGGCGGGCGGATATGGGCCCGGGACAATGACGGACGGGGCAGCAGCTTCCACTTCACCGCATTGTTCGGCGTC
>CAZSLS010000384.1:0-1412 GCA_964607575.1 uncultured Planctomycetaceae bacterium | reverse complement strand
CGGCGTCCCTGCCGGTGGACGAACTGGCCGGAATGCACGTCCTGGTCGTGGACGATAACGAGGTCAACAGGCAAATCCTGCAGGGAATACTGGCTGGGTGGGGTATGAAACCCACTCTTTGCGAGACTGGCCGGGATGGTATCAACGCGTTGAAACTCGCCCGGGAGATCGGCGGTTCGTTCCCGCTGGTGCTCCTCGATGGACGCATGCCGGGAATGGACGGGTTCGAAGTTGCCCGAGAGATCGGACAACTCGACGAGATAGACACCACCGTGCTGATGCTGTCCTCGATGGGGCGGCGGGGCGACGGGATACAGTGCAAGCAGCTCGGTATCGCCGCCCACCTGACCAAACCGATCTCCCGCCCCGAACTCCTCGACGCGATCACCGGAGCCCTGGGCCTGGCAGGGGGCGACGGGTCCTCAGAAGACACCCAACTGGACACAACCCGCAGCCCGAAGGAACAAAGTCGCCTAAACGTGCTGCTGGTCGAGGGCAAGCCAATCAACCAGGCGCTGGCCGCAGGCCTGCTGTCAAAGCGAGGACACGATGTCACGGTGGCCGGTAATGGGCAGGAGGCGCTGGACGCACTGCAGATCGGTCAGTTCGATCTCGTTCTCATGGACATCCAGATGCCCGTGATGGGAGGCGACACCGCCACCATTGCCATTCGCCGGCGAGAGAAGACCACCGGCGGACACATCCCGATCATTGCCATGACCGCACACGCACTCAAGGGCGACCGGGAGAAGTACCTGGACTGCGGAATGGACGGATACGTCCCCAAGCCCATCAGCCAGAAGACACTGTTCGATACCATTGACGAAGTTCTCGCACTGCCTGCGGCCGCCGGGGAAACCGACGAGCCCCTCCACGCCCGAAAAACATCCACCCACGTCGCCGAAACTGACGCGGTTTACAATCGCCCGGAGGCCCTCGATTGCGTGGGAGGCGACGAGGAGATGCTCCTGGAAATGATGCAGATGTTCCTCGAAGATGGTCCCAATATGCTTGCGGACGTGGCGCAGGCAATTGGGCAGGGCGACCCGGCCCGAGTAGCCGAAACCGCTCACGCACTGAGGGGCAGCGTCGGTATCGTTGGTGCCCGGACAGCGTTTGACGCCTCACTGGTCGTCGAAAACATCGGGCGAAGCGGCGACCTGAGCCAGGCCGCCGAGGCATACGAAACTCTCAAGCAATGCGTCGATCGCCTCATCGAAGCCCTGGCAACCGAAGTCGGCGACGAAGAAGTCTGCAAATCCTGACTCCATGCCCTCTTACCGCCGGGTCCTGCAAACTCGGTTCGCCGAGTATGTTACGCCTTCCTGCCCTTCGACTTGCTCAGGCCCTCCGCCGACGCCTGCGGAGAATCAAGAGTCCGCCGATCGCCAGCAGGCTCATCGTCGCCGGTT
>CAZSLS010000383.1:0-3426 GCA_964607575.1 uncultured Planctomycetaceae bacterium | reverse complement strand
CCGAGCCGGGCAGCTATGACTACTACTGCACGGTCTGGTGCAGCGAATTCCACTTGCAGATGCGCGGCGTAGTGGAAGTCGTGGCCCCCTGAACCCCAGGCAGGGTAGGTGAATTGCAATGTCTTCGTGGCGTTTGGCAATCAGAGAGCTTCGTCGTAACCCGTTCCGCACTACGTTGATTGCAGCCGCGGTCGCCATTGCCGCAGCCGCCCTGACCGGCTCGGCGATTCTCATCACCGGCGCTAACCGCAGCGTCCGCCAGACTGTGGGCCGACTCGGCGCCGACCTCATGGTCATTCCCGCTGGCGAAAATGTCGCCACGAACTTCAACGAGGCACTAGTTACAGGCAGGCCTGCTGCGTTCTACCTAGATCCTGCCACGATTGGCAAGGTCGCCTCCGCCCGGCGCGTCCGGTCGGCATCTCCGCAGACATATCTCGAAACGCTCACCAACGCCAGTTGCTGCGCGGGGAAGTTCTTCCTGGTGGGTTTTGATCCGTCTACGGACTTCACCATTACGCCCTGGCTGACCGAAGGCGACCTGAAAGGCCGGCCGGACCAGGAAAACTGGATGGTAGTCGGCGACCGGATCACTCTGCGCGTGGGCGACACTGCCCGATTCTACGGAACGGAGTTCACCGTGGTCGGCGTTCTGGCGCCCACGGGCATGGGAATGGACTGGACAGTCTATCTGCCCGACAAGGCGTTGCGGCGGATGGTCGCCAACTCCGGGGCCAAAGCGGACATGCGCCTTAGGATCGCTGACGGGGCAGCGTCGGCGGTCTTCATAAAGGCCGACCCAGGCGCCGACGTGATAGATCTTGCAGAGCAGATCGAACAGAACCACCCGTCCGTTCAGGCGGTCCTGTCATCGACGGTGGCCGGTATCGCCCGCAAGCATCTCGGCGGGGTAACGCTGGTGCTGGTCTGCGTCATTACCGCCCTGTGGGTGATGGCTCTCGTGCTCAGCGGCGTAATGTTCTCCCAGGCCGTCAAGGAACGCCAGGGTGAGATCGGGCTGCTTATGGCAAAAGGCGCCACGAGGGGATTCGTTCTGGGCACGCTCGCCCGGGAGACTATAACCGTAGCGCTGATCGCAGCGGTATTCGGCTCGGTGGTTGCTACTGGAGCCGTGACCGTGTTTCGAGAGGCTCTGGCAGATTCGCTGGGCACGATGGACGTCCTGCCCACGGCGTCTGCGGTGGTGTATTTCGTGGTCGGATTTAGTATGATTGTCGCATCAAGTTCGGTCCTTGCGTCCATCCTTCCTGCGCTCGGCGTGTCAAGAATGGAGCCGTACGAAGCCATCCGGAGAGGAAAGACCGCATGATTGTCCGCGCCTACAACCTGACCAAGACCTACCAGAGCCCGCGCGGGCCGGCCGCAGCGCTGGACGACGTGAACGTCGAGATCGCCCCGGGACAGTTCGTCGTTGTGATGGGCCACTCGGCGGCGGGAAAGTCCACGCTCCTGGGCGCAATTGGCGGCCTGCTCAGGCCTTCGACGGGGCAGGTGTATATCGATGGACTGGAGATCTGGCAGCTCGATGAACGCACCCGCGCGAAGCTGCGGGCCGGAAAGATCGGATTTGTATTCCAGAACGCATCGGTCATCAGGTCCCTGACCGTACTGGAAAACGTGCTTCTTGCCGCAACGTTCCTGCCCAAAGGCGCAAAGGCGAAGGCCGGCCGGGCGACGTCGCTTATCAAAACGGTAGGTCTGGCCGACAAGGCCGATGCGTATCCGCACGAGCTTTCCGGCGGTGAGAAACGTCGCGTCGCCATCGCCGGGGCGCTTATGAACGATCCGCCCCTACTGCTGGCCGACGAGCCCACCGGCGATCTCGACGCCAAGACCGAAACCGACGTGATGGATCTGCTGGGCCGACTCAACTCCGAGGGCACTACCGTGGTTATGGTCACGCACAACTCCGACCTGCGGCGATACGCCGATCGCGTGCTGCTGATAACCGACGGGCGTTTGAGCGAAGATGCCGGCCATGAAGGCCCGTCCGCCTGCGGCCGGATCGAGGAGACTCATCTATGAGGCGCGCCCTGCTGGGTATTGCCGCAACCGCCGCACTTCTCACCGGCGGCTGCAGCGGCCAGGATGAAGCCCAAGTTCCCGCCGAATGGGAGTTCAAGACCGGCGACGTCATGCCCACATGCCCGACCGTGGCGCCTGATGGAACTATCTACATCGGCTCGCACGATAAACATCTCTATGCGCTCAGCCCGACCGGCGAGGAGAAGTGGCGATTCAAGACGGGAGGTTTCGTTCACGGTACGCCCGCGATAGTCGAGAACGGGAACGTCATATTCGGATCATTCGACGGACACGTGTACGCGGTAGACCCCACGGGCTCCGAACTGTGGCGGTTCAAGACTGGCGACAAGATCGAGTCATCCCCAGCGGTCGGGCTCCACGGAACACTGTACGTTTCCTCGCATGACATGTATCTGTATGCTCTGGATCCCGCAACCGGCGAGCCGCGGTGGAAGGTCAAGACCGACGCCAAGATCGCATCGTCGCCTGCTATCGGATCCGATGGGACCATCTATGTCGGCTCGGGCGACTTCCATTTGCGTGCGATCAACCCGGACGGAACTGTGCGGTGGAAGTTTAAGACGGGCGGGAAAGTTCTGGCCTCGCCCGCACTGGGCCGCGACGGAAGCGTCTATGTCGGCTCGGACGACCACCTGATCTACGCCGTCTCGTCAGACGGCGCCGAACTGTGGCGATTCGACACCGGAAGCAGCGTTTATGCTTCGGCAGCCATCGGCGCCAACGGCACGATCTACGTCGGTTCGCTGAGCAAGTACTTCTACGCCCTGAGCCCCCAAGGCAAGCTCAAGTGGAAGTTCAACACACGCGACTGGGTTATCTCCTCAGCCGCGGTCGGCGCCGACGGGACGATTTACGTTGGCTCGTACAATCACCACTTGTACGCATTCAGTTCCGCCGGTAAGGTGCTCTGGAAGTTCAAAACGCGGAAGTTCGTCTTCTCATCGCCGACGATCCGCGACGACGGCATGCTGCTGGTCGGTTCGGACGACGGCTCGCTGTATGCGGTCAAGACAGCTAGCGTATCCCTGGCCATATCGCCCTGGCCCAAATTCCGCGCGGATCCCGCCTGCCGCGGACGCATCGTCACGCCATAGCGTCCGGCAGTGTTGACCTTCCACCAGGCCGTGAAACAGTGGCATCAACACCGCCGCCGCCAAACATGCGCGATGTTACATTATTTCCACTCAACTTGTCATGGAAGATCGGAGTTTGGAGAATAACAACCGCGAGGGTCATCTGCTCTTCTGAGGGGTTAGTTTAGTTCCGGAAGCCTCAGCCAAAAGCGCCACACCTTGACCATAAAGTGCTGTTTTCAGGGCGAATTGCGAGATTATTCGAGGACTCTTAATCAGCGGGTCG
>CAZSLS010000382.1:0-3452 GCA_964607575.1 uncultured Planctomycetaceae bacterium | reverse complement strand
GGCTCAAATAGCCCTGACTGTCAGGATCGAACCAGTTATGGGATGACTGTGAAGCGAATTCTCAAATTGCTTGGTATTCAATAGTTAGATTCAGGGCGCCTGTCCGCTATTTCTTCCGGCGTCGGGCGTCTACTTCCACTTGCATTTCACCGGCCCATTTTTCGATCGCGGACTGCATCTCTTTGGCGCGTCGGGGGTGGTCGGCGATGATGTTGTTGCGCTCGCCGATGTCTTTTCTGAGATCGTAGAGTTCGAGCTTGGCCCTTTTTCCTTTCTTGACGATCATTTTCCACGGCCCGTCTCGCAGGGCGGTTCCGAGTTTGGGTTCATAGCCGAAGAAGATCTTCCGATCGGGGAAATCGGCGCCGTTGAAGATGAGGTCTTTCATGCTCCGCCCGTCGAGCTTGCGGCTTTGCGGTACCTTGATATGCACCAATTCGGCGATCGTGGGCAGAAGATCCATTCCGACGGTCAGAGCATTTGTGGTGGCTCCGCCTTTGATCCGTCCGGGCATCCAGGCGATGGCGCCCCCGCGGTGCCCGCCTTCGTAATGGCTGAACTTGCCGCCGCGGTAGGGGGCGTTGGAGCCCGAGCCGACAGCGCCGTTGTCCGAAAAGAAGAAGACGAATGTATTCTGCTCGATCTTGCACTCTTTGAGCGCATTGAGAATTGCACCGATGCCCTTGTCCATTTCTTCGACCATGATTTTGTACTTGGGGCGAATGCGGTTGCGATCCCATCGCTTGCCTTTGGGTATGGGCTTCCTGTTTGCGACGGTGTCGGCGGGGGTCTGGTAGGGAAGGTGTACAGATTCATGGGCCACGTACAGGAAGAAAGGTTTGTCCTTGTTCCTCTTGATGAACTCCACCGAGTTCTTCGTGATGAGGTGGGTTGAATAGCCCTCCTGGTCTTCAATCTTAAGGCCGTTATACCAATTGTGTTTGTGGCTGTGGTAATCGATGTAACCGTCCAGGAACCCGCGAAATTCGTCGAAGCCGTGATGCACGGGATTGTTTTCGGGTTCTGTGCCCAGGTGCCATTTTCCGAAGAGTGCGGTGCGGTATCCTCCCTGCTTCATTAAACGGGAGAGGGTCAGTTCCTTGGGGGTAAGACTGGGGGTGTCGAGGTGACGGGCCATCACGTCGACGATACCGGCGCGTTGTTGATATCGCCCGGTGAGGAGGGCGGCTCTTGTGGGGCTGCAGACTGAGCTGTTGGAGTGAAAATCGGTAAACGTCAGGCCTTCGGTTCTCATTCGCTCGAGGTGAGGGGTTTTGATCCAACCTTTAAAGATACTGGTGTCGGCGTTACCTAAATCATCGGCCAGTATTATAATGATGTTGGGCTTGCCGACCGGACTGGCGGCGCGGGACGAGGCGGCGGGCAATAGCGAAAGTCCCGCGGCTCCCAGCCCCACTGCTTTAATGAATCCTCGTCTGTTCATAGTAGTTCCTTTTCATTACGGGAGCAGTTTACTGGATTATCGATTCGCCAGCCACCCCTTTGGGGGTCTGGGTCCTTGCGTTGGGGGCGATCTGACGAAAAATTGCGAGGCGAAGCTTGAAACCGTACCATAAGAGTGCTATATATGTAATAGCCGCCGTCGCAGCGGTTTTGATCCGCCGCGACGACCGCCGAATGGTACTGTATGCTTGCACTTACGAAGAAAACAGGATACGCACTGGTTGCGATGGGTTACTTGTCGCAGCTCGATCGCGGCGCCCTGGCCAGCGCGCGGGAAATCGCCGATCGCTTTGATTTGTCGTCTTCGCTGCTGATGAACGTGCTGAAGAAGTTGGCGTCGTCGGAGTACATCGAGTCGGTGCGCGGCGCCCGCGGTGGATATCGCATAGCGGTCGATCCCGAAGAGGTCAGCCTCGCCGACCTGGTGGGCGTTCTGGAAGGGCCCGTAAGACTCGCCGAATGCGTTACGGAAGTGGCTGGTAACGATACCGAATGCACCTGCCAGGTGATGGCCAACTGTCCGGTGGCCGATCCGGTCCACCGCGCGCAGCGGAAATTGAAGGATTTTCTCGCCAGCGTTACACTTAGTGAAATAGTCAAACCCCCGCCCGTGCCAACAGAGAACAAAGGATGATGCCAATGGCTTTGAAGTTGCCAATTTACTTTGACCACAACGCCACCACGCCGGTCGACCCGCGCGTGCTCGAGGCGATGATACCGTACCTGACCGAGCATTTCGGTAACGCCGCCAGCCGCAACCACCCGTTCGGATGGAAGGCGGAAGCCGGAGTCGAACGCGCCCGCCAGCAGATTGCGGACCTCTTGGGCGCAACGCCCAAGGATATCGTGCTGACTTCCGGCGCTACCGAGTCGGACAACCTGGCGATCAAGGGCGTCGCCGAGATGTATCGCGACAAGGGCAATCACATCATCACGTGCGTTTCGGAACACAAAGCCGTGATCGATCCGTGCAAGCGGCTTGGCGAGGAGGGCTTTGACGTGACGTGGCTGGTGCCCGATGAGTTCGGGCGGATCTCGCCGGAGCAGGTGTCCGGCGCGATAACCGACCGGACGATCCTGATATCGATCATGGGCGCCAACAACGAGGTCGGTACGATAAACCCGATCGCCGCCATCGGGCGGGTAGCCCGCGATCGAGGCGTGTTCTTCCACACCGACGCGACGCAGGCGGTGGGCAAGATTCCGATGAACGTCGACGAGATGTGCGTGGATCTGCTGAGCATGTCCGCACACAAGATTTACGGTCCCAAGGGCGTCGGATGCCTTTACGTTCGCCGGCGAAATCCCCGCGTTCGCCTGAGGGCCCAGATGGACGGCGGGGGGCACGAACGCGGTATGCGGAGCGGGACGCTGAACGTTCCGGGCGTTGTGGGGCTCGGCGAGGCGTGCAGTATCGCCGCGGCGGACATGTCCGACGAATCCGCGCGGTTGACGGTCTTGCGGGACCGTTTGCACGACGGGATAGCCGAGTCACTGGATTTCGTTACGCTCAACGGGCATCGGACCGAACGCCTGGCGGGCACGGCGAACCTGTCTTTCGCCTACGTCGAGGGCGAGGCGCTGATGATGAAGATAAAGGATATCGCCGTTTCGTCCGGGTCGGCGTGCACGAGCGCGTCGCTGGAACCGAGCTACGTGCTCCGGTCGATGGGCGTTTCAGACGAGTTGGCGCACAGCAGTATCCGTTTCAGCCTCGGGCGCAACACGACGATCGAGGAAGTGGACTACGCGATCGCCCAGGTAACCAAGGCCGTAACGGAGCTGAGAGAACTCAGCCCGCTGTACGAACTGGCGATGGAGAATAACGATTCGGCTGCGGCAACGTAATCGACACGAATGAGGTTTCAATCAATGGCTTATAGCGACAAAGTAATGGATCACTTCAGTAACCCGCGTAACGTCGGGTCGCTGGACAAGAATTCGCCCAACGTGGGCACGGGCATCGTCGGCGCGCCGGAATGCGGCGA
>CAZSLS010000381.1:0-3523 GCA_964607575.1 uncultured Planctomycetaceae bacterium | reverse complement strand
CGCCTCTGTGAGCGCAATCTCAGCCGAGAGGACTTGCGAGTCAGGGGCCCTGGCGAATCGCTTCAGCCGGCGAAAGACCGGGCAGATGGACGAATCGCCTTTCTTGTGCGTCTTCAGCAGAGCTTTGGCCTCGTGCTTCAGATGCCCGAGGTCCGGATGAGGGGGGAAGAAGCGAGACATGGCAGCCTTCCTTTCCACTGCGCCCAAGGCCTGCACGCAAGGGCAGAAAAGAAGGTTCTTGGCCACTGCTGTCCGGTTGTAGGCCTTGAAGATATCCTCAACTAACGGGCTAACAAGATGTTGCGAGAGAAGATGGTCTGCATCGACTTGAATTTGGCCGTACGATTTGGTCTGTCCTTTTTGAAAGGAGAGGCCAATGTACACAGGTCAGATCATCTTCTCACAGCTCATGTGCTTCCTTCCGCTACGAGCGTTTCACAGATGCGTTGCGCGCTACGGGGGCGAATACAAGATCCGGAACTTCACGTGTCTGGATCAGTTCCTCTGCATGGCGTTCGCCCAACTCACCTATCGCGAGAGCCTGCGAGACATCGAGTCGTGCCTGCGGGCCAGGCGGCCAAAGCTCTACCACATGGGAATCCGCAGTCGAGTCTCGCGAAGCACACTGGCCGACGCCAACGAGAATCGTGACTGGCGCATCTACGCCGACTTCGCGCAGGTCCTCATCGCTACGGCCAAAGACCTCTACGCCAACGAAGACTTCGGCGTCGAACTGGACTCGACGGTCTATGCCCTGGACTCCACCACCATCGACCTGTGTCTCGCCCTGTTCCCTTGGGCGCGATACCAGCGAACCAAAGGGGCAATCAAGCTCCATACGCTGCTGAATCTGCGGGGCAACATTCCCGAGT
This sequence comes from uncultured Planctomycetaceae bacterium, assembly GCA_964607575.1. Classification (GTDB taxonomy): domain Bacteria; phylum Planctomycetota; class Phycisphaerae; order SM23-33; family SM23-33; genus BS750m-G57. Next base: position 2,651 of record CAZSLS010000381.1, on the reverse strand, counting down.
TCATCCACATTTCCGATGGAAAACTGCACGATGTGAATGTACTGGATATCTTGATCCCAGAGCCCGGCGCCTTCTACGTGATGGATCGTGGGTACGTCGACTTCGCAAGGCTCTATGTGATGCACCAAGCCTTGGCCTTCTTTGTGACACGAGCCAAGCGACGCTTTCAGTTCAAGAGACGCTACTCCCGCGCCGTGGACAAAACGACCGGACTGCGCTGCGATCAGACGATCATGCTCACCGGCGTCAATACGGCCACGTATTACCCGGTGCCGATGCGACGGATCGTCTACTTCGACGCCGAGACAGACAAAACATTCGTCTTTCTCACCAACAACTTCCTACTTCCGGCCCTGACGATCGCTCTTCTATACAAGGCCAGGTGGCGGGTCGAACTGTTCTTCAAATGGATCAAGCAGCATTTGCGAATCAAGGCTTTCTATGGTACGTTTGAGAACGCCGTGAAGACGCAGATCTGGATCGCCGTAGCTGTCTACGTGCTCATCGCGATCATGAAGAAACGGCTTCATTTGGACCAGAGCCTCTACACAATTCTGCAGGTCCTGAGCGTGACGATCTTCGAAAAAACGCCCGTTCTACGGGCCTTTTGCGACTGGGATTACACAAACCAGAACACCACAATTTGTAACCAATTGCCATTGTTTGACTTATAGCCGGACACTAGTCCTTGAACAAGCGTGAATCCACCTGTTTTTCGTCGATCTGCGGCAAGAAGTACTCGAAATCCCTTTGTTTTTGTGGCTTATAGACCACAGTGGTGAAGTAACGCAGTAACCATGGAAAGGGATTTCGAGTGAACACGACAGTACGGAAACAACAGGCCAAACGCAAGCGAAGAATCCAACGGCGACTCAGAAGAATGCACTGGGAGGATCAGCCCGATTCGATGTTCAGCGCCAGTAACATTCACTATGAGGTAGCGGAGCGCACCAGCGGAATCACCTGTGGCGGCATTGGGGTCATCCACAAGCTGGCCCAGCAGACAGGGCTGATCAAGGCCTTGGAGGAGAACATCCATTTGTTGAAGCGCCATCTGCCGTATCACGAGTCGGACCACATCCTGAACTTGGCTTACAATATCCTCTGCGACGGGACCTGCATCGAGGACATTGAGCTTCTCCGCAACGACGAGAACTACCTCGACGCCCTCGGCGCCGATCGTATTCCCGACCCCACGACGGCCGGCGACTTCTGTCGGCGGTTCACACCCCACGACGTGGAAGTCCTGATGGACGTGCTCAACGAGATTCGTCTGAAGGTCTGGAAGCAGCAGCCGGATGAGTTCTTCGAAGAGGCGATCATCGAGGCCGACGGGGTCCTGGCGGCGACCACGGGCGAGTGCAAAGAGGGGATGGACATCAATTACAAGGGTCAGTGGGGCTATCATCCGCTGGTGATCTCGCTGGCCAACACGGGTGAGCCGCTGTTCTTGGTGAATCGCAGCGGCAATCGTCCCAGCCACGATGGGGCGGCCCGTTGGATCAACAAGGCGATCGATCTTTGCCGTCGGGCGGGCTTCCGGAAAGTGACGGTTCGCGGGGACACGGATTTCAGTCAAACCACGGAGCTGGACCGGTGGGACGCGGCTGGGACCACTTTCGTCTTCGGCATCGACGCGATGCCCAATCTGGTGGAGATCGCGGAATCCCTGCCGCAGAAGGGATGGAAGCGGCTGAAGCGACCAGTGAAGTATGAGGTGAAGACGGCTCCGCGGCGTCGGCCACAGAATGTGCGTGAGCGGATCGTAGTCGCCCGGGACTTCGAGAACATTCGTTTGTTTTCTGAGATGGTGGCGGAGTTTTCGTATCGGCCGAGGGCATGCGGCAAGAGCTATCGCGTCGTGGTCTTGTGCAAGAACCTGACGGTCTCACGTGGGGAGAATCTGCTGTTCGACGACATTCGGTATTCTTTCTACATCACGAACGATTGGGCCTCTCCGGCGGACCAGATCGTCGCGTCGGCGAATAAGCGGTGCAATCAGGAGAACATCAATGAGCAGCTTCGCAATGGTGTTCGTGCCCTGCGGATGCCGTTGGATAATCTGGTGAGCAATTGGGCATACATGGTGATGACGGCGCAGGCATGGAGCTTCAAGGCGTGGTTTGGGTTGGTACTTCCGGAACGGGGGCGTTGGAAGGCCCGACACAAGGCCCAGAAGCAGGCGATTGTGCGAATGGAGTTCAAGACGTTCCTGAATGCGGTGATGCGTGTACCGTGCCAGATTGTTCGGCAGGGCCGACGCATCGTCTACCGGCTGCTGTCATGGAACCATTGGCAGCCGTTGCTGTTTCGGGCCATGGATATGCTCAACCGGCCGCTTCGATGTTGAAGCAGCAAGGGATGATGTTGGGGTACGGACGCCCCGATTCGCGTGAACCCCTATATGTTGTGTCCGGAAATCGCATGGGAAAATGAACAATCTGAAGCGAGGTATTGAAGGCGGCGACGCCTAGCAGAGAATTTATGTGCCCAGAAATCGAGCTTCCAGCCTACACTTCAGTCGCCCGGAACACGCTTGTTTTACGACTAGGACCGCGCAGCTATACCGCACTATGATGACCGGGGCAAGCGGGAACGTATGACACGCCCGCCGAAACTATTGCCTCGAATCGTGTGCCGGAGGGGCCGCC
>CAZSLS010000380.1:0-3541 GCA_964607575.1 uncultured Planctomycetaceae bacterium | reverse complement strand
CCCGTTCCGCGACCGCGTGGTGCATCACGCCATTGTGCGGGTGATCGAGCCGATCTTCGAGAAGCGATTCATCGAGGATTCCTTCGCCTGCCGCCGGGGCAAGGGCACGCACGCGGCGATGCGGCGGACGCTGCATTTTGCGCGCAGGTATCGCCAGGCGCTGAAGTGCGACGTGTCGAAGTACTTTCCAAGCATCGACCACGAGGTGCTGATGGGCCTGGTCGCGCGCGTGATCGGCGACGGGCGGGTGCTCGATCTGCTGATGCGGATCCTCGATACCCATGCTGATGCGGAACTTCGCCACTGGATGCCCGGCGGCGGTCTGTTCGACTACGAGATTCGCCGCACGGGCCTGCCGATAGGCAACCTGACGAGCCAGTTCCTGGCAAACGTGTATCTGAATCCCCTGGACCACTTCGTCAAGCACGATCTGCGCGTGCGCGGCTACGTGCGGTACATGGACGACTTCCTGCTGTTCGGCGATGATCGCGACGAACTGCGGAAGTATGGGGCCAGGATCAAGGCGAAGCTTGCGGAGCTGCGCCTGCGGATGCACCCGGACAAGTACCGGCTGACACCGACGGGCAAGGGTGTGGACTTTGCCGGATTCGTGGTGTTCGCCGACGGTCGGGTTCGCATCCGATCGTCGAGCGTGCGGCGATTCGACCGGCGGTATCGGCGGATGCTGTGGGAGGTCAATCACAAGCTGCGCAACCCGGCCGACCTGACGATACGGGTGCGGGCCTGGGGCGCTCACGCGCAGCACGCCCAGAGCTACGGCCTGCGCAGCGACGTACTTGGGCAGCGACGAGGCTGTAAACGGGCGACCGGGAGACGACAACGGGTCGTATCGCGGCTTGCGGGGCGGGTCGTTCAACAACAACGACAACAACCTGCACGCATCGAACCGGAACAACAACAACCCGACGAACGAGAACAACAACATCGGGTTTCGTGTCTCCGAAGCCCCTGAAACACAGGCGGCGTTTTTTGGAAAAGGCCCGCGGCCAGATCCGCGCGGGTGGAGCAAGCTCACGCGGCCGCGCCGTGCTCAGGGACCACCCGGCCATCCGGCGTGCTCGCGGCAGCGGGCAGGCGAAGAAGAAGGCCCGACCGCGGCGAGTAGCTTCCAAGGCGAAAGGCGCGGGCGGGCCGTTTTTCGCGTCGTCGTCGTTGCGCCCATGTAACGATCTTTCTTTGCGCGGCAGGATTCCCGCCGGTGTGCAGGGCGACGCAAGCCGCCCGTACCCGCCGGTTTTTCTTCTGATCCCGCTCCCATTGTTACACATGCGTAACGATTTTCCCCTCTACCCCATTTTCGCATTGACTCCAATCACCCCAGACGCCAATACTACCAGCAGAAGCCGAATAGCCGGTCCAATGTGATCGGCGGTAACCGACAACCGAATACGACCGAGCGACACCGAAGTTGATCCCTCCGGTGATGCAATAGAACACAAGGCCACGTGGGGCCACGTACTCGCGTGGCCTTTTTCTATGCCCGCTCGGACACAGCAGGGTAGAGCAGTCCGGTAGCTCGTTGGGCTCATGCCCCAAAGGTCGCGGGTTCAAATCCCGCCCCTGCAATTATGGCAGACGAAGTGAACATGGACGACGTGCTTTCCCAAGCGGCACAAGGACCCAGGCGGGTCGACAGCGACGGTGTGTCCGCCGAAGGCCGCCCCCTCAAGGACCTGATAGCCCTGGACAAGCACCAGACGGCGAAATCCGCGCGGACCAACCCGGCCGCCGCGGTGACTCACGCCAAACTTATCCCACCGGGCACGACATGACCCAGACGGCAACGAAAACCCGAGAGGCGCCGAACCGACGGACAGCATCCCTGCCAATCCGCTCGAAGTACGATGCCGCCCAGACCACAGGCAACAACCGCCGCCACTGGGCTCTGGCAGACGCCCTCTCGGCCAATGCCGCCAACTCCCCCGAGATACGGGCCATCATCCGCGCCCGGGCGCGATACGAGATGGCAAACAACTCGTGGGCCAAGGGCATGGCGCTGACACTGGCCAAGGCGACTATCGGCAAGGGGCCGCGCCTGCAGATGAACACGCCCAACAGGGAACTGAACCGCACGGCCGAAGCCCTCTGGATAAGGTGGTCCCGCCGAGTCCGTCTGGCCGCCAAGCTCCGGACCATGCGAATGGCACGCGTCAGCGACGGGGAGGCGTTCGGTCTTATCGGCATCAACAAGGGCCTGGACTCTCAGATTGACTTGGATCTGCGACTGATCGAAGCGGACCAGATCGCCAGCCCGCAGAGGTTGGCCCGGAACTTTCTCGGCGGCGCCGATATCGTCGACGGTATCCAGTCCGACTCTTTCGGCAATCCGACCGCATACTACGTGCTTCCGAACCACCCCGGCAGCGATTCGCTCGACGTAGACCTCACCGCCAGGCGAATTGAGGCCCGGCAGGTAATTCACTGGCAGCGGGAGGACCGGCCCGGCACGCACCGCGCCGTCCCCGAGATCACCCCGGCGCTCCCATTGTTCGCCCAACTCCGGCGCTACACGCTCGCGGTGGTCGATGCGGCCGAAACCGCCGCCGACTACTCGGTGATCTTCTACACCGACCTCCTACCGCCCGACACCGGGGCGGCGGAAGTGCCCGAGGCCAGCGAGTTCGGGACCATCGAACTCGAACGGCGCATGGCCACCTTCGTCCCCGACGGCTGGAAGGCCGCCCAGATGAAGGCCGAGCAGCCCACCACCCTCTACGACACCTTCGTCCGCTCGATCATCAACGAAATCGCCCGCTGCCTGGAGATGCCCCTGAATATCGCCTCGGGTAATTCCGGCGGTTACAACTTCGCTTCGGGGCGGCTAGACGGCCAGGGCTTCCACAAGTTTATCGAAGTCGAACGCGACGACTGCGAGGTGGTCGCCGTCGAACCGCTCTTTGCCGTCTGGCTTCGCCAACTGACGCTCCTGACACAGTTCGCCGAGTGGCGCAACGGCGAGGAATCCCTCCCCCACCAGTTCTTCTGGGACGGCAACGAGCCGGTGGACCCCGTCAAGGAGGCCGCAGCCCAGTCCACCAGACTCGTCAACGGCGCAACCACGCTCGCAGCCGAATACGCCAGCCAGGGCAAGGACTGGGAGACCCAGCAGGAGCAGCGCGTCCGCGAGAAGCTCAACAAGATCCAACTAGCCAAGGACCTGGCCTCCGAATACGGGCTCAGCGAAGAAGAGGCAATCGGCGTCGTTACGGCCGGAGACCAGATCAGCGTCAACATCGGACAGGACAAGGACAGCGACCAATGAAGCTCAACATCAAGAATCCATTCGCCCGCAACTGCATCGGCAAGCTAATCGAGGCCAAACACGCCCCCGACGACCGGATGATGAAGATCACCGCCGCCGTGGATATCACCGCCGCGCCCGCGGGCGACGACGGCCAACCGGACCCCGGCAAGCCCCGGCCATTTTCGATGGTCGCCTACACCGGCGGGACGCTGAAGCTGCAGGGCTGGTTCCATCCGGTGGTGGTCGATCTCGAAGGGCTGCAGATCAGCACGCCCA
>CAZSLS010000379.1:0-3561 GCA_964607575.1 uncultured Planctomycetaceae bacterium | reverse complement strand
GCGAAACGTTTTACTCCTGCTCGACACGCAGGAGGTCACTGGTTCAAGTCCAGCACGGCTCAGTCGTTGGTATTAAAGGAGTTAGGTGAAAACCTAACTCCTCCTATTTGCGCTAAAACCAGAGGGGGGACACTTTTCGTCGTCATGAGCGCCTTTCCCGCCAATGGGTATTGGGACCATACGGCTTCACCCCACAAGCAGCCGACCTGCGTATCCTCAAGCCACTCTCAAACTGCCTTACCGGCAACCTCTAGGGCACGCACTGATATGGCATAGTTAAAAAAAAGGAGAGACGTTTCGTCCAACCACACCTGCAGAAATCCCTTTCCGCAGGTGTGGTCGAACACATAATTGGGTTTACTACAGTCACTACGTATTGGCGGCATCATTCAAAACGGAGTCGCACATCTCCCTCGCCAGCCAGCAGTGACACTAGGTCGTTGAGTTGCTTGATAAGCTCATTTCTGCTCGGCAACAGGTCTCTCTGCTGGGCGAAATCCACTGCCGCTTTCCTGAGGCGGCTTTCCAGCAATCGCCGATGGCTGTTGTTCAGAAGATCGTCAATCTTCGGCGCGGCCGTGGCTTTTGTCATGACGCCGATACTGCCCGGATCGATCGAGAAATCGAGAACCTCCGGCTTCGGAAGTTTCACAAAAGTCACATCACCGTCGAGGTGAATGTCCCTGGCCTGGATATTCGCCACGTCAACGCCATAGTGAATCTTCACCGTCGCCCAAAGCACGCCCCGCCACTGCCCTATCCAGTTTGACTCCTGGTATTCGACTACGATTTGTGTACTCGTGCGGCGTGTAACCAGGAACGCCAGAGCCTGAATACGTAGAATCGACAGCGTACTCTTTTCTTCAACAACAGTTTTCATCGGCGTTGGCGCCAGGGAATTCGCCACAATCCAAATGGCCGCCCCGGCCAGGATGACCATCCAAAGCAAGCCGTTGATCATTCGGACGCCTGGTAAGTATGAAAACTTCATGGGTGCCTCCTTTCTAAAGTCATGGTCGCCTCAACAACCAACGAATCTGGCCAGTGCCGCGAGGATCGCAACGATGAAAACTGCGGGCCAAAAAGCAAGCATAAGCGCTCCTTTCATTTCTCAAGAATTTCATAAATAGAATCGGTTTACCAACTGTCGCAAACCACAGGCGGTACTACTATCTCAATTTCCTCTTCTTGCTCCTCAGCTTCCTAAGCGTCCGGCCATCAGGTACAGGGAGATCACGCTTCTCGTGCCAGATACGTATCGCCTCGGTGATTCGATTGCGGTTTGTCTCGAACTTCTTGGCGATATCGGTCAGCGGCATCTTCTGATCGACGAGTTCCATTACACTGTCGGCAATTCGCTCAGCCAGCGTCGGGCCGCGGTCGAGACGCCCAACACACCGTCGACCGTCCGGAACAGGCAAGCCCCGCGACTTGTGCCAAAACGCCACCGCCTTGGCGACGATGTTCTGATTCCAACCGACTCGCTTGGCGATTTCCGTATATTTAATCCCCCCATCCCACAAGGCTTTGACTTCGTCAGCGATCAGCTCATGGGTCGGGCGTTCGATGAATTTTATCTCGATATCTACACCGCTATTATCGACACCACCAATACCAATATCCTCTGCCACCAGTTTCACGACATCAACATTGATCACTCCTCTCAGCCAACCCCGCTGGGCCTGCCGCGGACCGGCCTGGTATACCAGTATCTTCCCGCCCGTAATGATCTCGATAATCCGCCGAGCACGGGCCATAGCCGCCTCACCACCGCTCTGCGCCACCCCTGTAAGCTCCGCTCCAATATCAGCCAATAAGCCTCGCACCTCCTCTGGGGTCGGAACCTTGATCGGCGTATTGGCCGCAGCGTCAAGATGGGCGAGTTCGGCATTAATGCCTGCACGCTGACGGCGCAACTCCGTGGCCTTATCGTTGTTTTCACGCCGGTCCTCTTCAGTCTCGGCGAACAGGTCAAGAACATGATTAATCTGTTGCGACAGCTTCGCCCGCCGAGCCTTCAGATCCTCGATCTGGCCCTCGTCCGGCCGTTGTTCGTCATCAGCCGCTTTTCGGCAAGTCGCGACAATTTCGGCCACGATCATATCATCGCCCTGTATCAAGTCGGCGATCTTCAGGCAAATCATCTCAACAGCCAGTCGTCGATCAAGCAGCGTATACAGTTTACCTTCGCCATCTTCTTTGCAAACCGGACAGAACGCAGAACGTCCTTGTCCGCCGCCAACGACAAGGGGACGATCATGATAGCCACAATACAACAGGCCGTTCAGCAGCCTCGGCCTGCTCTTGCGATTACCGTCCACAGGCTTCCGACCGGCATTGTGCGGATTGTTTGCCCGCAACTCCTGCGCCTTAAACCACGTCTCATTATCGATGATCCGAAGATCATCAAGTTGAGCCTCCTGTAACGCCTGCGCACGCGGTGTTTGCCTGATATAGTCCTTCCCACTCAGCAGAATCGCTTCCTTTGCCCCGTATTGCCACAAGCCCCGATATCGAGCGTTCGCCAACAGCCCCTTAACCGCCAAAGCAGTCTATCGGCCTGTCGTACATCTCGGCGGAAGCGGCGCCCTCAGTTCATTCAGGCGTTTAACAATGCCACCCCTGGAAACTCGCTCACGGACGTACCAGTCAAAAACCTGTTTCACCCACTTGGATGTCTCCGGATCAATCGCGTACCGCCGCTTCGGTCGAGCGGCTCGCGTTTGGGTTCCAGGAATCTCGACGCCCTTGTAGCCGTACGTAATCGTCCCGTGAACCTGCCCCTTTAGGAACATACCTGCATGACCAGCACGGATGTGAGCGACGTTAGCTTTTGCCTGCTGCGAATCAACGATACCACGGATCTTGAGATTAAGCTCCCAGTTCTGATCGTCCGTGTCCACATTGCTCATAACGAACACAGCCCGCTTCCCTCGCTCGACAATCTCTTCCTGCACGAATTGCTGAATCCGATAATCGTTTCGCTCCAACCGACTAGTCGCGAACACGACCAATACGTCGAATCGCCCCTTCTCAAGAGCGGCCTGAAGAGCTAAGCGGCTCGGACGGCGACGAAGGCGACCGCTCTTACCGCAATCATCAAATATCAAATCCGGATCAACAGTGTAGCCGTTCTGCTCGGCCCACTTCCGGCACTCTCGGACCTGATCGTCAACCGAATCCTGGAAGCGAGTCGAATACCTGGCGTATATCGCCGCAACGCCACCGTTCGGCTTGCGCCGTCGGCCACTATTCTGTCCTTGCTCTCCACCTCTGAATCTACTACCCTCAACATTGCTCTTATTAATCATGGCTTTGCTCCATGCTTGGAGAAGCAGCCACGACAGCCTCGAAACGATTGACACAGTGCGTCAATGGGGTTGACAACAGGTGAGAATCCCTGACAACAGATGAAATCAGGTGACCATTCACAACGTCATTAAACCCAAGAGTTTCCACCGATAACATAAGCACATGAAGCGACTTACAAGAACCCTCTCGGAGTCTCCCGCCCTCTCCGTTCCACGAAGATCGTGCCCCGCAAGGCCTGTTTACTCAGGA
>CAZSLS010000378.1:0-3687 GCA_964607575.1 uncultured Planctomycetaceae bacterium | reverse complement strand
CCGTAGACCGGTGCGGCAAACCGTACTACTCCTGTCCCCCTCGTTTTCGAGCCGGTTACCGAGGAGATGCTTCAGCGTCCGTTCCTCGGTGATACTCTGCGCAGCAGCGGTTGCCATCTCGAGTTCATCGATTGCTTCTTCCCCTCTTCCCCCAGCGACATGGATGGCGCACCTGAGATTCATATGCGATTGCCCTGCCGGTGTATTCCTTTGGTCTTGTAGTTGCGGCCGTATTTCGTACACTCACGGTTTGCTGCGTGAATACATGATATGAATGACATCGCGGGATGCGGAGAAGACGTGTTATGACGAGCAGAGAAAGGGTAGGGCGGGTCCTCAATCACCAGGTCCCGGACCGTTTGCCTGTCGATCTCGGCGGGATGCATTGCAGCGGGGCGCACGTGAGTATCGTCTACGGACTCAGGCAGGCCCTCGGCCTCGACGAGCCGGGCGAGCCGGTGAAAGTGTGCGACTGCTACCAGATGACCGGCCAGATCGACCTGGAACTGATCGACGCCCTCCAACTCGATATCGCCCTGGTACCGTCGCTATACACGATGTTCGGCTTCCCGGTAACCGGCTGGAAGACGTGGCGCACTTTCGACGGTACGCCCGTGCTCGTGCCCGGGTTGTTCAACACCGACGCGGACGAAGACGGATGCATACGACAATATCCCGGCGGCGACAAAACCGCGCCGCCCTCGGGCATTATGCCCGACGGGGGTTTCTACTTCGACGCAATCGTCCGCCAGGAGCCCATCGACGATAGCAAGTTGAATCCCGAAGACAATCTCGAGGAGTTCGCCCCGGTCTCCGATGAGTACCTCGAGTTCCTGCAGAAGGGCGTCGACGAGTACCACGCCAACACGGACCTCGCCCTGACGATTGGGATTCCCGGCGCGGCGTTCGGCGACATTGCTCTCGTGCCGGCGCCGTGGCTGGCGCGCCCCAAAGGCATTCGCGATATTGAAGAGTGGTACGTCAGCACGGTGACGCGGAGGGATTATCTGGGCGAAGTGTTCGCCCGGCAGGCCGATATCTGTATCGAGAACATAAAGGTCATCCACCAGGCCGTTGGCGACAAGGTGCAGCTTGCCGGCATGGACGGTACGGACCTCGCCGCACAGGACAGCCTCTTCTGCTCACCGGAGGCCTACGCCGAACTCTACCTTCCGCATGCCAAAAAACTGAACGATTACGTCCACCAGCACACCGCCTGGAAGACGATCAAACACTGCTGCGGCGCCTGCGAGCCGATGATACCGAAGTTCATCGAGGCCGGGTATGACGTCCTGAATCCGGTGCAATGCTCGGCGGGGGGGATGGACCCGAAACTGCTCGTCGACAAGTACGGTGACGACATCGTGTTCTGGGGCGGCGGCTCCGACACGCAAAAGACGCTTCCGTTCGGGGAGCCCGCCGAAGTGTACGAGCAGGCCAAATCCCGGGCCGAGATCCTGTCGGCGAAGAACGGATACATCTTCAACGCGGTCCACACGATCCAGTGCAATACACCGATCGAGAATGTGTTGGCGATGTTCAGGGCGGTCGGACGAGATGTCTGAACGAGGACCTTGTCGCGGAGGATTCAATCGATAGTCAGGTCTCTACCGCAGAGCCTGCGGATAAGCTCGCGCGCCAGGTCAGCCCTTTTCCCTCTTGGTTCGAGGGCGACGGCCTTCTCCAGAGCAGCGAGGGCGAGCATGTACTGCTTGAGCCCCGCGTGGGCCACGCCCATGTGGGCATAGGCATCAACGAAGTCAGGCTTGATGGAGATGGCCTGCTTGCAGGCGTCGATGGCCTTGGTGTATTGCCCGAGGTTTCCGTAGGCGACGGACATATTGTAGTACGCCCTGGCGAAATCCGGTTTGAGGGCGACGGCTTTCTTGTATGCGCCGATGGCATCGGCGTGTTGTGCGAGGTCCGCATAGGCGCCGCCCATTTCATAGTGTTTTCGGGCGTCATTAGGCGTTAGGGCGATGGCCTTCTTGTGGGCACCGATGGCATCGGCGTATCGCCCAAGGCTACCGTAAGCGTTGCCCATGCTGCGGTATGCCTCAGCGAGATCCGGATTGATGGCGACAGCATGTTCGTAGGCGGCGATGGCATCGGTATATCGCCCAAGGTCGCAGTAGGCCTTGCCAATGTTGCAGTACGCCTCGGGGGTGTAGTCTTCCTGCAGTGCTTCGGGGTCACCGGGAGGCGAGACAGCGAATATGTACTTGCAGGCCGGACAGCGGACGCGCCGCTGGCTTTGAGTCGGCGGAAGTTGAAGCTTCCTACCACATTTGGGACAATTGGCGTGCGCCACGACGGAACCTATCCTTTCCGGGAATGATCACGGACCCAACATCAACCATTCATATTCTAGGCGCGTATTTACGTTCGATCAAGAATTCATGGCGCGCGCAATCGCGGCGACGACTGTGGTGGTAGTTGTTGCGGTGGTCCCGGCGGTGCTCGGGCAGGTTATCTGGCAGAGCGGCGGGGGCGTCGTCGTCGGCGATTCTTCCCGGGCGCAGCGGCCTTCGGCCCGCCCTTCGATCGGCGCGCGCCTGCGCCCTGTCCTTGCCGTCTGCCGCGGGCCGGACGGGCCGTCCCCGCCTCCAACTCACGACGCCGACGGGCCTGTCCGGCTTGCTGGCGGGCTTTCTTCTTGCCCGGACTCATGGCCGGAGCGCCGTTCTCCATACCCCGGGAGGCCTCGTCGGAATGGAATTCGTGTTTGGCGTCCACGGGAACCTGTCGCTTGAGGATCTTCTCGATTTCGCGGAGGTATTCCCGCTCGTCACCGGCGCAGAATGAAATCGCCTTGCCCTCTCGCCCGGCGCGAGCGGTACGCCCGATACGGTGAACGTAGCTCTCCGGCTCGTTGGGCAGGTCGAAATTGATCACGTGGCTCACGTCGTCCACGTCGATACCTCGCGCGGCGATGTCCGTGGCCACCAGTACGCGGAATTTGCCTTTTCGGAATGCGGCTAGCGCTCGCGTGCGGGCGTTCTGGCTTTTGTTACCGTGGATCGCCCCGGCGGCGATATTCTCTCGCACCAAATCCCTGCAGATGCGATCGGCGCCGTGCTTGGTCCGCGAGAAGACCAGGGCGCGGTGGATCGCTGCATCCTTCAGGAGCGTTTCGAGCAGCTTGCGCTTGTCGCCCTTGTCCACGTACATGAGCTTCTGGTCGATGCGATCGGCAGTCGGCGACTTCGACGCCACGCGAACCTGCACCGGATCGGTAAGCATGCGATCGGCCAGTTTCGTCACTGCCGGCGGCATGGTCGCCGAGAAGAACAGGCTCTGACGCCTGGCGGGCAGCACGTCGATAACGCGGCGCACATCGTGGATAAAGCCCATGTCGAGCATGCGATCGGCCTCGTCGAGGATGAAGTATTCCACGTGCTTGAGGTTGATGAACTTCTGGCCCATAAGATCGAGCAGGCGCCCCGGGGTGGCCACCAGGATATCGGGACCATGCCTGAGTTCTTTCTCCTGGGCTTTCTGGCTGACACCGCCGAAGATGACCGTACTCCTGAGCGACAGACCCCGCCCGTAGGTTCGAAAGCTCTCGTGAATCTGTGCAGCCAACTCGCGCGTGGGCGTCATGACCAGCGTGCGGATGCGGCGTTTGCGGGCGCCGGACTTCTGCATGTTCTGCAGAACGGGCAAGGCGAACGCCGCGGTCTTGCC
>CAZSLS010000377.1:0-3725 GCA_964607575.1 uncultured Planctomycetaceae bacterium | reverse complement strand
CTTGATTGTTGAGGGCAACGAAACTCTCCTGAATCAGTAAAACCTACGGGTTGGTCAGTGATGCCAGTGGGCTGATATCACTGATCTGGTTGCCATCTAGAAAGAGCGTGGTCAGGTTGGTGAATGACGCCAGGACGCCGGAAGCCTTCCAAGACAATGTGGATCTTCTCTTCTGGAGTGTATTTCCTACGGGTGGCTGATCTAACCTGACGAACGAATCGCTTCGTGTCCTGGCTTCGCTCTTCTGCAGCTAGGTTCTTATCTTCTGTGTTTTCGATCACTGCTGCTCCTTCCCAGAGGATATTCTATCCCCCGTCAGGAGCTCGCTCTACCTACGGATAGTCTCTCTTAATCTCAGGCCCAAATGTGTCCCACTTTCGCTGACGGTCTACAATCTCCCGCTCCCTGCCAACGAAGACGCCCTTCGCGAGGCGCTCCAGCGGGTTGCCTTCGGGATTCTCTGCATCGGAGGCGGACGGGTCGATTGTTTCGAGAAGTCCCAGCACCTCGCAAGCGGATTCAGGTCTGTCTGACGGCGCTTTGGCCAGCAGCGTCAGTATCAGCGTTTCCAACGACGCAGGGCATTGCGGTTGTGCCATGTGGGGGCAACGGGCGGCGTGTTGATGTGCTGTCCGATGATGGCTATCGAGTCGTCGCCGACGAAGGGCGGTCGCCCCGTCACCATCTCGTACAGCATCGCTCCGAGGGAGTACAGGTCGGCCCGGGGTGTTACATCGCCGCCCATCGCCTGCTCTGGCGGCATATACGACACCGTGCCGACCATCATGCCCTCTTGAGTGAGACGGGAGCGGTCCGTGGCGACTGCCAGTCCGAAGTCACCTATCTTGGCGACGCCGTCGGCGGTGAGCCAGACGTTGCCGGGTTTGAGGTCGCGATGGACGATGCCCTTGGAGTGCGCGAACTCCAGGCCTCGGCATGTCTCGACGGCGATGGAGACGGCTTGCTCCAGCGGGAGTCGGTGCTCAGGCGCATCCTCTATCACGCCCTCGACGTCGCCGCCGCCCATGAGCTCGGTTACCATGAACGGTTGTCCTTTCGCGTCGGCGCCAGGATGGTCGCCCAAGTCGAACACGGTGACAATGTGCGGATGAGAGCCGAGACGTCCCATGGCCTGCGCCTCGCGCGAGATACGCTGACGGGACGCGTCGTCGAGGCTATCGGTCTTGATCAGCGCGAAGGCAACGTCACGGTCCAGCAGTTCGTCGTGGGCGAGGTAGACCAGCTTCTTGCCGCCCTCGCCCAGGAACCGGCTGACGACGTAGCGGCCGTCGGCAAAGGAGGTAGGCTGGGCCCGAGTCGACGCTGACTGGTCAGATGCTGAAGCCGGAGCGGACGCTTGCGTCGCCCCCGAACCATCGGCCTCGTCAGGCAGACTCTGCGCAGCCAGCCTTATCAAGTCGCCCGCATCGACGTTGTCAGGGTCTATCTGTAGTACCTGGGTCGCAAGCCGATACACAGTCTCCCAGGCATCTTGATCGGCGGCTTCCTCAGCCTGGTCGAGCAGACGCACCAGTCGCCTTTTCATGCGGTCACCGAGCATAATCGCACTCCTGGGATGGTGCGACGAGTTTATCAACGCCCTGAAGGAGGATCAACTGGCGTCTATCGGCGATGGAACCACCTGTGAGCAAGTAGTTGGCGCGACCACGACTGCGACTCGGTTCACAACGGCGCCGGTTGGCCGCGGGCGTCACCCAAAGCGACGGTCTCGGTCGCTCTCAGACCGATGCAATGTCGCTTTGGGTGAATGGGTAGGTCCGCACGCTGGCACTCCCGTCGATAACCCCAGGTAGCTCGACGCCGGCCATGTCGCACTCCCGGCGGACACCCACAACTCCGGCGGTCGGACGTGGAGCCCGGAGAAGAAGGCCGCGTCTCTCGGCCCCTGCGCTTCGGCAGCAAGTCAACTCTCCGCCGTCCACGGCCTAGGGGCTGCCCGCGGACGTGCCCCCATCCACCATGTAGACGCCTCCGGTGCAGAAACCGCTCTCATCACTAGCGAGGAAGAGCATCATGTTTCCCACTTCCTCTGGGTCTCCATATCGTTGGAGGGGGATCCTCGCGGCAGCGGCTTGCTTGGCCTCATCCATCGTCACAGATCGATTGGCCGCCGCCATGCTCTCCAAAGAACGCATCATGCGCGTCTCAGTCGGGGCAGGATTCACGCAGTTGACTCGAATGTCCAGAGGAGCGCACTCCAGCGCGGCGGTGCGCATCAACCCGATTACAGCATGCTTGCTCGTGGTATATGCCGACAGACCCTTGGATCCTCGAATCCCCGCGGTTGACGAGGTGATGATGATGCTGCCGCCGCCGCTGTCACGCATCACCGGGATCACGTGCTTGAGCCCGAGCCAGACACCGCGCACATTCACGGCCAAGACCTGATCAAAGACGTCAACGGGGTAGTCCGGAATGGGGTGAGATTCACCTTCGATCCCGGCGTTGGCCACGAAAATGTCGATGCCGCCGTAGCGTTCGACAGTCAATCCGACGTAGTTCTGTACTTGATCAGGCTGGGTAGTGTCGGCAACCACATAGCTGGCCATGTCGCCCCCGAGGATCTGCACAACGGCTTGCAGTCCGGCTTCGTTGAGATCAACCAACAAGACACGCGCGCCTTCGGCGACAAAGAGCTTCGCCACCGCCTGACCGATCCCGCCGGCCGCTCCTGTGATAAGTGCTACTTTGCCTTCAAGCCTGTTCATTGTCCACCGCCTCAATTGCCATGGGGGCTCCTACGCCCGCCCCCGATCGTGGCTGAGCTCCGATTGCGGGCAGCCCCGTCGATGACCGCATCATCTACCTTCTTTGAGCAACGCGGCCGATAATATCGAGCTGTCCTGGCTCAGAAGATCGCCCGGCGAGAGGCGAGCGATCTTCTCCATCGATCGCTGTGAATGGCGTCTAGTCGCCCATGGAGGCGGGATCGACCATCTCGTAGAACTCGATGTGTTGGCTCTCCAGTAGGGGCCTGTACTTTGCCCCGGCTTCCAGCGCCTCCGATGGAATGTCATTGCCAGGCCTGCCTGGCGACATGATCTTGTCATCCTGCCACTCTAGTATGACGATGTTCTGTTCGCCGGGGAGAGTGTATCCATTGTAGGAGACGGTGAACTCGCCTCTGTGACCTGAATCCCTGTATATCTTCGCCTGGCTGTAAACGAGCTTGGCGACGTTTCCGGCCTCTCCTGGTTTGGTCCGGTAGACGCGTCTGATTCTGTACACGGATGGCTCCTTTCGAGCAATAATATCCAGTCCATTCTGGGAATGCAGCAACGAGTAGCCTACCACGGTTTGCCCAATCGCACACTGACCCAAGACGTGGATTTGTGGTTGATCGTCGCGCGTCACTGGAATCTCGACTCGGCAGGGCATTGTCCCTCAGTATCCAACTTCTCGCTCTTGTGATGTCGACACGCCCGGTGGTACAAAGTCCCGTGGCAGTTCGCACTATCCGCAGCGGAGGACCAATGCAGTATCGCACTCTCGGAAGAACCGGCCTCAAAGTCTCTTTGATGAGCTATGGCACTGGCGGGCCAAGCAAGCTCGGACAAAACACAGGGCTCTCTTCAATCGAACAGGACGATCTTATCCGTCGCTGCCTGGAGCTTGGGGTCAATCTGTTCGACACATCCGAAGCCTGCGGGGACAGCGAGACCATACTCGGTCGAGCACTGAAAAATGCGCCCAAAGACTCCTAC
>CAZSLS010000376.1:0-3735 GCA_964607575.1 uncultured Planctomycetaceae bacterium | reverse complement strand
CTCGCGATAGCCGCCAACGCCTCCCCCGAAGCCGCCAATGCACTGGCCGCCAAGTACCAGGCGGAAGGTCAAGTCCAGGCCGGGATGGTCGACCAACTCCAGCAGCAAATCGATCAGCAGCAGGATATGGCCGACAAGCATGCCGATCGCCTCGAACGTGTCATGCAAAGCGCGATGGAGCAGATGGGGCATGTCGCCGGGACGCGCGCAAGACCGGTGGATCCGAAGCAGACCGTTGTCGCCGGCGGAGGTGGACCGGCCCCGATTGTGATCAACACGCCAACCAGCCAGCCAGCCGCCGCATGCCGACATTGCGGCGACCAATTGGAGGCTGACGGAGCGTTCTGCTCGCAGTGCGGGAAGAAGCAATAGTCGATTAGTATGTGTAATTAGGATGCAATGGATGTTCTGCTGAAAATGTGGCACAGAGAATGCCGACAATATGAAGTATTGTACGCATTGTGGGTTCAATACTCGCAGTGCTCAAGTTGACACAGTCTGTGTGGTGGTTGGGCCATGAAATGCAAGAGTTGCGGGACAGACAATTCAGACGACAGTCGCACATGCAGTTCCTGTGGCGATGATCTGTCCGGGCACAAGCGCCGGGGCGGCAGGTCGAAGTGCGCCAAGGCGCCGGTCGATGGCAGGGATGACCTGGATTTGTCGCTGGCTCCAACTGCAATGGTCGAGGCGCCGAAACGGACGGATGATAGCGATCCTGTTACCTTGAACAGCTTGCGCACGGGGCATCCTGCTCAGTACGTACCACCCGCTGAGGCTCCCGGCCAGGTCATTGCCGATCGGTACGAGATCCTCGAGCAGATCGGTGCCGGTGGTATGGGCGTGACCTACCGTGCTCTTGACCGCAAACTGGGCCGCGAGATCGCAATCAAGCGGCTGCGCGCCCCGAGCGCAGCGGGCCGGAAGGGCATCGAGAGGTTCCTGCGCGAGGCTCGCGTCATTGCCAGCCTGAACCACCGCAACATCGTGACGGTCCACGAACATGATGCGGACGAGCACGGCCCCTTCATCGTCATGCAGTACGTCTTGGGCGGCGATCTCAGCCAGCGTATCGAGCGAGACGGCAAGATAGAACTCACTGAAGCCCTGAAGATCATCAAGGCCGTGGGACAGGCCCTGGCCTATGCACACAGGAAGAGCGTCTTCCACCGTGACGTCAAGCCGTCCAACATTCTCCTCACCGAAGAAGGCGTGCCTCAGCTCGTTGACTTCGGCTTGGCCCAGATAGGGGGCGAATCGGATCTGTCAGTGACGGGTTACGCCATGGGCACTGCGACGTACATGGCCCCGGAGCAGCGACGCGACGCGAAGCACGTTGATCATCGTTGCGACATCTATGCGTTGGCCAAAACGCTCTATCACATGCTGACGGGGGATATCCCCGATGCGATAGATCTCGACATGATCTCGGTGAGTGTGCGCCCGGCCGTGAAGCGGGCGCTGAAGCCCAACCCCGAGGATAGGCCCTTTTCGGTGGAGGAGTTCCTCCGCGATCTTGACAGCCCGGAAAGCATGGCTGGATCGGTCGTCCCCGGGGGGGGAGTTGCTGCGCCGGGAACTTGCCCCAACTGCGGGGCAGGCAATCCCGAGGAGGCCCGCTTCTGCGAAGGCTGCGGATCGGGATTGTTCGAGAAATGCCCGAAGTGCGACAGTGAGTTCCGCGCGGGGACCAGGCACTGCCGCAGTTGCGGCACGCACGCGGCCAGGTACAACGAAGCCAAAGAGGCCCTGGCCCAGGCCAGGGATCACATCGAGGCCAGGCAGTTCAGTCAGGCCGTCCGGTGCGCCAAGCGTGGCTTGTCGGCGGGCTACTTCAGAGAGGAACTGGCGGCGGTCCGAAAGGAAGCTGGAGAGGCGGTATCTCGCCTGCGAACGCTGCGTGCCGAATCGGAGAGCCTGATCGCCGAAGAGAAGTACGAGCAGGCCGAGGAATCCCTCCGCGCGGCGCTGGAACTGACACCGTCCGACGAGGAACTGGGTGAAATGCTTAGCGGCCTGCCGGACATGATCCGGGACCGTGACATCCGGCTGATCTGCGAGAAGGCTGCCGAACTCATCGCGCAGGAATCATACGAAGGAGCGATCCGCGTTCTGGAGCGGGCCTGGCGACTGGCGCCGGAGCGGGAGGATGTCCAGACCTTGCGTGCAGAGGCGATACGGGGCGAAAGGGGTCGAAAGACGAACTTTCTGTTAGCCGAGGCCCGGGCTCTGGTTGAGGCGGAGCGGTTCGAGGATGCCGGGCCGAAGCTGCGTAAGGCCTTGGATGTTGACCCGGCGCGGGAGGATATCACGGCACTCCTGGCGGATTTGCCGGAAAGGATCGTCAGACGCGACATCAGCGCTGCCCTGGTTCAGTTGCGACAGTTGCTGGAGGAGAATAACTTTCCGGCCGCTAAGGCGGCCTTTGAACGGGCCTGGAAACTGGACGAACACAATGAAGAGGTCATCTTATTGCGCAGACAGGCCGAGGGGTTGGCGGATTCTCACGCCGAGGGGCTCCGGCAGGCTGGGGAGTTCCGCGAGGAGCACGAGTTTGACAGGGCGTTGTCGTTGCTGAAGGAGCTTGGCGAGACCTTCCCGTGGGATATCGACATCGCCAGGCGGGCCGAGGAGTGCGAACGACTCATTCAGAAGATAGCCGACCTTCGATCTAGCGGCTGCGATATGGAGCGGCGGCACAAGCTGTCACGGGCCCTTTCGGCCTGGCAGGAGTTGTTGGCTCTCGTGCCGTCGGACTCGGAGGCCAAGGAGCGAACGGCGCTGCTGACCGAGCGGGTGCGTGTGGTGCGACGACGGAAGATCGTCGCCATCGGGGTTAGTATAGCAGCCATACTGCTCCTGTCCCTGCTGGCTGGTTGGATCCGTTCGGGGCTGCACCGCGCGGCAAGTGCGAAAACCGATGTCAAAGACGCATTTGCGACGAAGCGATACGCTGAAGTGCCCGCATTGGCCAGGCGCTATGCCGAGGTCTGTGATCTGCCGCTGATACCGATATCCGAGGAGGACCGCGAAGAGATGAAATCGCTTGCAGATCGGAGTGCCAAATTCGTTTCGCAGATGCGGCAACATCAGGACGAAGGCGACAAACTCTTCAGTCGGGAGGAGTATGTGAAAGCACGCGAGGCCTACGCCAGCGTCGTGGCGATTCAGAGTGATTTCGGGCATGCGCAGACACGAATGAACGAGGCTGATGCGTCTGCCGCGCGCGTACGGGCCGTCGAGGCCAAGAGAAACGCCCAGGGGAAGGATGCGGAGTTTGCCTCGTCGAATTGGTCCGCCGCGGAGGCCTTCTTCGCTAAGGCCACAGAAGCCTTCAGCCAAGGCCAGTTCACCACGGCGAAGGACACATGGACCGAGGCCGCCGCCAGCTACAGCAAAGCCGAGCAGGCCGCCATCGCCGCCATTGCCGCTGTGAAGTCGCGGGATGCAGCAATGGCGGCCAAGCAATTCGCTGAGAACGTTAAGATCAGAGCCTCGTCCGCGCATGCGGAATCCGCCGCCAGCGAGTTGTGGCGTGAGGCGTCAGGGGCTTTTGATGGAGCGGTGTTGGCTTTCGGGAAGAAGAATTACCCACAAGCGGAGACGCTTTGGGTGATAGCTACCGCCGGGTACGGCAAGGCCGAGAAAGCTGCTATTGCCGCCATCCCCGCCATTGCCGCTGGGAAGTTGCTGGATGCCGCAATGGCGGCCAGACAGACGGCCGTTACCGCAAAT
>CAZSLS010000375.1:0-3736 GCA_964607575.1 uncultured Planctomycetaceae bacterium | reverse complement strand
TATGTAATATCGGATGATATCAATTGGAGTGGAAATGGTGTATCAGAAGTGCACTATGACGCAGTCGCGTCTGGCCTGAGCGATGTAACTATCTATGCTGCAGGCGGCGTGTGCGTCTGAAAGTGTGAACCATTTGTGACATCGCAAACCGTCCGTTCGGGATGTGGACTGACCGCAGTTCGACTACTGCTCTGCGATGTTACCCCGCCTCCCGCTGGGCAAGGCTCCATCGCACAGTATCGAGCCTAGCCCCGCAGCGCTCCACGACGTTTCGTGGATTTCGAAACAGCCAGCAGCAGGACGCATACAACCAGCATTAGCGCTGGGTCTAGCATCCAACTGTCGGTCAGGGCGTTAGCCTGCGTTATATACCCTTGAGGTCCGCCTCCTGCAGAAGAGACTAAACCTCCCAAGGGCATACAAATCAGGCACACTGCAACCAGCATCGCTGTTTTGCATAGCATGATACAGCCTCGAGTCTTACGTTCCCCGCCGCAGACCCGGCACGACACCGTGCACACCCGCCTGCGACCGAACGGACCAGGCTATATGCCTGATAGCTCCGCATTTGAAGCATAAGATATGTCCGGAGTCGAAGGGGTGGGAAACCCCCTAAAAATGCGATCGATCAGCGCTCCTGCGCTTCGGTTTGGGGCAGCTGTTTGGGCTTGCGATTGATTGGAAGGAACGGCAGGAGGCGGACCCCAAACTGCAGCGTAAGCCAGATCGTCTTCCGCGAAAGGACGATTCCGTAGACCGCGCCGGCAATTACCGGTACGACAACCAATAGCGCCAGCATCTCGCTGATTAGAAGGTCTGAGAACACCATTCCCCTCTCAATATCTCCGACCAGGCCCAGAGTTGTCGCAGAGATTACTACGACTATGCCCAGGACCGTAGCCAACGCCCAGGCCAGTACGAAAACCCTGTTCTCATCGACAGTAGCGACCGAGCGGCTTTTTGCGGAGTTCTGCATCGCCAGCCTCTCGACGTTTCCCGAAACGTAGCGTTCATTGGTCCGGCCTGTGTGCCACTTTGTGTCCATGCGCGCAAAATCGGCGGGGCTGTAGGGTTTGCTTCCGTCATTGGGTTCGTATTTGGGGATGTGGGCTCGCAGTGCGGCTTTGTAGGCCATCGCGAGTTTACGGAATTTCGTTTCGGCTTCGAGGGGGCTTTGGTGGTAGTTGTCCGGGTGGTGCTTTAGCGCGCCCTTATGATACGCTCGCCTGATTTCCTCCAGGCTTGCATCTGGGGATATGCCAAGTACCTCGTATGCTGTCACGGCGCCTCTCGTCATGATGCGGCCCTCAAGCCTCGCAGTCTTGTAGTATAGTATACAATCCCGATTTCAACAACGGTGAAATCAGCAAAAATAAAGGTGAGCGTAGTGTTTCCCGGAACAGTTTGAGGCGTCGATTCGGTCTAGTCGTTCGCGATCGCGTCAATGCGGGCCAGCAGATCGGCGCAAAGGCGTTCGATACCGTCTGAGAGTTTTAAGTTGGCTCCCTGTCCCGTGGAATCCTGATGTATCGGAGGTAAGATACGTTCGCCTGGAAAGTTACGGCCCAGAAAACCGTAGAGTTCCTTCACCGCCGCCGCAGGCTCGGCGACCAAATGTTCGTAGCGGAGGAGCATTACTCGGGCGCTGGTATGCAGATTCAGCTCGAAGAACCAACTGTTCCGCACGAACCAGAACAAGGCGGCCGCATCGTGTGGGTCCATGTCCGGCGAGAAGTTTTCGGCCGCCACCGCCCTGAGATCGTCGCTCAGGTCTTCGGCCCGCCAGTCACCATCGCAATTATCGAGAACGCACTGCAGGTCGTAGATCCCTGCATTCGGCCCGAATGTGTTTATGTTTGACATCGCCGCATCTCGAAAATCCCTGTACATCCACAGTATTCGCGCATTCTCAAAGGCAGCAAGCAGTTTCAGGGCGTTCTGCGATTCTACAATCGGCTTCAGCACGATAAGTTCGGCCCGGTCGCGTTCGATGGTTTTCCTGACCGAATCGAGCGGGTTAAGTCGTATCTGGAATTCGCGGTCATTCGACGACAATTTGCTGAATTCACCGTAGATCTTCGATCGCATATCCCGGTCTAGTATGCCCTGCATTAGCGTTGTCCCGCTGCGCTGGCAGCCCAGGATGAGCAGAATATCCCTGTCCATCCAACTGGGACGTCTCGCGAATTGCCGACGAATTCGCTTGAAAATGGCGAACATAAGAGCTGAAACCTTCCGGATAACTCTTTTCGTTGAATGATGGTCATGACCCATGTCTATTGGTCGCCTGTGTTTATCCACGACATTGTTCAGAACCATTATATGCTCCAGAGGCTCTCGGGCCAAGTTCTGTTAATCATACGCCGTCGGGACTCTGCATTTTGCTTGACCGAATCCCATTATTGGCGTATTCTATATGGTGGTTTGGTTCAAATTCAGTAATGTGGTGTGGCGGCACGGTTTCTGTGCACGCCCGCCGAGACGGAGCAGACAGCCAGAGGAGTTCGGCGTCATATCTAATGTTCGGTGTGCATTGAGCTGCCGGCCGTAGGCGCATCTTGACAACCGGACCCCGTCACATTCGGAGCAATTGCATTGTTTCGTAAGACACAGGGCAGTTTGGTCAGGCCGTTTCCCTTGCGCGCATGGGTTCTTTGCGCGCACAATCAGTGAAATTCAGGAGACCCTCACATATGTCTACACGCAATACATTCGGTATCGTACTGACGGTTGCAGCCGTTCTGTCGTTCACGAGCGTTGCAGGTGCGGGGGACCTTACCATTATCAACGATGGTTTCGAGCTACCGGTGTTGGCCGATGGCGAGTGGGACGGCGCGCCCCCTGGCTGGATAGACGGTTACTATGACTTGGCGGCTCCTACGGTCTGGGTGATCGGCAATTCCGACGCCGGTGTGTACAATCCAAGCGCCGCCGAGGGCTTCGGCGGGCTCGCCCCGGAAGGCCAGAACGTATTCTACGCCACCAGCTATGTGGGCTATGACGGTGGCGCGTCGCAGATTCTTTCTGATACGCTGCAGGCCGACACGCTGTACGATCTGAACATATTGGTCGGCAATCCCTTGCTTTACAACGGCGGCCTGACGGCTGACTATCGCTTGGAGTTAGTGGCCAACAATGTCGTTCTCGCGTCGGTCACCGGCGCCTCTCCGGCCGATGACACAGTGTGGACCTCCGCCGAACTGTTTTACAACTCCGGAGCCAGCCCCGCACAACTCGGTCAGTTGCTGGAGATTCGAATCCTTGCGACGGAATTCACCGATGACTATGAGATCGATTTCGACACCGTCTCGCTCAGTTCCGGGCCTGGGGCGACGATGCATTGGGACGGGGATGTCGACGAGTGGAGTGATGTTGCGACCCACACGCCTGATTCTCACTGGAAGGTCAACGGCGTTCTGACCCCGGATATTCCGCAGTTGGATACGGTCGGCAAGGTTCTGGACATTGCGATTGTCGGTTCGGGCGAAGCGATAGTAGCGGCCAATCAGGGCGCTTACTCTCTTACGATTAACGACGACGGCGGCGGAGGGGGTCTGGTGACGATCAATTCGGGGGTTACGCTTGAGATTTACGATGCGACTACGGTTACTTCGCCCGGGGCGCTCACAATCAACGGAACGTTGGACACCAACAGCATCGCTAACGACGGTATTACGACTCTGGGAGCCGGTGCGGTTCTGAAGACCGTCTCGGGCGTGTTGACGGAGATCGCCAC
>CAZSLS010000374.1:0-3802 GCA_964607575.1 uncultured Planctomycetaceae bacterium | reverse complement strand
AAACACAATCGCGCAAGTCTATATTGGAAAATCTGAGAGCTTTTCTACAGAGCAGTTCTGACCCGGTTTACGTTGCAGGCATATTGAACACATCTGCCGCTTTGACCGATCCCAAACCCGCAACGACCGCTACGCAAACAATCAGAATTGCCTTTTTCATAATCCAGACCTTTCTCTGTTGCTGTTACTTGCAAGCCCTGCGTTTACGCCGCCGAACAAGCGTCAGACCGCCCAATGTCAGCATTGTCATCGTTGCGGGCTCAGGAACCTCGGAGACGCGAAACCCGATGGTGCTGTCCTCATCATCCGGGTAGAAGCCGCCCCCGAACGACGCGAGCAGAGTGTGGTAGCTGTAGGCGAACGACCCGCCCCGCAAGCCGCGATCCCGAGACGAAGTGATCGTATCGTTCCATTCATGGACGTTCCCGCCCTGGTCGAACGTTTCGTATGGGCTTTCCGAGTTCTCGTGAGCGCCAAACTCGGTGCGGTGGTACGGACCGCCAATCGTGTAGTCGCCTTGGTAGAACGTTGCGTTGTTGCCCGGGTCGGTAGGCTCGACGAGATCGTTGCTCGATGCACTGTCCGTCCCCGTCGCGTAGTCGTAGTACGTCCCGCCCGAACCGCTGTAGTATGCGGCCTTGTACCACTCGTCCTCGCTCGTCACCGCCCACTGCGCGCCAGCGTTGCGGGTGACGGTGTTGTTGCTGATACCGTCCGCGGTAAGCGTGTACGCGCCGTCCTCGGTAGTGGTCAAGTCCTGCGGTCCGACAGGCTGGCCGTTGTGCAGCCAGTTGGCGAAGCGGGCAGCATCCCAGAAACTCACATAGTTCACCGGGCGATCCACCCAGTCAGACTCATCGCCGCCGGGCCGTCCGCTGAAGTCGTACGTGTAATTCCCGCTCCTGCCGTCCTGCGTGATCTGGCACCCGTCCGACTCGACCATACCGCTGTTGTACAGGCCGTAAGTGTCTGTCTTGGCCACGGCGTTCAGGAACTCGCAGTACTGCCCGGCCGTCACTTCGTACTTTCCGATGTTGTACTTGTAGGCCACCGCGCCGCAGATGCGGTCGGGTCCCCGGCCGCCCACACTCGCTCCCGAAAGCTCGCCCGCATTGCCCGGATTGCCCACGGGGACCGTCTCGATGTTAACTTCGGCCACGGCTATCGAACCAAGCGACACAACAACAACCGCCACACATACAATCTGAATTACCTTTTTCATCTCACTCACCTGTTCCCTTTCGCGGCTTTGCCGCAATATCCCGTACCACCGGCATGCGTGCAGACGATCTGCCTTCCGACACAGCGCAGCGGTGGACTAGTCCTGTAACTTTGAAAAGCGCTACCCCTCGCAGACGGCTCAGTCTGCGTATAGAGCCTTCACGTCGTGGGAACTTGGCCAGGTGCGGCCTTGAGGTGGTGCGGTTTGAGCGAGAACGCCCGTGCCTCGTTTCATCGAGAATAGCCCTTGCCGCTCCCGTAGCAGGCTAGAGCAACAAACATTATACCAGCACATCCGGATATCACCAAGGGAAAAACTCAATGAATTACGCTGCAAGGCACATCAAAACAGACTTGACACAATCGCGATATTCAGCGAGTTTACACGCACCCTTGGTTCAGGTCTCCCCCCGCCTGGACCATTGTTCCCACCAGGGCTTGGCTTTCCCCGGCCAAGCCCACTTTATGCGCCTGCCGAACCCATATGGACCGATGCTGCCAGCGATTCTTCATTGGCTGCATTGAAATATTGAGGTATAATCTTTATTATTCCAGTGCTGAAACTGGGTTGGTCACATTGTCAGGCATGAGGGTTAGGAGATGGAAGCAAACAAAGGGGGCATTGGGGGGCATTGGGGTCAGCCCTTAAAATATAAAATAGTGAATCAAGGGTCGCTGGACCCCTCTATTTCGGCCTTGATCGCTTTGTCGATTGCGACTAGCTGTTTTCGTAACTTGCCCTTCGACGCCGCGGCTGCGGCGAGGGTCTTTAGTTGAATGCTCACCGCCGCGCCGGTCGACAAGTTCAAGAATTCACCGGCCTGTCGCTGCGTCAGGCCGGAATATCTGCAAAGCATCTTCGCAACGATCGGACGCAACAGCGAATCCCGCTGACGACGCCCCACATCCTCACGATCGGCGCCGAGACGCCCGCAGACAATCTCGATCACACGCTCGGGCGAAAGCCTGCGCGACCGCCGACGCAGCGTCACGTCCTCCGCTCGCCGACGCGTGCCCGACAGCTTATCGTGCATTCCGCGAACCCAAAGCATGAACTGTTCCGATCCGATCGCCAGTGGAGAGCTCTTGACAATACGCTCAAAGTCGCGGTCGCTTTCGGCGATCCCGGCCTCGACGAACTTGCGGTACTCAGCCGGGCGTTTGGCCTTCGTCGCGGCCTTGGTCATCGCCAGCATCGGCGCGTAGTCGACAAATTCGAGCCGCGCCGCCCGGCCGATATAGCTGCGGTAGCTGCTCCAGCGGTAGCGCCGCAGCATGTCGATCCGTTCGCGCAGCGGGAGTTTTTTCGCGCTGCTGGTGACGATGGGGTTCAGGTGGATGTAGCGACTCAGGCGGAGGATGTAGCCCTCGCCGCGGACGACGCGGGCGCCGAAGCGGCCTTGGAACAGGTGCCCGCTGCGTTGGTGGCGGCGGTTGAAATAGACGCTGTAGGCCGTCTGCAGGCGGTGCATGAATTCGCTGAGATTGCCCGCCGGAGTCTCGAGCATCAGGTGGAAATGATTGCCCATCAGGCAGAACATGTAAAGGCGAACTTCGTGCGCCTCGACGCAGTCGGCCAGGCGGTCGAGAAAACGCCGCCGGCCGCGGTCGTCGAGGAAGATGTTGCGACGATCGTTGCCGCGAACGGTAACGTGATAGATGGCGCCTTCATATTCAACGCGAAGCGGTCTAGCCATGGCCGCATGCTACCAATCAAACATCCGCCCAACAACCCTTATTTTATATTTTAAGGGCTGACCCCAATGTCTCCGGCTTGATCGAGAGGGCCTTCTTGCAGGCGGCAATTGCATCGGCGTGGCGCCCAAGATCGTTGTAGGTGACGCTCATATTGCAGTAGGGATCAGGGTAATCTGGCTTGATGGATATAGCCTTCTTGTAGGCGGCAAGTGCATCGGTGTGCTGTGCAAGCTTAGAGTGAGCTAGACCCATACCATTGTACGCCACGGCGAAGTCTGGCTTGATTGCCGCGGCTTGTTTGTATGCGTTGAGCTCGTCATTGTATCGTTCAAGTTTGCCATAGACAACGCCCAGGTTGAAGTGAGCCAGAGTGAAATCGGGTTTGATGACAATGGCTTTTTTACAGGGAGCGATGGCGTCAGCGTATCGCCCAAGATCAGCATAGACGAGGCCGAGATTAGCGTAAGCGTCGGCGTAATCAGGCTCAATCGCGATGACCTTCCTGCAGGCGGCGATGGCCTCGGTGTATCGCCCAAGCTTGCGATAGGCGACGCCCAAGTTGAAGTGCGCATCAGCGTGATCTGGCTCAGCAGCAATGGTCTTCTTACTGGTAGCTATGATCGCCTCGTACTGGACCCGTTCGGCCTGTGTGATTTCTGGTTTATTGCGGGCAGCATCGTCCCTGTCCGCCTCGCCTTCCCTTTGGGAACCACAGCCGCACAGCCAAACAGACAACACGATAAGCCCGCAACCGGCCGCCAAAGACAACGTTCGCCATCGCTTTAGTTTCCCAGTCATGGCTGCTCCCTATCCTGACCGTTGTTACCATAACGTCTAAGCTCTGCGGCGCGGTCTTTTCGCGTCCGCTGGAGCGCCTTGTTAT
>CAZSLS010000373.1:0-3841 GCA_964607575.1 uncultured Planctomycetaceae bacterium | reverse complement strand
ATCTGCGATCGCGGGGCAACGATGAGTTTTACAGGTTCTGGACGGCATCGGGCCGGGCAGAACCTTTCATGAAGTCTTTCAGTTTTGGAGAAAGCAAATGCTGAAACGCAAAGAAAACGCCGATCCCCGGCGGCGAGCGACCGGGAACAGAGACTGTGTCGAACTGGCGACAAGGGCAGACGGCCCTGGCGACGAGGAGGCGCGGCAGGCGCAAACGCCGGCGGAATGGCCGAACGGCCAGAAAGCCGTACCGGCCATTCCGCCGGCGCTGCTGATGGAAGAAACCGGTGAAAAAGCTGAAGTTCCCACCGCAGCCCCCACCGCAGCCCCCACCGAAGACCCGATCAGCAAGACGGACCCCAGCGCAAACAGCGTGGATGCGTTCTTAGCAGCCCTGAGGCAAGTCGGTCGCGACAGCCGCGCACTGGCCGGCGTGAAGATATGCGTAACCGGACCGACTGTCGAGGATGTCACCGAGAACACCGGCCTGGCGGTTGAGGATGTTCGTCGACAAACTGCCCGGCGCCGGGAACCCCGAGACGGTGAGGCTGGCCAAGCAGTACGGCTTGCCGATCCGCGAAGCCGGCAACGACGAGGAGGCCGCCACCGAGGAATAGTCGCAGCACCGGAGCCGGGCCACGCGGCCCCGCCCCCGCATACCGTTACGAATGTTTCAAGGAGCGGAAGAAGTTCTGGATCGCGCGCTGATAAGATTAAAAAGCTCTTACAGGGCATCGGCCAGCTTTTTGCGGCAAAGACCTTGCCCGCGCTGTCCGACAGCCTGCTGGCCGACGCCGCTCGTAAGGTCGGACCGGTGTACACGAAGATCCTCAACGAGATCGCACGTCGCGAAGGCAAGCGGAATGTCGTGTTCACTTCGTTGAAACGTCATAACCGGACCGTGACGCAGAAGCAGGAAGATCGGCTGGCGGCCATCGTGAATCCTCCTGCCAAAGACAATCGCGCAATCGACGCGGCCAAGTTGGTCATCGATTTCTTCAGGGATAATGGCCGAGAGGTCTTCACCATGGACCAGGCCCTCGAAGTCATCGAAACGCTTGGCTTGGGCTTTGTCGTGGGCGCGAAGTACGACCGGAATACCGGCAAGAAGATCTACAGCCGTCAGAAGGCGAGGATCGTCCTGGGAGATCAATTCGGCCGGAATTGTCTCAACTTGCCGGTGGTGGCGGACAGCAACAGGAACCGCCACTACCACGTCGGCAAAAAGAAGGCGGTGAAGGTAACGGCCTAACGCCTACCACGAGCGGCGAGGGAACAAGCCCACGTCCGGCTGCAAGCTCCGGGCGCCGCTGTCCTCGCGGGTCAAGATGCCTGCGAAGTGCATAAGGCGGTGGACGTGTGCGGATCGTTTCCGCATGTTTTCCCACGCCGGATTTTTTGGAGAAGACAGACAATGGACAGCAGCATGGCAAGACAACGTGGATCACCGGCAGTGTCGAAGACCGGGCCGCGAATAGACGGTTATAGAAATGCCTTTTAACAACGATTTACAGGAAATTAAACATGAGTATTAGCGACGTTAAAATAGCCAACGCAACCACGATAGAACCTGTTGTTCCGCAGCCCGAGAACCCACTACGTGGATATCCTCGCGCCAAATTCGAGGATATCCCGCCGGCGGGGTGCTCTTCCGTTGATTCTGAGAATGCTCCGCTGACGGTCAAGGTTGTGGGCATGTTCACACCCGTGCTTACCGAAGTCGTCGGTATGCCCGAAATTCCCAGACGCGTCGAACTGCGTAAGATGAGCGCGGTCCCGGACGCGAGGGCAGTTTTTGCCGCCGAACTGTGGGGTGCGGCTGGGCTCATACGTCCTGGTAACCGAAACACAAGTATTCGATGGTATGTCGTGGTGGCTGATGATGCGTACTACTGCGGTATCCGGGATGGCGGCGAGATATACGTTCGTCACTGCTGGTGCAAGATCGATCCGGAATTGAAGGCGGTCGTTAATATTGCAATCGCCATATGGATCGAGATGAACCTCAGCGACGGCGACGACGGGGCTCGCGGTGGTATTTAAATAACATGCCTAACCGCATTCGAAAATCCCGCCGCACCAGCAAGCCCGACCAGGACTCCCCCTGGGGTACTCCTTCGCAGGGAATTGATGCGCGGTCCTTGCGACGTTTTACTTGTACGCAACGCCAGCTTCTCACCGAAAAGCAGATCGATTTTGCCAGGAAATGGATGGCCGAACGGCTCGCGGAAAGAGCGATAGAGATTCTCAGGAATAAAGATGATACGAACGGCAAAAAAAACTGACGCAACGAAACCCGATGCGGTCTACGTAAGATTCTCGTCGGCCCAACAGGCTGGCAACACTTCCGTCGATGTGCAGATCGCGAACTGCAAGCGTGCGATAGCCGCCGCTGGCGGTAATGCCGATACAGCCCGCGTGTTCATCGACCGTGCAAGGACAGGTAAAGTTCTGGGCGGCCGCAAGGCCTTGGCGGATCTTCGCCAAGCCGCCCAGGCGGGCGAAATCTCACGCATTTGGGTCTACAAATGGGACCGCTTGGGCAGAAGTCTCTCCGACTCTGCCTCCATAGTTAAGGAGCTTGAGAAAACCGGCTCGGCTATAATCTCCGCGACAGAGGGCGCTGACGCGTTGACGAGAGGAGTGCTTCTGAGCGTGGCGGAGTATTACAGCACGGCACTTTCGGAGCGAGTCGCTGGAGGCCTCCGGCAACGATTCAACGAACACGCCTTTACCGGATCCATCGCCCCGTTCGGATATCGTGTCACAAAACGCGCCGGTCGTAAGTGCCTCGAAATCGACCCGGACGAAGCTGCTGTGGTTAAGGACATCTTCGCCGATTTCCTTGCTGGAACCGGCATAAAAGCTATCGCCCGGTCGTTGACTCAGCGAGGGGTCCAACCCCGCACAAAGAAAGGGCCCTGGGCCTGGACCACCATCAGGCACATGCTTGAATCCAACTGGTTTGTTGGTCGTGTGTATTTCGGCAGATGGGCTTGTGGCGTCGATGATGAGACCGGAAAAAGGTGGCAGAAGCTCAAGCCTGAGAGCGAATGGTCGCACTACGATGACGAGGAATTACGGATCATCACGGACGAACAGTTTGAGGCGGTCCAGACGATGCTGGTGTCGCGAGCCAAACCGTACCTTCGTTACAAGACGCGAGGGCAGCGACAGGTTTTCACCGGTTTGGGATGGTGCCAGTGCGGTTCACTACTTTACCGACATTCCTACAAGGACCGCAGCGGCGCCGCCAAGTGGGTATATCTATATTGCGGCCGGCGACATCGCGAGGGAGCCTCATCGGCCTGCGGGTGTTCGCTCCGTGTCCGAGAGGACAAGCTGTTGGCCTCGATGATCGAGACGCTCCTGCCGATCATCACCGGCGGTGAGAAACTCATCGCGGACGCGGTTGCCATCGCCAAGGACAAGACGACGACGAACCGCCAAGACGCGGAACGAGTCCGGGCCGCAATCGCAACTATCGACAAGGACCGCGACAAACTCCTCGAGCGGCTTGTGGACGGCGATCTGAATATGTCGGTCAAGAGGATGATAAACGATAAAACCGCTGAGTTGGAGGCGCAGCGGCAGGAGCTTCAGGCCACCCTGGAGTCTCTGACGGATGCGGCCAACGACAATACCGAAGAATTCGCAGAGGCCGTCCAACAGGCTCTCGACGAAGCCAAACAAGCCCTCACGTCGGTATCGAGTCCCCGCCAGCTCAACGACCTTCTCAGGGAACTGGTGGGCGAGTTCACCGTCCACGGTGATGGTACGGTCAGCCCCCGGGAAGAAGCGTCGTCGATGAGTAACCAAGGACCGGCGCCCGCGGTTCGGC
>CAZSLS010000372.1:0-3863 GCA_964607575.1 uncultured Planctomycetaceae bacterium | reverse complement strand
CCGATGAAAACTTCGTCGCCCGCTTCCGCGACGAGGCCCGCGTGATGGCCGAACTTCGACATCCGAGAATCGTTCAGGTCCAGTACATGGGGATCGACCAGAACAGATACTTCCTCGCGATGGACTACGTGACCGGTCCGAGCGGCATGCCTGAAAGTTTGCGCGATCGCCTCCGCAAACAGCCTGAAGGGCGCATATCTGAAGACCAGGCGCTCGCCTGGTCGGTCCAGATCGCCGAGGCCCTTTCATATGCTCATGGGCGTGGCGTAGTGCACCGCGACATCAAGCCGGGCAACATCCTCATCGATGCCGACGGCAACATCCTGCTGACGGACTTCGGTCTGGCCAAGGCCGTTGGCAACGAGTTCATCCTCTCGCAAATCCACGAGTCGATGAGCCAGTCTCTGGGCGATGAGGCCACACGCCTGGCAGGCAAGCCGGATGCTATGGGTGATACATTGGATGTAGCGGCCACGATCCCGGCCGATACGCCGTCGGACAAGGGTGGGCGGTCCAGCGGTTCGAGCGGTATCCTCGGCACGTACGACTACATGGCTCCCGAACAGCGCGGCGAGGGAACCGGGCAGATCGATCAGCGAACGGATATCTATGCCTTTGGAGTGCTGCTATATCGCATGCTTACGGGCAGGAGGCCAGTGGGACGATTCAAGTCGCCGTCCGAGGTAGTCTGTGCCTGCTCGGGATGGGACAAGGTGATCGATAGATGCATGGAGTACGCTCTGAAAGATCGTTACCCATCGGTGGAGGCTCTCTTTGCGGGTATTCATGCAATTGGCGAGGATATTCGCCTTCGCCAGGTCGAAGCGAGGCGGTGCGCAGAAGAAGAGGACAGGGCGCGACAGAAGGCGGAAGCTGGCCGTCGAAGGCGCGAATCGAAGCGGCTCGCCAAAGAGGAAAGGGCGAGACAGAAGGACGAAAAGCGACGGCGGGACAAGGCTGAACGCCAAAGATTCGAGGCGGAAGCAAGACAAGGACGGGCTGAACCCTGTCCCGTGCTCCCCAGAGACAAGTCGACAGAGGTTGCCCCCAGAGCAAAACGCAAATATAAGGCGGTTGCTGTAGTCGGCATTGGGATGTTGGTGCTGTGCGTGATTGGCATCTATCTGGTCGTGAAGTCTAGCCCCGATCCTGGCCTAAGTGCAGAAGACGCCAGAGAGAAACAGAGACAGGCGGCTGAATCCCTTGGCGTGCCTGTGAACGAAGCGCTGGGTCTTGGCGGGGGCATGACGATGGAACTGGTGTTGATTCCGGCGGGTAAGTTCCTGATGGGTTCTCCAAAGATCGAAACCAACCACCAGAATGACGAAGGCCCCCAGCGTCAGGTAACGATCAGCAAGTCATACTACACGGGCATCTATGAGGTAACCCAAGCCCAGTGGCGAGCCGTGATGGGTACTGAACCGTGGGCTGGTAAGGCATTCATTTTTCCCGGTACCCAATCTGGCGGCAGCAACGCCGCCAGCTACATTAGCTGGGATGATGCGACTAAGTTCTGCCAGACGTTATCAAAGAAAACAGGTAAGAAGGTGACGCTTCCCACCGAGGCGCAATGGGAATATGCTTGCCGTGCAGGCAGCAAGACGGCGTATAGCTTTGGAGATGATTCATCGAAACTGGGCGACTACGCATGGTATTCTAAAAACTGGTATTCTAAAAACGCATACAAGAAAAAAGACGAGCAGTACGCCCATGCGGTAGGCCAGAAGAAGCCCAACGCTTGGGGGCTGTATGATATGCACGGTAATGTTTGGGAATGGTGTCGAGACTGGTACGACGCGAAATTTTACGCAAATGCGAAGAACGTTGACCCTGAGAATACCACAAAAGCCTGGGCCCGTGTTCTTCGCGGCGGGTCGTGGCTCTTCAATCCCGACAACTGCCGCGCTGCGTCTCGCGGCGGGGGCTCTGCCGGCTTCCGCGGCTTCAGCGGCGGCGGTTTTCGTGTTGTGGTTGTGTCTGGTTCGGGCGTGGACTGAAAGTCGTTTAACTCTTTGCACTTTGTTCTTTTACCCTTTGCGGGGGTCCAGGGGGCGGTAGCCCCTTGGCGGGTTATAATGGATGGAAATAATGGTCAGAACGATTGAATTATGAAGATTGAAGCAGGGACACGGCTGGGCGAGTATGAGATTATCGAGCCGATCAGCTCGGGTGGGATGGGGTCTGTTTGGCTTGCTCGTCACATTCACATGGGCAAGAAGTACGCCGTCAAGGTTCTGCCTGAATCGCTTGCCGCCGACAAAAATTTCGTCGCCCGCTTCAGCGATGAGGCCCGCGTGATGGCTGAACTGCGACACGACCGCATTGTTCAGGTCCATTACGCGTCGGTCCACGAGAAGAGACACTTCCTTGCGATGGATTATGTGACCGGTCCGAGCGGCAGGCCGGAAAGCCTGCGTGACCGCCTCCGCACCCAGCCCGAAAGGCGCATCGGCGAAGACCAGGCGTTCACTTGGGCAATCCAGATCGCAGAGGCTCTTTTATATGCCCACGAATGCGGTGTGGTGCATCGGGACATCAAGCCGGGCAACATCCTCATCGATGCCGACGGCAACATCCTGCTGACGGACTTCGGTCTGGCCAAGGCCATGGGCAACGAGTTCATCCTCTCGCAGATCCACGAATCTATGAACCAGTCTCTCGGCGCGCAGGCTACGCGTCCGGGAGGCAAACGGGATGTAATGGACGGGACATTGGACGTGGCGGGCACAATCCCCGCCGATACGCCGTCCGGCGGACGGTCCAGCGGTTCGAGCGGCATCCTCGGCACGTACGACTACATGGCCCCCGAGCAGCGCGGCGAGGGAACCGGGCAAATCGACCGGCGAACGGACATCTATGCCTTTGGCGTACTCTTGTACCGCATGCTCACTGGCGGCCGGCCGGTCGGCATGACCCGGCCCGCCTCGCAGATCGTACCGGATCTCTCGAAACGCTGGGACGCTATCATCAGCCGATGTCTGGAGGCCAATCCAGCCGACCGTTACCAGTCGTCCGACGCCTTACTGTCGGATCTCCAGAAGGTTCGCTCCGGCAAACGCAAGCGCCGCTGGCTTTCGGTTGCGGCCGCCGTCTTACTCGCGGTTGCTGGCGTGATCTTCAGTGGAATCCTGAACCCTTCATCACAGGAGCCGCCGGTTTCCTCCAAGCCGATCGTCCCGGTCAGGCCGCAAGTCGCCCCGCCGCAGTTCTCACCCGGCGGTCGTACAGTCGGCGCCCCCGTGGATGTGATGATCACGTGCGGAACGGAATCGGCGGAGATTCGCTACACGACCGACGGCAGCGATCCGGAGGAAGGCTCGCCTCTGTTCGATGGTCCGGTGAAGGTCCAGCCGGGCACGATCGTGCAAGCGAGGGCCTTCCGCGCCGATTGGCGGCCCAGCAGCCTCGTGCGTGCGGCATACGCCCGTGCTTCGGTGACACTGAAGGAGGTCATCCCCGTTCGGACAAAGGCGACCAGGACCCTGGACCAACTCAAGGGTCGGAACCTTGCCCCTGAACAGGGAATCGGCGCGAAATTGGCTACTTGTGGGGAAACCCACGATAATGCTGAGGAGTTCTATCGTCAGGAAGCCTGGGGTGACGCGAAGCTACTGTACGAAGACGTTCTGACCAAGTGCGCCGAACTTATGCAGTTGGACGCGGACCGCACCGCTGCCCGAAAAACCGAGGCTTCGGCCGCGACGGCCAGGCAGGCGGCCGTTACCGCCAATGCAGCTGAGTTCGCCTCGTCGCCCTGGTCTGCCGCCGAGGCCCTCCTTCCCAAGGCCACAGAAGCCTTCAGCCAGGGGCCTGCGTTCAGGCGGATATCCATTACAATAGAATATCCTCCGATCGCGTGTGGA
>CAZSLS010000371.1:0-3937 GCA_964607575.1 uncultured Planctomycetaceae bacterium | reverse complement strand
CGAAAAAAGACAAGTCCACCGAGCATCCGACTGCGGGCGGGGCTTACCTGGCGGCGGCGTGCGTCTACAGCGAAATTGTCGGGCGGATCGCCGCCAGCTCGAAGTACAACGACAGAGCAATCGCCGCACATGCCTTCAGGACCGTCAAAGCCAACAAGACAAAAACTCAATACACCGGACGATTCGATTCCAAGAATCCCTTCGCGATGAAATACGTCACGAAGACAAGCATTACTTACAACCATACCGGGTCAAGTTCGGAGAGGGGAATCCAGGGAGCCCTGGAAGCGGCGATCAAGAGATGTAAAGTCAGTTGCAAGAAAGTCGCGCCTGGAAAGAATGCGAAGATCGACTTCAACTACGGCCGGGCCAATACAATATTCGAGGCCCATAAGAAATACAAAGTCGCCCCCAGGCAGTTCGACCGGGCCTACGGTTTCCCGATGCAGGATCACGGGAAAACGGCGGCCGAAACAATGCTGTACGGTATTGACAAGAGATACGTGGGTTCGCGGCGCTACGATGACGGAACGGACCTGGGCATCGCTTACGATATGATCCGGCAGGGAGAGGTCGCTTCCGATATTCGCGCCGTTCCGATCCGCCTGATGTGGGCGAAACTCCACGATGCAAATGCCAAACTCAAACCGTTGCGCGACAGGTGGCACATGAGCCGCTACCTCGACGAAGCGACGGGGGCATTCATGTACACCCTCCTTTCCGGACGCCGCCCGGTTGTCGCTGAGCCTTCAACGAAAGGCAGCGACGCCTGGAATCGCTGGCTCGGTCAGAAGATCGGCTACGAAACGGCGTGGCGGATGTCGCATTTAACATCGCCGCCCAGCCGACCCTGACAGATCGCCGCATCCAAGAATACGCCGTCGGGGCTTCTATCGATTTTACTTCCCCGCCGCCAGGGCTCCCAGGCCGGCGGCGATGCTCTGCAAACTCTTCGGCCAGGCGCCAAATTCCACACTCATGGCGTTTTTGATCTTCGGCTTGGCGATGCCTTCGACCAGTTTGGCGGTCGGTTGGGCGTATACGAATGCGACTTTGTCCTGCCCGTACGTCTCGGCAAGGCTGGTAGCGTAGGCGTTCAGGGCTGGTGCGTACCGGGATACATCTTCGCCGATGTTTTTCTGCCCCGGGATCCATACCACGCCTTTAACAGCGCATGGCGTTGTCGGGCTTATGCAGAAATTGTAGGTATGGGTTGCGGTTTCGGTCTCATTGGACCATTGGTTATAATACGGCGCGGGGAAAGGAGGTATCGCTGAAGCCATTTCGGCGGGCAATTGCTTACCGGCCTTTAGCATTACCGCAACATCGCTGTTATACTTTTTGAGGGTCTTGATATAATTTAGGACTGCATTTTTGCATGAATCTGTGTCGGGATAGGCCAGGTTAATACCGTCGCGTTCCTTTTCAAAACCTCTAGCCGTCTGCATACCCGCATGCGAGATCCATGTAAGCGGCGGGTTGTCGGCGCCGAAGTTCATTATTCCTATTGGCACGTTCTTCTCCTGAACTTGAGACGCGAAATAATAGGCTGCCGCGGATGTATCTCGCTCTTTCTCAGTAAAGACCGCCGGTCGCCAGGATGACGAATACTTGCCGCCACCGATTTCCATGCGTCGCTTGCGGGGCACCCTGAAACGACGTGCCTTCGTCCTTATCTTGAACTCACGAAGCAGAGGGATTGGCTTTGGCGGGGCGGCATTTTTGTTTTTGCTTGAGTATGCCAATTCGCCGCTGACATTCTTGCCCCCTGTCAGCACCCATACATCGCCGACGACAACATCACGGATCGTCGACGACGGTCCATCGCTACAAGTGACCGTCAGGCCTCGTCCCTTCGTCGCGGCGGGCATGGGGTCAAGCAAGACCCGCCATTGATCGAACTCGCTGACAACGGTCTTCTTCGTCTGGCCGGCGAAAGTTACGGTAACCTCAGCACCAGCTTTGGCAAATCCCCAAACAGGAACAGGCATATTCCGCTGGATCACGGCACCATGACGAAGAGGAGTCATGAACTGCAAATATGGTCTGAGCGCCGGAGGATTCTTTTTGGCTTCTTCCGGGGCCCTTGCTTTTGCGATTTCTTCGGGGAGGTCTTCATTGAACAACTGCTTGCCATCGAAACAGGCAAAGGGCAGAGCCGCCAAACCGGACTTGTTGTAGAGGTTCGCGCCCATTGGCGTTGCGCTGTAGGCATATTGAACACCCACCGGGTTCGGAACGTTCTTTGATGTCACGACAATTTCACGATCACTTGCAATGGCCGCGTCGGCGGGATACCATTTGCGGTCCTTGCCGCAAAGTCTGAAGTGTTTGAGCTTCTGGTTGGGTGTGGCTCTAGCCGGCTCGAAATAGGCCGGCGGTTGCTTCTTATAATCGGCGGCCATTCCCTTGCTGCCAACCATCAGACCGCCGCCGGGTCCGCGCTGTTCAAACTGAACGTGAACCTTATTGCCTTTGACTTTGTATAACTTGTAGATCGGACCGGTGTAGGGGATCTTCTTACCGTACTGATGGACCAGTGCCCAGCGGGCCATACGTTTACCGGGGTCGAGTTTATTGTAATTGTGAATTCCTCCCGGGCGAGCGGAGTTAAGATCGTACTGGGGAACCATACCGACGTTCTTGTCACTATTGTTCAGGAAGAACAGCGTCTGTGCCTCTCGGATATCGGCAAATCCGACGTTGTTTGGATTGGGTTCGCCGTAAGCCTGCATCTGTGTAAAGTAGAATGGAAGATCGGGCTTACCCCAGTTTTTACGTATACCATTGATCAATGCTTCCATCTTTGCCGCATAGATCTTACCGTCATTTGCGTTATGCGTGCCCTGGCACCAGATCATACCGCGGATTGCGTACGGGACGAGCGGTGCGATCTTGAAGTTGTACATGCGTGAGGCGCCCTTCCAATCGTCTGCGATACCGGGCAGGGACGGGCGGGACAAGACCGTGCCCGGCCGCTCGATATACGTTCCGCCCTGACGCGCCCAGCTACTCGCAACATCCATCGCCCTAGCCGCTCGCATCCGTTTGATCCGCTTTTCGCCGGCGACCTGCCATTCTCTGAGCTCCTGAAAATACTTGTCGAAGGCCTGCTTGCCTTCCGGCGTGC
The DNA here is from genome assembly GCA_964607575.1 of uncultured Planctomycetaceae bacterium. GTDB lineage: Bacteria > Planctomycetota > Phycisphaerae > SM23-33 > SM23-33 > BS750m-G57. The sequence goes on along the minus strand of CAZSLS010000371.1, from coordinate 807 downwards.
TCGGGTCGGACTGTTTGATCTTGAGGACAATACCCTGAAGTTTCGGGTGGGACGCAAAGCCCTCGAAAGGCGTCCACGTCTCGATCGGGGTGGCGCCGTGCGTGCTGCGGAGGATACCGATCGGGACTTTCAATTCTTCGTAGAGGTCATAAGCGAAGGCCAGAGACAACGCGGAAAAATTCCCGGCGCTCTTTGCTTTTTTCCAACCTTCTTTTGCTTTTACGCGGCCGCGAACAAACAGCGATGAGCCCATGTCGGCATTGAATTCACGAACGGGGATCGCCTCTTTCGAGTTCGCCATTTTATTTGCCAAATCCCGACACATGGACCGACCGGCAATCCAGTCCATGTTCGACTGGCCTGATGAGAACCAGACCTCACCGACGAGAATGTCTTTCAGCACCATGGATTCGCCGTCGGTAGCTTTCACCGAAAGCTCGCGCCCCTTCGATGAAGTTTTCAGCGGATCAAGCTTGAGCGTCCACTTACCATCTGCGTCCGCCTTGGCGGTCTTCTTCTGCCCGGCGAATGATACCGTGACAGCCGAGCCCTTCTTGGCCCAACCCCACACCGGTACGGGCATATCACGCTGTAGGATCGCATGGTCTAAGAATGGAGACGCCAATTCCAGCGTCCGGGTCTTGGTCGGGGCTTGGGCTTCAGCGCCGCTGACTATCCCCGCCAACAACATAACCGTCCATAAAGACAACAGGCTTCCAGATTTCCGCATTTCTACTCCTTGCTTTCGAGGCGGTGGGCGAGATTGGCTTTGGCTTGAGTTTTCAGCTTCTTGATCGCCTCGTAGTT
>CAZSLS010000370.1:0-4038 GCA_964607575.1 uncultured Planctomycetaceae bacterium | reverse complement strand
CCCGCGGATACGGCAGGCAGATGCTGCGCGGTATTGTTCGCTACGCCCGACTGCAAAGATGTTTGCCGTTGTTGTTGCCGTTCTCTGAGCCTCTGAGTCTCTGTGTCGAAATCAAAAACGCTCTATGTCTGGCATGGTGCCAGAAAACTAGTCACAAACCCGAAAAGTCCATCCGGGACTGATCTGAAGAAGAGTTGATCGGGATTTGCATCAAGAGGACGGGAATTGCGGCCTTTCTTGATGGTGCCCCTGAAATAAGAAAACGGATACGGATAGAATCCGGAAGATAAGAATGCACAACTGCAAGCCCGCATTCGCGTTCGCTTGCCGTTGTGCATTCTTTATTACGCGGTTTTTTGTCGCGTCTTACTCGACGGGGACAACGAGTTCGTCTTTGGGGATTTTCGGCACGGGGATTTTAATGATGGGGGCGAGCACCGGGCGGAAGCCCACGATCGGATAGGGAATCCCCGGGCCAAAGCGACCCCGCGAAGCCGACCGGACATAGCGCCGGATTTTGATGGGGTCTTCCAGCTTTTTGTTGTGTATTTCGGGGTGCATGAAATAGCCATTGTCCCCGCCGCGTGCGACTTTTTCTAGGTTTTTGCTCTTGTCGAAGAACACGGGGTCGGTGGCTTTGCCGCTCTTGTAGGGGGCGTAGTCATCGAGGCACCATTCAAAGACGCCCATGTGCATGCGAAACAGCCCAAAGCGATTGGGGAAGCCGTCCCTGAACACGCTATCGGAGGGGCGTCTTAGCTCTTTGACTTGATTTTCCACCTTGGGATTGTTAAACGCATCAGTCGTGCCCGCCCGGCAGGCGTATTCCCACTCTGCTTCGGTGGGCAGGCGATAGGCATACCCTTTCGGGAGTCGGCCTGCTTTGCGTTCCTTGGCGGTCAGGAGATTGCAAAATCGCATCGCCCGCAGCCAAGTGACGTTTTCCATCGGGTCGTTGGAGGGATCGCGGTGGTACTTGCCCTGTGCTTTCCACGGGCCGCCCTGATGCATTTCCGGGATGGAGTGGCCCCACGGGCCCATCCGGGCCATAATGGGCTTGAAGTTGGGCTGGGCGAGCTGGAGGAACTGCTTCTGGGAGATTTCCGTTTCGCCCATGTAGAAGGGCTTGGAGATCGTCACTTCATGCGGTGTCTCTTCGGGGCGTCTGCCCAGCTCCTCTTTGGGCGAGCCCATGGTGAATGTCCCTGCGGGGATCAGAACCATATTGATTTTGTTGCTGTCGGGGATCGTGAAGACTTTTGCTTGCAGCGATTGGATCTCTGCGGTCTTGACAAGCGTTATCGGCTGCACGTGGCCATAGATTCCCGCCGGCTCGGCGATAGCAAGCAGCGACACACACAGCAGCAGGACAGAGACGGTAAGGAGTCGTGTTTTCGTAGTCATGATAGGTCCTGGTAATTTATTGTTTTGGAGTAGAAAAGCGGGTGGTTCGCAATGCGTCGCTGGAATTATTTGTACATCCAGGGCTTCATTTTCCTGAGGAACATTTGCATCACCGGCTGCTTGACGGACTCGGAGTTCATTTCGTAGGCGGTTCGTCCATCCCAACTGACCGTTGTATACCAAGGCTGACTCTGATACGCCATGGCTTTTCGGACCTGTTCGATGTCGTCGGTGGGGATGGGAATTTGCGCCTTTAAAGCCTTTTTCAGCGTGTTGGCGAAGTACTGTCCAAAGTAACGCGTCTGCCTCAACGCCCGGAATTCGGCGGGGTTTTCCTCGTAGGCGATTTCCTTCTTGAGGATGTCCCGCTGGCCTTCGAGTTTTTTCAGCGCGGTACCCGCCGCCTGTTTCTTGGCTTCCAACGCTTTGCTGGGCGTGAACCGGATGTTCAGCGATTCGCCCTTGGACTTGAGGACTTTGCCCTCACCGCTGTTGCGAATGCCTAGGTAGAGGTCACGCTCCGCCTTGGAGGAGATCTTATTGTCCCGCATGACTTTGGCGAGAACGGGATCCTTTTTCATGAAGTTTTCCACGATCGCCTTCCGCGCGCTGCGAATGAGGTTTTGCCGCCTGTGAATGACATGGGCCCGGGTATCTATCGCCTGGTTGTACTGCTTGAGCGTCTCGTTGTTCGCGTCGAACTCCTTGCCCAGCTTGATATAGTCAGGCTGTGTCTCTGCCTGCTTGAGATAGTCACCTCTCGCCTTATTGAGGATATCCTTGGTCTTGTCACGAAGCGTTTTCGCGGCGACGTACTTCTCGTTTTTGCGAAGCAGGGCTTCGAATTTTTGATGCAAGTCCCTTTGTTGGTTTTGGGCGGCCTGGCGTTTCGCATGGAAGGCTTTGTCGTTTCTCTCCTCATCGCGAACCGCCTGTTTCGTAGCGGCAAACGTTTTCTGGGCGGCTTCGATCTTCTTATCGATGGCCTTTAGCTTCGCCGGGTCGGCGGTGCGGAGATCTTCCAGGCGCTTCTCCACCACCTTGTTATAGTGGGTGTAGAAGGCGCCAGCGGGGTGGGCACCGGCGGCGGCATCAACTTCCATGACCTGGACTTCATAATCGGGGAAGGTCTTGTTGAACCGGGCGACGAAATCCGTCGGGATCGTTCGGGGCGAGATCAGCGGCACGGGGGCCTTGCTGAAATCCGGGTAGACGGTGTTGTAGATGCGGAAGAAGTCGATCTTGCCATGGAGGGGTTTTTTGCCGTGCGCGGCGGCTGCGAGATAGCCCAGTCTGGATGTGCTGGGCTCGTAGCCATCGGCCATGCGGAACGTCGATGCCTTATTTGCGACGTTCTTGCCATCCACATACGCGGCGATGTTCTTGCCATCGAGTTCCACGCGACAGGTGATCCACTTGCCCGGCGAGACCCGGCCAAGCCGTAGCTGGCTTTTCCCCGCCTGAAGCGTCAACTGATTGCGGTTGACCGACAAGGTAAGGGTCTTGCCCTTCGTCGTGCCCAGTTGATAGAGCGTCTGCAACGCACTGCCGGTGTACTGAAATCGCAGGTTCAGCGTGATCTCTTCAAGGTCAACCGCCTCGCCGGGGAGTTCGGCATATTGATCCTTGCCGTTAAACGTCATCGCGCCGCCCACGGGCAGCTTCGCAAAGCCAGGCCTCCCGCGCAACACACCGTCAAACGTGATCAGGTCTGACCGGTGGGCTCCATAGTAAAACACGCCCGTAGTCCGCTCGCGGAAGTAATCTTCCAGCGTCACGACATCGGGCATGTCGCACTCGTAGTTTGCCTGCAAGGCCAAACGCTTTTGGGCGAAGCGGGACTCGAGCGGTTCATATTGCGATTGGCGCCACTGGGGTTGGTTTATGACCAGGGAGTCGCCATTCTCGTCGCGACGATACACGCGGGCATTGCCGCCATATTCACGCGCGCCGCTGATGGTCACCTTGCCGTAGACCCGTGCGTTATCCTTGAGGACCGCTTTGGAGCCCATGACGATGGCGTAGTCGAGAACTGCGGCGTTTCCGAGGACCTTCGCGCCGTCGAGCACCATTGCATTCGGGCCTACGTAGGCGGTTTCGTCCACGGTGGCCGAGTCTGCAACCCATCCCCCGCCGTTGGGGTGTCGCTTGCCACTGGCTTGGGTGATATCGGGGATCGCGGCACAGTTGGCTCCTTCGCCGCGTCGCATGCCCGTGATCTCGCCGGGCTGCCGGAGGACGTCATTGTCGGCCGACGTGGTGTGCGGCGAGCCCGCGCGGGCACCGGTGAGTTGCACGTCGTAGGGATACTTGTGTGCAAACCCTCCCGTGTTCACGGTCCAGGCGGTGTCGTGTCCCGACGGGGCTGACGGGCTAAGGGCGTATGGCGTTGCGGTCACCGTCAGCCAATAGCGACGGTCGCCTGCTTTGGTGGCCAGGGCCATCTTACCCTTGTTCCACAGCGGCGAATAGCGGCAGAGACCTTCGGCGTCGACCGCGACGATGCATACGCGCCAGTCGCTATAAGTCACAGGGTCAAAGTGTCCCTTGAAGTTGACGGTGATTGTCTTGGCTCCCTTGTCGGGCACGAGGCGAATGAGATTCACGCCGAACGGCTCGGGGGCGTAGAGCAGC
>CAZSLS010000369.1:0-4132 GCA_964607575.1 uncultured Planctomycetaceae bacterium | reverse complement strand
CCAGGCATACCGCCGACGATTGCGGTTCGTGCGGGATACCGCTCAGGCGGGCGATCTCAGTGGATTCGGGGTTAGCCAGCGTGGCATGCGCCCGCGAATGCTTCGACAGAAGCCACTTGGCGTGCTGATCGCCCATAGACTTGCCCCGATGGCACGCGGCGCAGGCTTTGGCCCCTATGTATACCGGGTGCTTCTGCTCATCATCGCGTCCCATCGCCTCGATGACCACGGCGCTCAGGCCGGTCAGTGCGAGCAGTGCGGCCAGTCGGATTAGTATTCCATGTCGCATGAGACGCTTGTTTGGACTACTTCGGTTTGGGTTTCTGGACGACCTTGAATATCTGGTTCGATCGTACGTTCTTCAGTTGGGTCTTTTGTCCGTCGGGCCAGCGTATTTCTACTGAATCGGCGGCCTTGGCTTTGCCCAGCCCGAAATGCGCCCTCGGATCAGACTGCGATAGATAGCCCGTGACCGGGACGACGTCGTGAATCCGGACCAATGAACCGGTTTTGACGGTGACCCGCGCGCCGATGGCGTCGGACTTTCCACCGGCCAGTTTGCACGCGACGGTCAGCCAACGGTTGGCCGTTCCGCCGTCGTTTCGCAGGAGCTTCGGGGAGGCGTTGAGATTAACCACCAGCAAGTCGAGGTCTCCGTCGTTGTCGAAGTCTCCGTAGGCGGCGCCGCGGCCGACATGTTTCTCGCGAAAATATGCACCCGATTTGGCGGCAACGTCGACAAAACCGCCCTTACCGTCATTCCGCATCAGGACATCTTCTTCGGTGTACTCGTGGTGTGCATTGCCATTAGCGATGAACACGTCCAGATAGCCGTCGTTGTCGTAATCCAGCAGCAGACCTCCCCAACCGGTGTACTGACCGCAGACTACAGCTAGCTTGGACTGCGCGGTGCGGTCTTCAAAGTACTTACCGCGATTCATCTGGAGGCAACCGTAACCCATATCGGGCACGTAGATATCGAGCCTCCCGTTGCGGTCGACATCGCCGATTGTCGGCCCCATCGAGGAAACGCCCTGTCCGCCCTCCCCAAACGCCAACCCCCAGACCAACGCCTCATTCTTGAACGTACCCTTGCCCGTGTTGCGGTAGAAGTAGTTCTCCATGGCGTCGTTGGCGACGTAGATATCGAGGCGGCCGTCGTTGTCGAGGTCGGCGACAGTGGCGCTCATGCCCCTGCCGCCGGGATTGTGCAGGCCGGTGATTTTGGTCACGTCGGTGAACGTTCCGTCGCCATTGTTACGGTACAGGGCGTCGGATTGGCCTTTGTAGCTCAGCGGGCCCGGATATCCCGCCGCGGGATAGAAGGCCCGGAACTTGCCCTTGTCGTATTCGAGATAGTTGGTCACGTAGACGTCGAGATCACCGTCGTTGTCGTAGTCGAACCATGGCGCCGACAGGCTCCAGTGAGCATCGGCCAAGCCGGAGGCTTTCGAAATGTCGGTGAACGTGCCGTCGCCGTTGTTGCGATATAAGACATTGGCCCCGTAGTTCAGGACGTAGATGTCCAAATCGCCGTCGGCGTCGAAGTCGGCCGCCGAGCATCCGACTCCGTATCCCTGGTCGCCGACGTCGGCTTTCTTCGTGACGTCAGTAAACGTGCCGTCGCGATTATTGCGGTAAAGACGGTTACCCAGCTTACCGCGAAGCTTCCGCCCGCGGTTGTCGTTGACGTCCTTCAGCCAGCAGCCATTGACTAAGTAAATATCGAGCCATCCGTCGGCGTCGTAGTCAAAGAACATCGCCCCGGCGCCGGTCCCCTCGACGATGTTGGTGAGCTTGAAATCCCCGAAGCTGTGTTTCGCCTCGATGCCCGCATTCTTCGTAACGTCGGTGAAGGTCGGAAGCGCTCCCAGCGCAGGGACCGATACCAGCAGCAGCGACATTAAAACGTATTTCAACTTCACCTGGATTCTCCGTTCCACATTGCGCCCAGGTCGATCCACTCGACGAACGTGCGTTTCTCGGCATCGCTCAGCGGCTTGGTTTTTCCACGCGCAATAGGTTTGATGCGTTTCTTCATCATAGCGCCGTCCCAACCGCGCGCCGTGTTGCGCCCGTAAACATGCCACACCAGCGGACTCTTGCGTGCATGTCCAGGATGAACGTATCTGCCGCGGAAATCTCCCTTTACGCTGGATTTCTCCAAGGCCAGCAGGCTCTCGTAGGCTCGGTTGAAGGAGCTCTTTCTTACCGGCTTATCCCCGCCGTCGAGGCGTGGGGGCGCCCCGCGCGGACCGTGACAGGGCACACATTTCGCTTTGATTATCGGCATCACGTGGCGGCGGAAGTCCACCGAACGCCGTTTCGGCGGGCGCAGGGATACGCTCTTGCGCTCGAAAGCTTTCTGGAAGTGGTTTTCCGGCGTGAGTTCTCCGTCCTCGTGGCATCCGATGCATCCGCGCGGTTCGTGGTTCCTGGCCCATATCCAACTGCACGTCCGCAGCGCCATGCCGTCGGCGTCAAGGGTCTGCAGTTCGATCGGCGTGTTGGCAGGCACTTCGATATTGAACGAACCGTCGGCCTCGATCGGAACCTGCCCGAGAATCCGTCGCCCAATCAGCGGCGGGATTCCGTCGACCGCCGGGACACTCCTGGGAACCGCTGCCAGGACGCGAACGCTCTTGATCGTTCCGGGCGGCGTCCATTTGGGGTCCTTCAGATCGGAGGTGTAGACGTTCAGGCAGTAGAGCTTTCCGCTGGGGTCTTTGCTGGTAACGACAGTGGATCGACCGTCAGGCTCGCTGCGCTTATGGATCATGGTGGCGTGGATGTCGTGGCGCTTCGGGTCGTCGAATATCAGTTCGCTTCGGCCCGTAACCGGGTCGAGTCGGAACACGCCGTGCGTTCCCGAGCCGTCGGCCGGGCGGCGCGAAACCAGTATTTTACCGTCCGGCAGGGGGGCCGGAGAGTGAAACAGCCCGTCGGAGACCTTCGTGATCCGCCCGTATGAATGGAGAGGGCGACGGAGTTTGACTCGTGACAGGAAGCCCGCTCCGTCCCATCCGACGCGATCGGCCTCGACAAAAACCGCCAGCCCGCCCGTTGTCGTGCAGGGCATGTGTTTGATCCGTCGCCCCTGGTCGCCCGAGAAGGCTGCGTAGTCGGTTCCGTCAATCCCCATACCAAACAGGCTCACGTGCCCCAGAACGCCCCGACCGAGTCCCGAACGCCGCCAACTTGCAAAGAGCAGCCGCCCGTTGGACATTACGAACGGATCCATGTCGCTCGAAGGATTGAACGTAATCCTTCGCACGCTCGCCCCGTCAAGCTTACACGAGTAGAGGTCCGTGGCCCGGGCGGAGCTGTATTCGTTTATATTGCCCGCCGCGTCGCTGACGAAGGTGATCTGATACCACGGTTGGGGCGAGACGATTGTGTAGAGCTTCGGCTGATAGCCGGCGCGGCGGCAGTTTCCGGTATTTCGCGTAATCTGCCGAATCTTCCCGCCGTCAACTGCCGTCTCGTAAATGTTCCATGGGTCGGAGGCCTTCTTCTTGCCCGAGAACAGAATGCGCTTCGCGTCGAAAGAGACCGATCCCTCGCAGGCACTATGAAACCCTTCCGCCAGGATGCGTATCTTCTTGTCTGGTGAAACGACACACAGGCGCGCCCCGGTCCCGTATTGTGCCCGCAGCATGCCTCCGCCCGTCAGGGCTATTCCTGCCGGCGCCGGTTTGGCGGGAAGTTGCGTAACAAGCAGCGGACTCTCGATACGCTCGCGACCAACAGGAGACCGCTGGCCGGCGCTACCGGATATGCTGACGCCCAGTATGCTCAGTACCATGGCGATGGTAGATATGCACCGCAGAACGAACCAACGGTTTTGCCGAAAGCAGACAGCACTCAATTGACCACCTTCTCTTCCCTGGACCTGCCGGTCCGCTGGGAACGCCCACGGAGGGCACATTAAACATAGAGCCAAGATGTCCGGCATGGACGATAGGCAAATACCGGTCTGCCCTTGCCATATGTTCGGCGAGAGGCATCGGCCCTGCGATATTCTCTATATCGGTTTCAGCATATTGGAACTTTTGCAATAAGTCCAGGTCAATCTGCGGTTGTCAGCCGTGACGAATGGTTTTTCTTGGTCGCACGCGGTGGAAGTCAATCG
>CAZSLS010000368.1:0-4153 GCA_964607575.1 uncultured Planctomycetaceae bacterium | reverse complement strand
ATTGCGAAAGCCCCGCGATGGTCGCGGGCGCAATGACATCTGGGAAATCCCGGGTAGAACAAGAAACCATGAGGAATATGAATACCATGAAGAAGATGAAGTGGATTGCGATAGCTGTCGTTCTGGCTGCGACGTTAATGGGCCCGTTCGCGGATCTCGCCGGGGCCAGGGGCAGGCCGGCGTTCGCCGCTGTCGCAGCCGGCGATCCCAAGGAGATCGTGCAGCAACAACTGCGGCGGTACACCGCTACCTATGATCTGAATGACGACGATCAGGCTAAGATCGAGAAAATCCTGACCGCTCAGCATAAGGACATCGTGGATTTCGCGAAGGTCCACGGCCCGAAGATCAAGGTCGTCGACGATCAGATCAAGAAGTTGCAGGACGAGATCAGGGAACTCGAAAAGAGCAAAAGCGTGCAACTCAAAGTACTCGCGGAACTGCAGCTCGACCATAAGGCCGAACTGGACGGGGCAATTACCGCCGAGCATAAAGCCGCCCGTATGGCTGCATATCTCAAGGGATACGATACCGCCGTGTACTGGAAGTTTCTGCCCAGGGAAGTCCAGGCAACGCTGAACCAGAAGTGTCAGACCGTTGCCATGGAACTGATCTCAGGCGGAGACGTTGAGTCCAAGACCGCGTTCAAGGACGCCCGCCGCAAACTGCAAGCTTCGGTCGACAAGACTCTGACGCCCGAACTCCGCCAGGCGGCTGAAGCGAAGTACCTGCAGGAATCGGCGATACGCATCTTCGCCCGCTGTAAGCTGACCGACGACCAGAAGACCCGCATAGGTGAACTCTGCGCCAAGGGCGTCAAAGACAAGATCGCCGCGTCCGGGCGGTACAGCCAACTCAGCAAGGACGTCGTCGCCATGAAGCGGGCGATGTCCAAGTACAAAGGCAGTTTTCACAGCCACTCGATCCGCTCGGAAGTGGTCGCGAAAATCCTGACCGAAGAGCAGAGAAAAAGGCTGCCCGGTAAGTACAGGACCGCCGCCAGAAAAAGCAAGAAAGACAAGAAAGACAAGTCGAGGACCAGGAAAAGCAAGAAACAGGCGGCGGCTTCATCTTAGGGCGGATATCTTTGGCACGGAACCGTCATCGATTACCGCTTGACACGCGAGCTGAAATAGATCACTGTTTCCCTGTAACCCAGGGAGACTCATATGACAAATCCATCGTACGAGAGGCGATCGGGCGCGTGGAGGTGGGCGGTTTTAACCATGGGGCTGTATGGGGTGATTCTCGCGGTCATCGCTTTACCGCTGTGGTGGGTGGCCTTCGGGGACCGCCGCGTCGACGCAGGAGAATTCTTCGCCTTGGGACCGCTTTGGATTTGGATTGGCGGAATGGTCCTGGCCCAAGCCGCCTTGCTGGTCATCCCAGTACGTATCGCCACCCGTCGCCCGATCACAAAACGAAGCCTCTTATGGCCTCTGCTTATCGGCTTGCTGATGCTGCTCATACTGGCTGCAGGCATGTCGTTAGTCGCGTATGAAACTGTTCACCACTTGACTTCCCAATCCGGGACATCAGGCCAAGGCGGCTTGGATACGACGACGGCGATGGTCATTGCATTTGTGGCCGTCGGAGTGATCTGGCTTCTATGGGGATTCCTCTTTGCCTATTACTGCGGCGGACGTGAACCTCGGGTGTTGATGTCCCGGGTCACCAGGTTCCTTGTGGCAGGCAGCGTCCTGGAACTGCTCGTTGCCGTGCCCGCCCATGTTTACGCGCGGCACAAGGACGACTGTTGCGGTGGAATGTACACGGTCTGGGGGCTTGCAGCCGGTGTCTCGGTCATGCTGTTTGCCTTCGGTCCGGCGATCTTCGTACTCTTTGCGCGGCGAGTGCAGTCGCTGCGCCCGAACGTCGACACTACGCGTGAGGCATAATCGGGCACATCCATAAGCCCCGAATATCAGTTCAGATACATCGCAAATGGCCCCACATCCCACATTATCCGCTTGCCGCATCGCCTGCCACCAAGGGTTAAACAATTTCAGTCCGCGCCCGGGCCGGACTCAACCACCACCCGAAAACCGAAGTAGTCGTAGAGGGAGGCAGGGGGGAGCATGAAGCGACTCGCAGCGCGGCAGTACTCCGCCTTGTAGTACCATGAGCCGCCGCGGAGAATACGGTCCTTGCCGGAATCCGGCCCCTTCGGATCACGTACATCCGCGTTCGGGTACGAATCCGCGAACCAGTTGCTGCACCATTCCCCCATGTTACCGTGCATGTCGTACAGGCCCCACGCATTGGGCTTCTTCATGCCCACAGGATGGGGGTACTTCGCGTCTTTGTCTAACGCCTTGCCGTAAGTCTTGTCGTAATACGACGCGTAGTCGCCCAGCTTCGATGCATCATCTCCAAAACTGTACGCCGTATTACTACCCGCGCGGCAGGCGTATTCCCATTGGGCCTCGGTGGGGAGTACAACCTTTTGAGAAGACAGTGGTGGAATCTTGATGGTCCTGCCAACGACCATCGCTGTGGGAATCAATTTGGGATTGGCCGCTGCCAGCAGTTGCCAGTGCTTACCGTGTCCGTAGTACGTTTCGGCCAACGTCCATAACCTGTCGTCCGATTTGAGAACATGCGTCCTGCCCGTACCGATATGTTTCGAGAGCTTCTCGCAGAACTTAATCGCATCGTCCCAGCTAATGTAGCTTGCTGCGTTGTTATCGCCGGATTTAGCGTACGTCTTACCGTCCCACGGTTCAGTACCCATCACCGCTCGCCACTGGGCTTGAGTTACCTCATAGAGGCCCATGTAGAATTCCCTGCTGATAGTCACCTGTCGCTGCGGACCTTCGTTCTTGTTGCGATACTTCTCCGTCTTCGGCGAACCCATCAGGAACTTACCCGCCGGAATCAACACCAGCTTCATCGTTACGCCCTTGCCGAGGGCGAGCGTCAAGGGCCTGTTATAAACTACTGCCACCATAGCGATCTTTTCCGCTGGGATGTCCGCTCTACCCTTGTCGGTCTTGAACGATATCGTCGTTTTCGGTCCGAGCGTGCCGACGATCCGGTCGGAACCCCGGCACTGCACGCGAATGGTCTTTCCGTCGGCGGCGAAGGTGACCTTCCATATTTGAGCGAGCGGAACGACCATTGTCCCATAGCGCGTTTGGATACGGAGCGTCTTGTTGACCAGCATGCCTCTGAAGCGAGTCTTGTCACGCAGTTCGATGGTCCACTGGCCGAGCTTGCCCGGCGTGGCTTTGACGGCCGGGAAAATCCGGTGGACCGCATCCAACTTCATGGTAACAGGTCCGTATGGGCTGGCGATCCGGAATTTCTTGACGGCGAGGATTCCTACAAGTGTAGATTCACCCGCCCGGATCTTGCATTGCGGTTTGGCCTGCTCGACAGACCCACGTTGCTCTTTGAGTCCCACGGTCAACTCCGTCAGATCCGCCACAGGGACCTTCAAAACGTTTCCGCTCGCTATCTGAATGGTGATTACCTTGGCGCCGATTTGCCCGGTAACGACAGTCCCGTCGACAAACTCGAAGCAGAGTTCCCGGCATCGAACGGCAGCCGGTGGCTCAGCGGCCGCGCCCAAAGACATGGTGACAGCTATCACCGCCGCTACGGCCATCATCTTCCCTTTTTGTATGACAGGCGTTTTCAATGGTTCCATTGTTCTCGCTTTGTGAGCGGTGGTCAAGGGTTATCCGTCGCCTTGCAGCAGGCCCGGTAGTTTCATATTCCATGAGTTATCGGGGTTTACGGACAGGGCGCCGATTCGCTTCGCTGCGCCTCCGCTTTACTTCGGTCTCGCCCCGCGTGTGTGTGGCCTGCGGCCCCGCGCGTGTTCGACTTTCGGCTTCGTTTATGTGCCGCATAGGGAAGGCTCTGGTATGCTATATTGACTGAGTTGCGTGGTTTGGCGGTCTTCGTGCTCTTTGCGCGGAGAGTGCAGTCACTGCGTTCAAACGTCGGTCGATAGTACTCGGGATGCATAATCGAGCACATCCGTAGCCGGTCCGCTTCGGGATACCGGCGAAATACAGGACCATGAACGCCAAGACCGCTCTTGCCCGCGTACTCCGATCTGCGCAGTAGGATAACAAATAAAACAAGGCAAACCACAGCCATCCCATAGCGGGATGAATCCTGGGATAGCTTTTGCTAAGTAGCG
>CAZSLS010000367.1:0-4157 GCA_964607575.1 uncultured Planctomycetaceae bacterium | reverse complement strand
TATTACCACTCCGTATAGGCCCGATAAGGCGCCATCGGATTCTCCCATCACTAAACAAAAGGAGGCGATCGCATGCTAAATTTGATGCTACATTGCGGCTCCCGGACAGTTGACCGGGAGCAAGTTGCAGACAGCACGACCCCGCAGCGAACATCCACGTGGGTGCCAATCGCCCATGATCGATTACTTGAGCAGGTCGAGGATTCGCTCGCCGGAGTCGGACTGAAAGTCACCAACGAGGCGCATGCCCTGTCGGCCGATCAGCACCGCTACTTTGGATTACTTGAGGTAGTCAACGGACAACAGCACGGCGATTATGGGCTCGTCCTTGGCCTTCGCAATTCCCACGACAAGAGTTTTCCTGCCGCTTTGGTCGTGGGGTCGGGCGTGTTCGTTTGCGACAACCTCAGTTTCTCAGGCGAGATCAAGATCGCCCGTCGGCACACCCGATTCATCGAACGCGATTTGCCCGGGCTGGTGCAACTTGCAGTTGGCCGCTTGGGCGATCTTCGCGGTCTGCAGGACCAGAGAATAGCGAAGTATAAGGCGACCAAGCTGAGCCACATGCGAGCACATCACATCATCGTCAAGGCCCTGGAGGCCCGCGTCATACCGGCGACAGCAATCCCGAAAGTAGTCGAAGAATGGCGGCGTCCTCGCCACCCCGAATTCACCGAAGGCGGTCGGACCGCCTGGCGACTGTTCAACGCCGTTACCGAGGCGATCAAAGGCCGCGCCCTGAATGTATTGCCGCGTAGGACTCAAACCCTGCACGGAATGCTCGATGCGGTCTGCGGCGGTCGGTGAGCCATACTTGAATTGGAATCGAGGTAAGCCTACATGCAACGTGACACCATAGCAATGGCCATGCTCGGCTTGATGGTCAGCGTGCTCGCCGTGATCACCACCTGCGCCTTGTCGGACGTGCTGTTCATGGGCCTGATCGCTTGGGGGGCCGTTTGCTTCTTTCGCGAGCAATGATCGTCGCTGGAACAACATTGATCCGCCGGGGTGGTCCTCAAGGACAGACCGTATGCCGGCGTGCCCGGCATCGGTGATCGCCATCGCCCCGGCGGGCTCTTTTTATTTCCCCCTGCAAGAAAGGTATTCATCAATGGGACTTTTTCAGATACTAAACGCCATCGGCCAGTTCAGGCCATCGGGTCGACCGGGGCGTATTCAGCGAGTTCGGAAACATTCCCGACGCTCATCCAAGGGAACGCGCATTCACGTGCGACAGTATCGACGCGGCCAGCGTCGATCGAGGTGACGTGCATCGAGCGAGAATAACCGCTGCCGTACTCGACCCTAACAAAATCCTGATATTTCGTAGTTGGCGCACAGCCGAGAGAGAGTTAACATGATCCGAGACAATTGAATAGACGTATCATCGTGTAGTGTACCGTTAGAAAACCGCCAGCCGATCAACTGTGGACACGACTACCGCTGATGCCCCGCATGGGGCATCGTTGTTCGTGGTCCACGCGGGGCTTGGCGGTCCCTCTGACGGTTACGGCGGCGGTGTCCCTTTTCTTATGCATTCTACAACCGTGGGGATTCGCCGGGGACTCTTGTGAACGTCAAAGGGAGCATCATATGGCACAGGAATATTGGCTGAAACGTGAAGGTAAGATGTACGGTCCATACTCGGGCGGCAGCCTCAAAAAACTTGCGAGTGAGGGCAAAATCAGCCCAAGCGACCAGATATCCGCAGATAAGCAATCGTGGCAACTTGCGGAGATGGTCCGCGGCCTGTCCTTGCGTGCAACTGTGAAACCACCACAAGCGGCCTCTGCTACTGTCGCTCCGCCACCCCTGGAAGTGGCACCGAGGACCGGAACTGTTTCGCGCACTCATAATCAGCAACCGTCTTTGTCCAGATATGAGCAGCGATTCCCGCCGCGACCGTCTCACACCAAGTGGATTGTAATTGGCGTTACTGGAGTTGGGCTCGCCATTGCTATCGCAGTATGGCTGTGGATGCCTCCGAACTGGTCCATAACCTCCGAAGAACTGGCCCAATCGAATGATAACTCGCAGCCCGACGCCCGCTCGCCTGGGAAGCCGGCACCGATGGTAAAGCCTGTAGCGAAGCCGGCACCGGTGGCAAGGCCTGTAGCGAAGCCGACGCCGGTGGCAAGGCCTGTGGCAAAGCCGAAACCGGTGGCGAAGCCTGTGGCGAATCCGAAACCGGTGGCAAAGGCGCTCACACCGGTACAAGCGGTAGCAGATGACGTATGCCGCGTTACCTCGCAGCACTATCTAAAAGCTGGTCTACCTGTAGCTGGCATGGCTTTCGGGAGTTCTCTTCAAGAGGTCGTGCAGCAAAATGGATGGCGTCTAGGCAAACGTGCAGAGGGATCTCGGGATAACGGGAAGTTGCTGACGCTCCATGCTGTCATGAGCGACTGGCCTAGAGAGTCAGCAAAGAGATTCTGCTGGTATTCGAACGACGAAGACGCCACCAAGGTCGAACACCCTCGGTTCACAATGCTCCTGTTCGACAATGGCAAGCTCCGCGGAATACACCGTCGCTACTATTACATGTTTGACACGAACGATGAATACGAAAAGAAACATGTCCGGCAGGTATTTCAGATGTTTGGGGTTGCTAAGAAAGAGAACACCAAGACCGGTCGAACACCCGCGGGGCAATCATTTATCTCAATGATCCACTGGTTCCCGAAAAGCTTGGTCTTCCTCGTCTACACACAGAACAGCGATCTGGCCCTCTGGGTCTTTGACCGCCAGTGGTTCAAGACAGGGCTTGCCGCTCACCTAGAGGAACATCACGCGATGTTGCTTCTCGCAACGAAGGTCACCAAAGCACGCCCTCGCTTCTCCCCGGCAAGAAGCAGGAGTCCAGCTTCGGTCTTGCCAACAGCGAAGGGTTTCAAACGGAAGATCAGTGGACCAAAAAGTGAAGGAGATTCCTGGTGTGTCGAGTACGCCCCCTCTGACAGCCCCCAAAGCGGGCCAAGAACGCCGTCCTTTAAGTTATTGATCCCTAGTACAGTCGAGCAGATGCAGAGTAAAAATCCGTTCGCCAGAATGCGGGTTTGGAATATAAGATTCCGGGTTGAGGATTATGACGAGGATCTGAGTTGGGCACTCTGGAACACGGCGGCTGGGAGGGCAGGGTTGTTTGGTATAGCGTTCCAGAAGCTGTTCTTGCGTCATTTTCCAGTTGTGACGAAGCTCGAAGGTAAGAATTATCGTACCAAGGATGGGTTCATTGCAAATTGGTGGAATTACGAGTTGTACTATTCGCCGCCGCTTCCGCCGGACCCAAGCCGTGGATTGTGATGCGTCGAAAGGACCGGCTTGCCACGAGGATTGTCGTGCTTGCGTCCGGTTCGGGCGTGAACTGAAGTCGTTTAGTCCTTTGCCCAAGCAGAATGAGTCGCACACATTAACTAATGCCTCTGAATAAGACACGTGGGCGGCGTCGAAAGGCGCCGCCCGCTTACGGTTTTTTTTAGTCATACCGTAATCCCCTTTCCCTGCACCTTCCCCTTAATCAGGGCGATTAGCAAGTTTGCCACGAGCTCAGTGAGCGCATAAAAGAAGGCCTGGTGGGGGGAGACCAGACCTTCCGCACTTCCGATCCAACCGCGAGGGTCGGACCGACAGTACATTCATAGTTTAGTCGAGCAACGCCTTTCTGTCAATCGATGTTGATGATCGTTCGGCATTTTGGATATCGGCTGCATCCGTAGAACTGGATATCGGCTCTGCTGTCCGCCCTCAAGTGATCGGGACGGATGCTGTAGCGATTCCTCCTACAGATTGTGGCATGTACGGCACACGAGAAGACGCTAATCCGGGCAAGCCCCCAAACCGTGCTGAGCAGGGGCCTCACGATGCTGATTCATCCTCGGTTTGAGGTCTTCGGAGCCTGATAACCGAAATGCCCAAAAACGCGGTCGCTCGCGCCGAGTGTTGATTCGGTTGCAAACATAGCGCATTGCCTGCACGAGGCTTCCTGGGGTAGTCCCGGCCTCCCCGGACCACGTAAGTACTGGGTGATCCAGGAACTTATGTGATTCGGCGAGATTTTAGTCCTTAACTCAAATGGCCAAAATGGTCCGAGTGGCCAAGGCAATGTGTAAACTAGTTTACATAGGGGTCCGAGGACGATTGTTAAGATAGGTAGT
>CAZSLS010000366.1:0-4157 GCA_964607575.1 uncultured Planctomycetaceae bacterium | reverse complement strand
GGGCGGACTGGTGTGGCAAGAAGCAAGAGTTTACAAGTGAATATTGACTTAGGGGCCGGCGGACATTGTGCGCGCATTGCGGCCAGCCCGAAGGTGTCGTATTTCTCTGTGCCGGGGTCCCGTCTTCGTCCTGGCGTCTTCGCTTGCAGCTTCGTCGTCCCAAGCCGGACTACGTCGTGGTTTACAACAGCCCTTAAAATAGCAAATAAGGCGTTTTGGTCTATTTTTGCAGGGTCAATTCATAAAAGCTGGCAACTGGGAATTGGCCCTTCGACTTCGCTCAGGATCTAACGACAACTGGCCCTTCGACTTCGCTCAGGATCTAACGACAACTGGCCCTTCGACTTCGCTCCCTTCGACTGCGCTCCCTTCGACGCACTTCGCTTGCTCAGGATCTAACGACAGGATCTAACGACAGGATCTAACGACAGGATCTACGACAGGATCTACGACAGGATCTACGACAGGGCAAGTAGCTGATAGCGATGGTGGTATTCGCCTGGTTCACTGAAGTGACCGAGGCCGCTAACAGCTAACGGCGTCGGCAGTGGATTTACCGCGAAAGAACGCATTAAGTTTGCAGGTTTTCCGTCACTGGCGGTTGGGTTATTTTGTCGGCGAAGGTAAGTATGATGTAGCGCAGGAAGCGGGGCAGATACTGACAACATACGCGCGGGACTAATCCGGTCGGGAAAAAGGACGTTCTAAAATCAGATGACTTTTCGCATATTCTGTTCCCGTGCGGGGACCAAGTGCGTAGAATGTTGCTTTCATTCGCAGAGCAGGAGAGTATCGATGGCTGAGAAATCGAAGATAAAGAAAATCAAGAAAATCGTTCTGGCGTATTCGGGCGGACTGGATACCTCGGTGATCCTCCCGTGGTTGAAGGACAAGTACGGATGCAAGGTAGTCGCGATGGCCGCCGACGTCGGACAGGGCTCCGGCGAACTCGACGGTATCGAGAAAAAGGCCCTCGCCTCGGGCGCCGACAAGTGCGTGGTGGTCGACCTCAGGAAGGAATTCGCCGAGCAATACTGCTTCAAGATGCTCCAGTCCGGGGCGATCTACGAGCACACCTACATGCTCGGAACGTCCATCGCCCGCCCGCTGATCGCCAAGGCACAAGTCGATTGCGCCAAGAAGGAAAAGGCCGACGCCGTCTCGCACGGCGCCACGGGCAAGGGTAACGATCAGGTCCGCTTCGAGTTGGCGTTCATGGCGCTGGCTCCGAAGCTGAAGATCATAGCGCCGTGGAAGGATCCCGAATTCGAGCTGACCAGCCGGGAAGCGGCCGTCGAATACGCCAAGGCCCGCAACATCCCGATCCCGGTGACGAAGAAGAAGATCTACTCGCGAGACCGCAACCTGTGGCACATCAGCCACGAAGGCGCCGACCTCGAAGACCCCGCCAACGAGCCGAAGGACAATCTGTGGATGATGTCCGTACCGGTAAGCAAGGCCCCCGCCAGGCCCGGATACGTGCAGATCGACTTCAAATCCGGCGTGCCGATCGCCGTTGACGGCGTGCGCCTTGACGGCCACGATATCATCGAAAAGCTCAACGCAATCGGCGGTAAGCACGCGGTAGGGCAGGTCGACCTGGTCGAAAATCGCCTGGTGGGCATCAAGTCTCGCGGCGCCTACGAGACCCCGGGCGGTACGATCCTGTACGCGGCGCATCGGGCGCTCGAATCGATCACGCTGGACAAGGACACGCTGCACTACAAGCAGTTTATCGGCCTGAAATACGCCGAGATGGTCTATAACGGTCAGTGGTTCTGCGACCTGCGGAAGGCCCTGGACGCCTTCGTATCCAAGACGCAGAAGAACGTCACCGGATGGGTGCGGATAAAGTGCTTCAAGGGACACGCCACCGTCGCCGGAGTCACCTCGCCCAAGAGCATTTACAGCACGGATCTGGCCAGTTTCACGATGGGCGACGAGTACACGCCCGCCGACGCGACTGGTTTCATCCGCCTGTTCGGGCTCCAGATGCGCGGGCGCGGTTGAGGTTCGCCCCAAGGCGAACTTGAGTTATTGTCCGCGGAAGTACGATAGGGTATAGGGCACAGAAAAGCCTTTGAAACAGGAAAACCCCCCGTGGATACGATCAATCTAATATTCGTTGTGGCCTTTGCGGCGTGCATCGGCAGCTTTCTGAACGTGGTTATTTATCGTCTCCCGCGGGGCCAGTCCCTGGTGTTCCCGGGCAGCCGCTGCCCCTCGTGCGGATATGCGATCAAGTGGTACGACAACATACCGCTGTTGAGTTGGCTGGTACTCAGGGGAAAATGCCGCCACTGCAAGAACCCGATATCCCCGCGGTATCTGGTGATCGAGGCGGTAACTGCAGCTCTTGCCGGCGGGCTCTACTTCTGTTATTTCGTGCTGCGAATGCGCGACGGCGTGGGTGAATTCCCCGACTCGTGGATCACGTTCATTGCATACGGGGCGCTGGTGGCGGGGCTGCTGGCGTGTGCGATTATCGACATCGAACACTGGATCGTTCCGCTGGAAGTATGCTGGGCGGTATCGGTCATCGGGCTGCTGGCGGCAACCTTCAGCCCGCCGGCGCCGCAGATGCTCTCACCGGTTTCACCGGGACTGGGGGCCGCGGGGCTGGGGGCTCTGGTCGGGCTGGCGATCTCGCTGATCCTCCTGCGAAAGGGGTGGTTGCAGCAGAGTTTCATTGACGCCGAGAACAGACCCATTCTCCAGAGCGACCCCGCCGAAGAGCGGGAGGAAACCACCAAGCCCCCCAAGAGCAACAAGGCCCGCGAGGCCATGAAGAAGAGGAGCAAGAAGAAAAAGAAAAAGAAGAAGGACAAGGCCCAGCCCCCCCCGCCGGCGAAACCGGACACCGCCGCCAAGAGCAGCGTTATTTCGGATATCTTCGGGGAGATACTCTTCCTGACGCCCGTCGTCGTTCTCGGCACGGTCGGATATTTCATGGTGAGACCGACGACTTCGCTACCGGGCGGAGCGGTATTGACCAATCGGGCGATCGTTCTTTGCGTGGTGGCGATGGGCGGTATGGCGGGGGTTCTGATGTCACTGATGCTTCGGCGGATGGGGTTGATACAACGCGGACTGCTGGACAGACGCCCCCCCCCGCCGGCAGTGGCGATCACCAAAGACCACGGCGTGAATCCCCGCCTGGAGATTCTGTGGGAGGTGCTGTTCCTGGCGCCCGCGCTGATCCTGGCGGTCGGGGCGTATCTGCTGGTGACGAAAGTGGGTTTCGCCAGTTCCGCGTGGGAGTACTTTAACGATGCCCGCGCCGAGTATATAAACGCCAACTACACGTGGCGGCCGGGCTGGCGGTTTGCGGGCAATCTGGTCGGTCTGGAGAGCGCCGTGGTGGGCTATCTCGTTGGCGGGGCCTGGATATGGGGCATACGTATTTTCGGAACACTGGGATTCGGTAAGGAGGCGATGGGTCTGGGCGACGTTCATATTCTCGCGGCGGTCGGGGCGATCTGCGGATGGATCACTCCTTCGTTGGTCTTTTTCGTCGCGCCGATGATCGCGCTGCTGTGGGCGCTGCACCTGCTGGCTTCAGGCAGGCAGCGGGAACTGCCTTACGGACCATGGTTGGCGGTGGGCTCGCTGGTGGTAATTCTGTTCTATGACGGTATCATGGAATTCCTGGCGCCGTCGGTGGCGGTCTTTGGACGCTGAACAATCAGGGAGTTGATATGATTCTCAAGAAAATTAACGGGTACATTCTGGCAATCGTCAGCGGTTTGCTGCTGTTGGCAGGGGTGCTGTTGCTGGCGCTGCAGTGGGGCAATGGGTGCGATTTCTCGCTTTACGGTAAGAATATTCGGGTCAATACGGGCCTGATCATCCTTTGCTCGGCGATCGCAGGTTGGTTGACGCCGAAGGTTTTCCGCGTCATGCTCAAGGGTATCGCCAAGATACGCAAGGTCCGCAAAGAGTATAAGAAGCTCTGATCTCATCGGATGGGCGCCCCGGACGCCATTTGGTCGGCGGCAAGAAAAAACTGCGAAAAAAGCCTTAAGCCTCTGGAGTAGACCCGACCAATAGCGGATAATGAGCCCCAGACCACGAATCACGCACAACATTATCTTTGGGGCTCATTGAAAGGAGCAATCTACGATGATGACACGAACCAGACTCACGACGTTGACTGT
>CAZSLS010000365.1:0-4163 GCA_964607575.1 uncultured Planctomycetaceae bacterium | reverse complement strand
TCCAGTACGCGGAGTTCGACGGTTCCCAGGGGCGGCTGGGGGCGGATATTCCACCACAACTCTCCGGGGCGGGTCACGTCGCCCGAGGCGTAAAGCGTCTCGTAATGCGTAACGAGATCATCCCACGTCTCAAATCGCGGTGGCAGGAGCGTTCTGGGCATGGAACCGAACAGGTGCATCCTCGTCGAGTGCAGACCGGTTTGCATACCCTCGAAGAACGGCGAGTTGGTTGACATCGCCATCAGAGCGTATACCCACGGTCGCATGCGGGCCATCACGTAGATCGCCTCGGCGGCGGACCTCACGCCGACGTGTATGTGCAACCCGAACGACAGCAACCGTTTGGCGAGGTAGCCGTACTGGTCAACTACTTTGCGATAGTGCTCGTCATCGGCGACGGGCAGATCGCGCCATTGCCCGAACGGATGGCTCGCCCCGGCGACCACGCACAAGTCGATCGGCCCGGCCGCTTCGGCAAGCTTCCGTCTTCCGTCCAGCGCCGAGGCCACCAACTCGTCGACCGTAGCAAACACGCCCACACGATTCTCGATTACGCACTGGAACAGCTCGTAGCACGTGCTGGCCTGCATGTCTCCGTCCAGCCGATCGATGAGTTGCTCGATACCGCACTTCAGTTCCGCGGTATGAGGATCAATCAGGTGGAACTCTTCCTCTGTTCCGATCGTCGGGGCATCATTTCGGGTAAATGGCATCATGGGTGTTCGGCTCCCTCGGCGGCGCGAGCGGCGAGAGCTGCCAGCAACGCGGCGCCGCTTCTCAGCGCGCCGTCGGCGAAATCGAAATTCCCGGTATGCAATTGTCCGCTTTCTTCGCCCGTACCGATACGCACCAGCAGGCCGGGCACGTGATCGAGGTAGCAGGCAAAATCCTCGGAACCCATCGACATGCGATCCATCTCGATCCATCCGCCCTGCCCGAACAATTCGCCGGCGGTCTCGGTGAATATCTCAAACAGGCGCGGATCGTTCATCACCGCCGGGCAATATACATGAGCATCGAATACCACCTGCAGGTCCTGCGCCAAGGCCACTTCGCGGGCGATACCGCGAATCTCGGCGTACAGCTCATCTCTAACCGCCTCGTTCGGCGCTCGGATAGTACCTTCAACGACCGCCTCGGTGGGTATCACGTTCGCCCGGCTGCCCGAGTGCATGCTTCCAATGCTGACTGCGCGGGGCAGGTTGACGTCGTCGCCGATTCTCGTCAGGTCGCTGATCCTGGCGACAAGTTCCGCCACACCCAGGATCGGGCTCCTGGCCAGGTGGGGTCTGGCGCCGTGCCCGCCGATACCCGTCACCGTCAGCGTGAACAGGTCATTGGACGCGGTCATGTGACCGGGCCTGGACCCGAGTATACCTACCGGCAGGCCCGGCCAGGCGTGCAGGGCGAATATGGCCTCGGGCAGGGGCTCGCCAAGGGCGCCGGCGCCGATCATCGTCCGGGCGCCCGCGCCGACTTCCTCGGCGGGCTGGAACAGCAGGCGGACCTCGCCGGCGAGTTCGTCCCGCATGGCAGCGAGGATCAGACCGGCCCCGACCAGCATCGCCACGTGCCCGTCGTGCCCGCACGCGTGGGCCAGCCCGCGATGCTGAGATGCGTAAGGCTTGCCCGTGGTTTCGGTAATCGGGAGGGCATCCATGTCGGCCCGCAAGGCTACCACCTTTCCGGGCGCAGCGCCGGAGAGAGTTGCGACTACCCCCGTGCCCGCTACACCGGTGCGAACGTCCAGCCCGGCGGCCTGCAGAATCTCGGCCACGCGGGCTGAAGTGCCCTGCTCGGAAAAACCCGCCTCAGGCGCCGCATGAATCTCCCGGCGCAAGGTAGTCATCTCGGTGGCGACCCTCATCGCCTCCCGGGTAATACGTTTGGTAAGTTCCGCTAATCCGTGAGTCATGTCATTAGTATTATAGCGCTGCTTTAACGGATATACATCGCCGGGATAGTTACTTAGCCCCGAGGCAGACTACTTTTCCGTCGATCGTGGCGATGTATAGCTTCCCGCCCGCGGCGGCCATCCCGTCGAAGACCGGCACGCTGTCGAGTTTCAGTTCGGAGAGTTTCTCGCCGTCAACCGTGGAGACCGCCCAAAGATGCGCGCCGGCCTTGCCTTCGATGGCGGCAAGTTGATCGGCCAGACCGGTTCTGGTCGCCGGGTCATCGAGAGCCCTTACAGCCTTCTCTTCATCGACCAGGTCCGCCGGTCCCGCGGCGAAAAGCGTCTTCTCCGACAGAATCATCGCTCGCGCAAGCAGCGGAAGGTCCGAGGTCCAGGCATGTTTGACCTTGAACCCGCGCCGGGGACTGGCGCCGCCTATCCTACCGCCGGAAAACTTCATCGCCTTACCGCTCTTGCCCGCCGCGAACTCACCGCCCGTAACCGCACCATGATTCTTGTTGCCCGACGCATCGGAGCCCTTACCGTCATCAAACGAACAGGCCAACACGAGGTTCGCCTCGTCGCCGGTCGGCCCGCCCGGACCGGATGCGTGTTTGGCAATCTCGGTCGCGTCCAGCGCCCGTCGATAGACCCTCACCTCGTCGATCAGACCGGTGAAGGGCATGGCGCCGTTGTAGTTGCCGACAATGCTGGCATCGTCAGCCCCGATCTCCATACCCTCCTGCGGATTGGCGGTAATCATGGCGGCAGCCTGGGCCGATCCCGCCAACTTACCATCCACATATACCTGCATTTTCCTGTCACCGTTCAGCACGCCGGCGATATGCGTCCACCGCCCGACGATCTTACCCTTGCCCGAAAGCGTGACGAGTTTCCCGCCGCTTCGGACGGCGAACTTCGCCCGCCCGCCCTGGATATAGAGCACATAGCCCGTTCCCTCGCCGCCCCGCGCCAGGACCACGCCGTTGGGCTTGTCGGCCTTGATCCAGGCCTCGACGGTTACCGGTTTGTTGGCGGGATTGAGGCTCCTGGACTTTGCGATTCGCACGATCGATGGTTTGCCTCCGGCGGTGTTTGTCGGACCCGACTGCGGGTCCTTCTTGTTCGTGGCGAACAGGTGATGTTCGATCGGAGTGACCCATCGGTAGTACTGCGGCTTGCGTCCGAAACCGTAGATTTGCTCGTCGTCAAACGCCATGATCCTCCCCGCCGGAGCGGCGGTTCCCGAGCGGTAATATCCGCACCATCCGCTAACGAACATGCTCCCGTACATCCAGTACGAACGATGCCACCACGCGTCGTCCAGGAAACCGGTCGGCGAGAACAGATGGGAATATTTGGCGGTTTGCACAGGCTCGGGAGCCCCGGCGTCGGCATTGGCTCCGCGGGGGAAGGGCTTGAGCGGAAGACGCTTACCGTCCAGGCCGAACGCCTGGCCGCGCATGTAAACCAGCGGCCCGGTAGACGAGAGGATATCCGGTAGTCCGGTCGGCATGTTCAGCCAACTTACGTATTCGTGGAGGTCCTTGCCCGTTTCCTGCTCTTTCTCGTCGAGCACGGTCCGCGACAGCACACGCCCGGTCTTGGGGTCAAGGCGCCAGAGGCGCAAACCTTCGTCCAGGAACATCGACCGCCCTGAAACGCAGTAGAGTACGCCGTCGCGAATGAGTACGCTGCCGTGAACCGGCCAGACCGATTCGATCTGCCCGTTGGCCATCACTCGCTGGTCCATTGACGCGGCGCGGAATCGCCAGGCCAATCGCCCGTCCGAAGCACACAATGCGTAAACCCACCCATCAGTCGATCCGAAGAGGACCTGGCCCTGGTGGATGGTCGGGGGCGAGTCGACGCGTCCGCCGACCTGGTAACTCCACAAAGGCTTACCGGAATCTGCGTCCAGCGAGTGGACCGTGTGCGTGTTTACAGACGCCACGAAAACCCTGCCGTCTGCGATTACGGGGCTGGTCAGCTTGCCGCCAAGCTTCACTTGCCATGCCTGTTTGAGTTCCGCAGGCACGGTAGTACTCGCCCGCCCGCTGCGAGCAGCGTCGTGGCGATACGTGGGCCAGTCCTGCTTGATGTCGACCTTCGACTCACGCTTGGCGATCTGGTTATATGCGGGGCCCTTTTCCAGGCGTACATCTTTGGCTGCACTCTTGGCGACGCGAGGGTCTTTCGGCGCCGGGGCCAGTGCGTTGAAGCCCGTCATTCTCGCTTCGAGATAGCATGCACAGGGGTTCTGCGG
>CAZSLS010000364.1:0-4164 GCA_964607575.1 uncultured Planctomycetaceae bacterium | reverse complement strand
TAATTCGCGTAGCCATTATTTTTCTCCTCCTCGCCCTCCGGGGACCGGGAGCAATCGACCGGGCCGGTGGGTCCCTGCCGAAATCAACGCCCTGACGCCGACGCCGAACACGATGTTCAGTCATCGGCCACCGGACAAAACGTAAGATTCAGATAGACGGCGGGCAAATCCGATTGAGCTCAAACTGAAAAAAAATGCCGCACGCATCCGACTGCGGGGCACACGGAAAGAGAGACCTTCCACACAGCGACGCCGTAGCCTTGATGCGACAATAAGATATCCTTGATTTCGAACAATTCCTGAGCGAAACTCCTGGAGCACAAATGGCGGATCATCCGCCGGGGAGCAGGCCCAAACCATGCAATATGGAATACTGAGACCATCTCGCGCGACATCCGCAACAGCGCTGGCGACTGTCATTTTCGCTCTGGTCGCCGGAACGGCGCGCAACGCTCCAGCCGCCGAAGGTGAATACTCATTTCATCGAGACCACATACTCGGCACATCGTTTGACCTGAAGGTGCTGGGCGCCTCGCGAGCCCAGGCCGAAGCCTGCGAACGAGCCGTCCTGGCTGAAATCGAGAGGCTCGATAAGATCCTTAACTCTCGGATTCCCAACAGCGAAATCAGCCGAATGGCGACCGCTCGGAACGAGTTCAAGTGTTCAACGGATCTCTACAACGTCATGAAGGCCTGCAACTCATGGCGGATTCGAACCGCCGGAGCCTTCAACGCAAACGTGGGAGAACTGTTCGCGTTATGGAAAAACGCAGCGAAGTCCAACCAGTTACCGACATCCAGGCAATTGACCGAAGCGACCGCGCGTCTCAAGAAAACCGCCTGGCGTCTGGATACCAGATCTCAAACGGTGAAACCATCGAGCAAGATGCATCTTATGGCCGACGGTCTGGCCAAGGGATACATCATTGACAAAGCCCTGGCCGCAGGAAGAAAACAGACCCCCCAGGCCACCGGACTGCTGGTTGACATCGGCGGGGACATCGCAACATGGTCGGCGTCCGGGGATGATGCAAACAAATGGCTGGTGGACATAGCCGATCCGTTTCGCAGCGAGAACAACGCTCCGGCGATGACGACGCTTCGGCTGGCCAATAAATCGGTAGCCACCAGCGGATCGTACGCACGACACTTCAAGATCGGGTCGAAGAGATACTCGCGTATCATCGACCCGCGCAGCGGAAGACCGGCTGACGGAGTGGTAAGCGCGACTGTAGTGGCGGACAACACGATGACCGCCGACGCGCTGGCGACCGCCCTGTGCGTACTTACGCCCAGTAAGGGAGTAGCTCTGATTAATCGACTGTTGCACGTTGAATGCCTGATAGTTGACTCTGCGGGAAAGAAGTATCGCAGCCGCAAATGGGCGGCTGGGGAATCCGCAAAATCCCCTGACACGCCTAAGCCCGCGGTTGCTGCGGGCTCTGACCAAAACCGCTGGCCTGAAGGCTACAACGTTAAGATCGGGCTGACCCTTAAGAAGAACCCGCCTTCGAGAAAGAAAAAGAAGAAGAAATACCACCGACCTTACGTTGGGGTCATGATCGTAAGTCCCAGCGGCAAGCCGGTGAAGACGCTGGCGCTGTGGGTCGAGAGGAAGACAAAATATGACAAGGAGCTCCGGGGTTGGTACAGCACGGGGCGGAATTACCGCGCCAAAACGCGACGCGCCGTCTCGCGGGGCACGCGTCCGGCCGGGTCCTATACGCTGTTGTGGGACGGACGGGATGACGACGGTAAGCCCGTCAAGCAGGGAACCTACGGGGTCTTCATCGAAATCAATCGCGAAGGCGGTTTTCGCGTTTCCATGAGAGCGAATATCAACTGCGGAACGTCACCCGACTCGGCGCGCATGGCGGGGAACAATGAATCGGACGGAGCCTGGGCCAGGTACGGGCCCGCAAAGTAGACACCCATGAATCCAATAACTCGAAAAGCAATCGCCGTAACCCGCATCACTCACGTTTGTTGCTCGATGCTGGCGGCGGGCGCTATGGTCTTCTTCGCCGTAACCGGGTTCATGCTGAACAATGAAGCGATGTTCGATTCGGAGGGTCCCGAAGACAACACCATCGAACGCACCGCACCGTCCGAGATAATCAGGGACGCCCGGCAGGAAGAAGTCGTTTCTTATCTCAGGGATGAGTGCGGCATGACGGGCCTGCTCGACGAATACAACGCCGACCCCGATGTAATCGAACTGACATTCAAACGGCCGGGCGGGCGCACCGACATCACGATCGACCGGTCCGACGGACAGATGGAGATAATGAACGAGCCTGCGTCCGTCACTACCGCTCTGCTCGATCTGCACAAAGGCTCCAGCACGGGCGCGATATGGCGGACGCTGATCGATCTGACCGCTATTTGCCTTCTACTTGCCTGCCTTACGGGTATCGTTCTCTGGCTGGCCACTCCGAAACGCAGGGTCCTGGGCCTGATCGCTCTGGTCATCGGACTGCTTGCGTGGTGCGGAGCATACCTCCTCTACGTTCCCAAATAGATGCTATCGTCTTGTTTTTGATCGGTTTTTAGGCGACAGTATCACAATCAGAAGCAAACAACCCACCCAGGAGCAGAACCGAATGATTATTCAGATAAGTCGGATGGTGTCTGGTGCGACAATGACAGCTATTGTGATCGTCGCAGCGATGGTCTTTACGGGAGCAGGTTGCACTCGAACGCCCGACCACCTGATCGGCCCGCGATCGTCGCAAGTCACCGCAGATCCCCACGACACCCACGCACAAAGCAGTGCGCCGGACGATTACGCGCGTATGCGAAACCTCACCATCCAAGCGACGAAACTCGCCGATAGCAAGAAGGCTGTTCCGATGGCTGACCTGGCCAAACAACTTAACCGAACCAAATGCAAGTTGTCCCTCCCGGCTCGCCTTACCAGGCGGTTGGCGCGTCCGGAAATATACAGCAGGAACGTATCCAGCGTATTGATCGTCGCCGGGCTTCACAAGTGCAATAAGTGCGTCAAATGGCACGCCAGCCCCGCAAGCGGGTTCGCTCTGACCTCGACTGGAGCCATCGCCACCAACTACCACCTTTTCGAGAACAAAGAGAAGAAAGCACTCGTCGCCATGACGCATGATGGGAAGACCTATGGAGTAAAGGAAGTCCTGGCCGCCAGCAGAAGTGATGACATAGTTATCCTCCAACTGGATATGGGCGGGGCGAAACTCAAACCCCTCCCCCTGGCGCCGGACACGCCGATAGGCACGGAGGTAACCGCGATCAGTCATCCGCAGCATCGGTTCTACAGCCTGACTGAAGGCGTGATTTCACGCTACAGCAAGCGGCGAACAAAGCGTGGAAGAACCAACATGGTCGCGATTACCGCGGACTTCGCAAAAGGCTCAAGCGGAGGTCCCATATTCGACGACCGCGGAAACGTAGCCGCCATGGTCGCCAGCACATCTTCGGTGTACTACACGCAGACTAAAAACACCCAGAAGAACCTCCAAATGGTCTTCAAACAGTGCGTCCCAACTGCAAACATACTGAAACTGATAACCAACGCACCTACCGGCCGCCGGTAATCAGACAGCGACACACCCGGAGTTGATTCGTTTCACCAATTCCCCCGCAGATGGATAATCAGGGCGGTTATCGCCGCGGCCTGCACAATTGTCAGTATCCAGAATGCTCGTTTGAAACTGGTCTTCGATGTCTTGTGGTTGAATACGCACTGTCCAATGAATGAACCCGGAGCTCCGCAGGCGAGGGCGAATCCGAGCAGCACGGCCTCAGGCGCCCGCCAGCCCTTTCGAATCGCCCGGTACTTGTCGAATCCGTAAAACAGAAACGCCGCGACATTAACGCCCGCCGGCAACGCCCACCAGATCTCCACGACAAATGCAAAACCGCCCACGCAGATCGCGGTGACAATAACGGCGCCCAATCCAACCGACCGCATATGAGTCATCAATTCTCCAAGGCTGACGCCTTCATCCTGAGGACGCTTAATGTAACCCGCAATGTTCTTACTATCAATCGACCGTGTTTTTCGGCGGTTTTGCATTTTGAAGTCGGTTTGTGTATCCTCGGGTTCTGGAGAAGCAGACTGATGGGTATATTCTGGGAATTCCTGAAGAATCCGAAACGCACCGGGGCTGTGGCGACCAGTTCGCGCAG
>CAZSLS010000363.1:0-4214 GCA_964607575.1 uncultured Planctomycetaceae bacterium | reverse complement strand
CTTGCCCGTGACCGTTCGCAGGCAGTCGAGCAGTTGCGACTGTTTGACAGGCTTGGTCAGATACGCCGCAAATCCGGCTTCATGCATACGCTTGGCGTCGCCGCGCTGCGCTGTTGAGGTCAGCATAACCAGAGGCACATCGGATAATTGCGGATCGGCCTTGATCTTCCGGCCGAGAGTCTCACCGTCCATTCCGGGCATCTGGTTGTCCAGCAGGACGATTTGGAACGGGTCGCCTTCATCGACTGCTTTCCGCAGCGCAACCATTGCCTCGTCGGCGAGGGCGACCTCGGTGGATTCACAGCCCCACGCAGACAGGTATGCTCGAAGGCCCCGTCGGTTCGTGGCGTTGTCGTCCACCACCAGCACACGGGAACCCCTGATGTCTCCCAACTCGACAGGCTCCTGGGGCGAATCGATCGATTGTTTGTCAAGAACGGCAGTGAACCAGAACGTCGAACCGGAGCCCTGGGTGCTCTCGACGCCGATCTGTCCGCCCATCAGTTCGACGATCTGCTTGGAGATCGCCAGGCCAAGGCCTGTCCCGCCGTACTTGCGGGTCGTGGAGGTGTCGACCTGGGAGAATGACTGGAACAATCGCTCCATCCCATCGGGCGGGATGCCGATTCCCGTATCGCGAACCGCACAACGGATCGTCGCCTGCGTATCGGTTTGGGCCTCAAGAGCCACCGAAATCTCCACCTCTCCGGTCTCGGTGAACTTGATGGCGTTGTTGGCCAGATTGATAAGCACCTGTCGCAGTCGCCCGGGATCGCCCCGCAGCATAAACGGTGTCTTCGGATCGACAAAACACGAGAATTCGAGACCCTTATCCCGGATCTTCCCTATCAGGATGTCGCCCGTTTCCTCCACGGCCGTGCGGAGATCGAAGTCGATCGTCTCGATGTCCAGCTTACCGGCCTCGATCTTCGAGAAATCCAGGATGTCGTTGATCAGCGTCAGGAGTTGGTCGCCGCACGTGCGGACGATCTCAGTATAGTCCTGCTGCTCGTCGGTCAGTTCGGTGTCCAGCAGAAGCCCGGTCATTCCGAGTACGCCATTCATCGGCGTGCGGATTTCATGGGACATATTGGCCAGGAACTCGCTCTTGGCGATGGTGGCTGCGGCGGCTTCATCGGCCAGTTGATTGGCGCGTTCGATGGCCTGCTCGAGTCCGGTGTTGGCTTGCTTCAGTTCGCGTGTGCGTTCCTCGACTCTGGCTTCGAGTTGCTCGTTGGCAAGGCGCAAGTCTGCGTCGCGGGCCTGCAGGGAGTCAGCCATCGCATTGAATGACCGCGACATATCCCCCAATTCATCATTCATGTCGCTGCGGGAACGTGCGCCGAGATCACCCGAAGACATCATGCTGGCCATTTCGCCCAACTCATACAGGCGACGCGTCCATCGCCTGACCGCCAGGAACAGTGCGCTGATGCTTATGAACGCCGCCAACACCACCGTTGCGATGAGCACCCGCCATTGATGTTGTCTGGCTTCCAGGATCGGTTGAAAAGAATGACAGAATACGACACGTCCAATGACCTTTGGCTTCTGCACGGACTTGCTGTTTTCCGGCGAATGACCCAACTCCAGATCGACCCCGGACAGGTCCTCCTCCGAGGATTCCGACATAATAGACACATCGCGTTCAACAAGCATGCCGTCGGCGATTCGACCGTGCTCCCGGTAGTGTCGCCACGCCGCTTGATCGGGGGCGGCGCTGGACAGCAGTCCCCCGGAACTGTCGTAGACCGCCGCGAACAAAGTATGTTCGTGTTTGGCGCTGTTCTTCACCAGGTGATTGAGACCGTCGGTGTCACCGACGGCCAGAGACAATTCGCATGCACTGGCAAGGCTATTGGTTATAGCAGCGACTTCCGCTTCGACTCCCCCGACGATCAACCGGTCGCTAGTGACCATCATCGCCGTTCCCACCACCGCTACAGCGCCCAGAACAGTCACCAGAACCAGAATCGTCACCTTGGCGCCAAGGGAAAGTCTTGTTTTCTTCCGCACCATGATCACTTGTCCCCCTTGGATTTCGGGCGATACACGGTATCGGCGGACTTGACAAGTTTCTCCGGAAGGTTAACGCCGATTCGGTTGGCTACAATCAGGTTCACCACAGTGCCGTACATTACCGCCGGAGCCCTGGTCTCCACACCGGACGCCCCGGAGGCGACCTGCAATACCCGATCGGTCATATCGGCCGCCTGCTCGCCCTGAACGCCCGGGTTCACGCTAACGCCAAACATAGCGCCGATGCGGACGAAGCCCGCGGAGAAGCCGAAGACGGGAACCTTCTTCTTGAGAGCCGTCAGCAGAAGGTAGCGAACGGACTGGGAGTTGAAGACGGATGAGTCCGGAGAGGTCCAGACGATATCTATCTCTTTGATCAGCAAGGTGAACATGGCGTTGGCGTGCGATTTGTGCCTGGCGACGTCGACGCTGACAATCCTCCATCCTTTCGGTAGTGCGGATTTGGCGGCGGCGAGATGCTTGACGCTTTTCTTGCTCTTGGATGAGAACAGCATTCCGATGACCCTGGCTCGCGGCAGGGCCCGGGCAATCAGGGCGAACTGGGAGGCGATTGGAACATCCGTGCTGACACCGCTGACATTGGGCCCTTTGAGACTCGCCTGTCCGCTCCCGGCCACCATGCAGTAGATCAGTTTGTCGGTCGGTTGCTTGTTCTTACAAATCCAATCGGCGGCGCCCGTACCGACAGCCACTGTCGCGGCGACCCCATCGGCCCGCTTCCGAAAGTTTTTGGTCACGTCCGCCAGCGCAACTGTTTCCACCGAGTGCCCCATCTTGGCTAATCGGGCAGCCGCGCCCGTGCTTGCCAGGATATACGGTCTGGCGTCGCTGGTTCGCACAACAAGTATCTTTGACGGAGGCGCGTGCGCGGGCTGTTTCTTACTGGCGGTGGTGGGCGTTTTGGCGGTTCCGGCGTTATCGGCTCGGACGGATGCAAGCATGCACAATACGACCGCACCGATCAGAATAATCTGAACCGGCAGCCGCCCATTCGTTCGTGACGAATGGGGAATACCGCGACTCCTTGAAGGTCGATGAATGCGCATGTCCGGTTGCTTGCCTAGAATTTCCATTGAAGACGAATGAAGAAGGTCCGACCCGGCGTGTCATTACCGCCTGACTGGTCAATGCCCATAACGCTTTCCACGTTGCGGTGGAACATGTCGCTCACGCCGAACATTATCTCGCCGTTGCCTTTGTCGATGGCCTTGGAGACCCCGAGGTCGACTCGATGTGAAGATGCTCCGTCCGTCGTTGCCGTCAGGTTGTCTGCAGACGTGGATGTCTTGTATCGGTAGTTGACGTTGATCGTCCAGTCCTGCGGTAGAAACACCCTGCCTGTGAGTCCCATTTTGCAGGCCGCCGGCATGTAGGACCGAACATCCTGGCGCGTGTCATCGGTGATGAAAGCGTTGTGGGCGCACCATCCTTTGAGCATCCACTTGTCGGCCTTGTATTTCACCTCCGCCTCCGCACCGTAGGAGTCCGCGCCGTTGAGGTTCTTGGGGCGTACGATACTCTGCCCGAAGCCCAGGGGATTGCTGAGATCGTGGAAACCGATTAATCTCGAGAAACGCTGATAGTAGAGGTTTCCCTGAACGGAGAGCTTCTTGTTGATCTGACCGGTGTAGCCTGCCTCCAGGGCCCAGGTCTCTTCGTTCTTCAGCTTTCCCAGGGGATCGAGGATCTGAGACATATACAGGTCCGGGTTCGCACCCATCGCACCTGCGGGAACAAAGGCGTGTTGTTGAGCCGCCTTGCGAAGTACCGTAATGGATGAGGACCTGCGCCGCAAGGAACTGGCCGGCCTGCGTAGATTGTCTTCTACGCTCGCCCAGCGAGCCGGTGTGGACAAGTACGCTGTCAAAGACCTTGGCGGGTGGTCAGTTGTATCCATGGTCGAAAAGCATTACACTGGCGACCTGTTGGATGTGCAACGCAAGGCTATGAAGCAGATTGCAAAGACGGCTTGATAAGAAGCTGTCTGCCGAACTACTGCCCAAATGCGAGTGGGCGGTTCTCAGACAACCTCATAAGTGCTTGTGGCACAGTAGCTGGCCCGGTGGCGGAATTGGCAGACGCTGGGGACTTAAAATCCCTTGCCCCCCGGGGCGTGTGGGTTCGAGTCCCACCCGGGCCACTCGACGCTTCCCGCGAGGAGATGCGTCTTTCTT
>CAZSLS010000362.1:0-4218 GCA_964607575.1 uncultured Planctomycetaceae bacterium | reverse complement strand
AACACACGAACATCAAAGCGGGCACGGACATGTTCACCTTCCCCGACGGGCACAGCATCTTCCTGCTGGCAGAGGGACGACTGGTGAACCTCGGTTGCGCCACGGGACACCCGAGCTTCGTGATGTCCAACAGCTTCACCAACCAGACGCTCGCCCAGATCGACCTGTGGACCAACCCGCGCGAAACAGGCGTATACTGCCTCGACAAGAAACTCGACGAAGAAGTCGCCCGCCTGCACCTGGACAAACTCGGAGCAAAACTCACCGTACTCTCGCAGGAACAGGCAGACTACATCAACGTACCGGTCGAGGGACCCTACAAGCCCGATCACTATCGGTATTGATCGTTAAACCGATGGGGCAATCATGAGCCCACAACTTGACGGAAACACCGCCGTAGTAACCGGCGCCGGACGCGGTATCGGAAGGGTAATCGCAAAAACTCTCGCCGCAAACGGAGCGTGCGTAGTCGCCGCCGCCAGGACGAGTGAAGAGATCGACTCGCTCGCCGCGGAAATAACCGACAACGGCGCGAAGGCAATCGCGGTCCGGACGGACGTCACCAACGAGGCGAGCGTCGAGCAGCTTTTCAGCGAAATCGACAACAAATTCGGGAGGGTTGACATCCTGATCAACAACGCCGGAATGGGCATCTTTTCGCATATCATCGACTGCCGCAGCGAGGATTTCGACCGCGTGCTGGCGGTCAATGTCGGCGGAGCGTTCCTCTGCAGCCGCGAGGCGCTAAAGCGGATGATCCCGCAAAAAAGCGGGTACATCATCAATATTTCCAGCGTTCTGGGTGTCAGGGCCTACATCAACCAGGGCGCTTATACCGCTGCCAAACATGGTGTTATGGGCCTTACCAAGACCCTGGCGTTGGAAGGACAACCGCACGGAATTCGCGTCAGCGCCATCCTTCCGGGCGGGGTGAACACCGAGATGATCGCCAAGTCGCGCCCGGACCTGGACGCATCGGCGCTTCTCGAACCCGAGGATATCGCCGGTGCGATGATGTACCTTCTGGGCCTTTCGGAGAAAGCGTCGGTTGACCAGATTTACATACGGCGCAGAAATAGTTCGCCATTCTGAGAGAAATTAGTCATGGCGAAAGGGGAATCTGTTCTGTATGGTAGCGGCTTGAAATGTCGCCGATGCCCGGCAGGTGCAGTACGCGGCGTCCAGAAACGCTTAAGGAGAGTCACTCATGGCCGACGCTTTTGCCGGTATACCAAAGATCCCGTTTGAAGGTCCAGAATCGAAAAATCCCCTGGCTTTTAAACATTACAATCCCGTCGAAGAAGTTGACGGGAAGCCGATGGCTGAGCACCTGCGTTTCTCCGTGGCGTACTGGCACGCGTTCCGCAACGGTTGCGCCGACCCGTTCGGCGGTCCGACTCGCCTCATGCCATGGGACGACGGGTCCGACTCGATCGAAAACGCGCAGAACCGCGCCCGGGCCGCTTTCGAATTCTTCGAGAAACTGGGAATCGGGTTCTACTGCTTCCACGACCGAGACGTGGCACCCGAAGGGGCGACCCTGGCGG
The DNA here is from genome assembly GCA_964607575.1 of uncultured Planctomycetaceae bacterium. Classification (GTDB taxonomy): domain Bacteria; phylum Planctomycetota; class Phycisphaerae; order SM23-33; family SM23-33; genus BS750m-G57. The sequence continues at coordinate 2,671 of CAZSLS010000362.1, read as the reverse complement.
AGTCAAACGCCAACCTCGACGCGGTAGTCAAAGTACTCAAGGAAGAGCAGGATCGCACGGGTATCCAACTGCTGTGGGGGACAGCGTGCCTGTTCGCCAACCCGCGCTTCATGCACGGCGCCTCAACAAGCTGCAACGCCGACGTGTTCGCGTTCTCCGCCGCCCAGGTCGCCAAGGCCATGGAAGTAACACACGAACTCGGCGGACTCGGGTACGTCTTCTGGGGAGGGCGCGAAGGCTACAAGAGCCTCCTGAACACCGACCTCGGGCGCGAACTCGACCACATGGCCAGGTTCATGCAGATGGCCGTCGACTACAAGAAGCAGATCGGTTTTACCGGTCAGTTCTATATCGAGCCCAAGCCCAAAGAACCCACGAAACACCAGTACGATTTCGATTCGGCCACGTGCCACGGCTTCCTGACGGCCAACGGTCTGGCCGACGATTTCAAATTGAACATCGAAGCCAATCACGCCACGCTGGCGGGGCACACCTTCCAGCACGAGTTGGAATTCGCCGCATCGGTTGGACTGCTCGGATCGGTTGACGCCAACCGCGGCGACCCGCAACTCGGATGGGACACCGACCAGTTCCCCACCGACATTTACGACGCGACCGCCGCAATGCTGACGATTCTCAAAAGCGGCGGATTCACCACCGGCGGATTGAACTTCGACGCGCACGTCGCACGCGAAAGCTTCGAACCGGTCGACCTGTTCTACGCTCACATCGGCGGTATGGACGCATTCGCACGCGGACTGAAAGCCGCCTCCGCCATCCGCGCCGACGGATTGATAGACGACTTCGTCACCCAGCGCTACGCGAGTTGGGATGCGTCAATGGGCGCAAAGATCGAAGCGGGCGAGGTTGGTTTCGCCGAGTTGAGCGAGTACATGCTCGACAAGGGCGATTCGGATCCCAACATCTCGGGAAGAGTGGAATACCTCGAGAACATCCTCAACGAATACATCTGATCCACAGCGACGAACACACAATATCCCCGTCAGTCGTTTCTGCGCACCGCCATTGCGGTCGGTTGCGATATCGCCTCGGCGAGTTCGACGTCGGCGTCGGTGAACGGTTGCTCGCCTTTGCGATAGAGGACGACCAGGCCAATCAACTCGCCCGGAGAAGGGATCAGGGGCATCGTCAGGGCGCTGAGTCCGGGCAGGAACTTGTGCATCGACTCGTGAAACATCTCGCGGCGGTCTCCGGCGTCGATGAGTACGCACTTGGGATCGGTCAGAGTCATGTCGATCAGCGGGCTGCAGAGTTCCTGGCAGAACGTTACTTCGTCGGGGTGAGGAACGCCAAAGCGCCCTGCTATCTGTAGTTCGGCTTCGGAGTCGCAGACCATCGCCACACCAAAGACGCTTCCGGTTCGGTGAACGATCACGCGGAACAGCGACCGGAAGACGTCATCGTCGTTCTTGGCAGCGATCATTTCCAGTTGGTATGCAAGCAATACCTGCTGCGAGGCCATCTGCGAACTGAGCGTTCGATATGCCACCGTCAGGTCGGCGCAGGTCGAATCGAGGCGGTTCTGAATGGTCTTTCGTTCGATATTGATTTCCCTGGCGAGCCTTCGGAGCCTCTTCTGGCGTCTCTTTGTTCTCTCGTATCCGGCGCGTCTTGTGAGTTCTTCGGCAATCGCCTGGCGGAGGCGGTCGAGATCCAGCGGTTTTGTCATCAGTTCGACCGGTCGATGGCGGGAGGCCTCGGTGAGCGTTTCGGGATCGCCCATACCCGTTATCACAATCGCGGGCATATCGCCGGCGATATCCGCCCGGAGCGAATCGATCACGTCGAGCCCCGTGCAGTCTCCGAGCATGAGATCGGTAACTACGATGTCAGGCGGATTGGCTCGGGCGAGTTTGATCGCATCGAGCCCGCTGGCTGCGGTTTCGATCGAAAGACCTTCGCCGTCCAGGGCGTCTCGCAGCAGGTCGAGCATGTCCGGCTCATCGTCGACAACGAGCACGCGCTGGGTTTTATCGCCAGGCATATGTTCTTCTCACATGATGGGCGCCTATACGGTAACTCGGGGCAACTCGATAAAAACGGTCGTCCCTTCGCCCAGACGCGTCTCTATCCACATTCTACCGCCGTTGTTTATAACATATCTTCGAGCCCGCGGAAGGCCCAAACCTACTCTCCGCCCCGCCTCCTGGGCGGAAAAGAACGGCGTGAAGACGCTCGACAGCGTCTGAGCGTCCATTCCAGGCCCGTTGTCGCTGATCGAAATCAGCACGCAATCGTTCAATTCGTCGGCTTCCGCCGAGATCCGCACTTGCGGTTTGTTCTTGCCCGCGATAACCGCATTGGTGACCACCTCGCGAAGGGTGGCTCGCATCTGAACGATGTCGGCAACGATCTTCAGCGGTCCGGTGGGCATCTCGACGCTGATTTCGCACGCGCGGATCGCCGGATCTTGCGAAGCAGCAAACGCTTTGGCAACCTCCTGTGTCAGGTCACCGACATCCACGATATCAGGTTCCGCCCTGCGTGGTGAAGCAAAGTCCATCAGGTCCGTTATGATATCGCTGATCTTCTGTGCCTGATCGGTGATTTGCTTCCAGGTCTTGCTTTCTTCGGGGTTTGATGCCTTCTCTCTCATGAGTTGGGCGCGTCCGGAGATAACGGCCAGCGGGTTGTTGAGTTCGTGTCCGGC
>CAZSLS010000361.1:0-4234 GCA_964607575.1 uncultured Planctomycetaceae bacterium | reverse complement strand
ACGAAGGCCGACGCCAAACATCCGGACCTGGTCCGATTCAACTTCACCGGCAAGAGCAGCTTCCAGGGCGCGCCGACCGTCCCGCTGAAGCGGGGAATGAGTCCGAAGTACTCCCGCCGCCTCGGTCTGATGCGCGCGGGCGAGTATTACCACTTCGGCCCGGCGACGTTGAAGGTGGCCCGCGGAAAGATGAACTTGCCGGTGTCTGTCTCGGGAACGTACTTCGTGGGCACCGGCGTCAACAAGTGGCGGGAAGCCTCACTCGCCCTTGTCACAACGGCCGACGGCTCGGTCCGATTCGGCGACAAGGTCTGCGGCGTCCGCGTGGTGGACGGGACGAGCAACCTTCGCTTCGGCGACGCCTTGGGCATAACGCAGAAGGACGGCTTGGTTGTCCACGCCACGGCGTGGCGCGGATTCATCGCCGACCGCATATGGATCGACACGGCCTCGGAGACATTCAAGTCGGCCGGGGTAAAAGTCTACTGCGGGCAGCTCGCAGGCATCGGCGGAAAGTTGTACCGCGTCTCGGTCAGCAAGGACGCCTCGAAGATCACCGTCGAGCCGGCGAAAACGGGGATCGGCAAGGTGCTCATTCCGGGCGACGAGTGGTCGGTGACGCTGGTCGGAACGAAGAACGTCTTGAATCTCAGCGGCGGTAAGGAGCCTGTCGACCTGCCGGCGGATCGGTACGTGGCGGCGAACTACAGCGGACAGTTCAACAGCGACGTCCCGTCCAAGCCGCACCGTCTCCGCAGCGGGTACTACGTCATGACCGGCCGGGAGAAGGGCAAGATCTTCGACGTTAAGGGCGGCCAGACCACAAAGATCACCGCCGGGGCGCCGCTGACGGCGGTCGTATCGGTAACGCAGTCCAAGGGGACGGTGAAGCTCAATCTGCTGGCCAGGGACGCCGCAGGCGGGCGGGTATCGAGCCTGTACGGCCCGAAGGGCAAACCGCCGGCGCCGAAGGTGACCATTTACGACGACAAGCGGAAGGAAGTCTACAGCACGTCGCTGAAGTACGGGTGAGGCTTCACATGCTCGGCCTCATGGCGAGTGCCGCAAACCCTCAAAGGCAAGTTCACCGCCGTCGTAGACTTCAAGGCCGACCCCTTCGAAGTCACCACAAAGGAGACCTCGTTCACGATCCAGTAACGGCGGCAACAGTTCTTGCCGGGGCGATCTCAGCGAGCGTTCCCGGTCTTTATTCGGTCGCCTCGGACGTAGTGGGTCTCCCGGACCAGGGACTTCGCGGGTCCGTTTTGCGGCAGACTGGGCCGGTCTACCAGGCGACGCGGTGCAGTCAAGAACTCGGGGGTGTTCGGGTGTTGTGCAGGCACTAAACTCGCTGGTCCGCCATAGTCTTCTTTTTTTTCTTGCGGGCAGCGGAAGCCTGATTACTGCTAAGTCCTTGTAAATGCGGGGGTACAAATGTTTTCTTTTTTTTCAAGAAAAGTCTTGGCGATTGCCGACGGATAGTACATAATGTACTAATGGTACTAATACAATTGTCTGGGCTTATCATGAACATTAAAGAACATTTGCGAACGGGCAATAGGTAGCAACCATGGCTTTGTGGATACAAATAACACCGGGCTCCGGCGAACCCATCTATCTTCAGGTTGTCGGGCAGATAGGCGAGGCAATCGCTCGCGGCGACCTGTCCGGTGGCGATAAGCTGCCGGCAGTCAGAAAGCTCGCCACCGAGTTGGTCATCAATCCGAATACAGTTGCCCGGGCCTACAGTTCCCTGGAGCGCGCGGGGCTTGTGACGACCAAGACCGGTTCGGGCACATTCGTGAGCGATCCGAAGTTGCGGAAGGGCGATGCGGCCGACGTCAATATACTGACCGAGAGGATGGATACGTTGATCGCGCGGGGGCTTAATCTTGGCCTGGGCGCCAGCGATCTGGCGGGGTTGTTCGAGGGGCGATTGGCGAAGTTTGTCAAGAAATCAGAAGAGCAAAGAGATCAAACAAATGAATGACATAGTATTGGAAACTAAAGGCCTCACCAAATACTACGGTACTGCGTTGGCTGTGGACCACCTGGACTTGAAAGTCCCGGCCGGCTGCATCTGCGGATTCGTAGGTCGAAACGGAGCGGGAAAAACGACGGCCATCAAATTGATGCTGGGATTACTCAGCCCTACCGCGGGATCGTCGAAACTCCTGGGCTGCGACTCGGCGGAGTTGACGCCCAAGATTCGGCAGCGCATAGGCTACGTCACCGAAGGGCACCGCCTTTTTCGCTGGATGACCGTAGCCAATCTCGAAAAATTCCAGCGGGCCTTCTTCGGGGGCCAATGGGATGAGAAACTCTTTGCCGACATGATCGAATACTTCGAGCTGTCGAGAAAGAAGAAGATCAAGCATCTCTCCAACGGTCAGCGGGCGCAAGTCTCATTGGCCCTCGCCCTGGCCCCGAAGCCCGAGCTGCTGATAATGGACGACCCCACCCTCGGCCTCGACGCAGCTATAAGAAGACAATTCCTCGAAGGAATGATAGAGCTGATAATGCGGCAGGGCAGAACCGTCCTGTTTTCGAGCCACATCCTCGCCGACGTCGAAAGGGTTGCCGATAGAATTGCAGTAATAGACAAAGGCCGTATCCGTGCGAATTGTTCGCTCGAAGAATTCAGGTCGTCGGTGAAGAAAGTCATCGTGACTTTCGCTGAATCCGTTCCCAACGAAGTCGATATAGAAGGCCTGCTGCATTGTCGCCGCAGCCAAAACCAGCTTGAATTGACGCTGGTAGGCGTCGAAGAGGGGCAAATCGGCGAATGGGCCGAATCGGCCGGCGCCAAAGACGCCCACATTCCGAAGATGAACCTTGAAGACCAGTTCATAGAGTTCACGGCGCCGGCCAATCGCAAAAGACTGTTCCAGTGTGAGGAAGCATAGAATGAAATTCTTAATGCTCGTACGCAAAGAACTCCGGGAATCGCTGCCCTGGCTGCTGCTGGCGGGGTTTGCTCTTTTCGTCGTCGGGGCGTTCTTGTTGCGTGCCGAAATTCAGTTTGAAAGGGCCCACTGGGGTTATTCGCGGCTGAAACCGGAAAATACGGTTGAGACGTATTGGCTCATGACCTACTCGGCGCTCTCAGGCCCGGCAGTATGGCTTTACTGCGTATCTCTGGCGCTGGGTCTGGTCCTGGCGGTGGTGCAGTTCTGGCTTCCGGGTTTCACGAAGACCTGGCCGTTCCTGCTCCACCGTTCGACCGATAGAGCAGTTATCCTCGCCGCGAAGCTAACCGCCGCAGTCGCAGGATTCGGCCTCTCGCTCGGAACAGTATGGATAATACTCTACGCCTACGCATCGTGGCCGGGCGTATTCCCAATCCCCGCCCCGGCGAGAATCTTCGCCAACGGCTGGATATACATGGCTTCAGGGCTCGTCGTCTATCTCGGCGCCGTGCTCACAGGACTGAGCAGCGCCAGATGGTACACAACAAGAATATTCGGATTAGTCTTCGCAGGGGTGGCGATTCTTGGGCACTCTGTTGATTGCACCTTCTTCTGGGCTTGCATGATAATAATCTTCGCGGGCATCATCCTGCTCGCGCAGGTGTGCAACACGTTTTTGAAACGGGAGTACTAGAACTTAAGCGGGCGAGCCTTCGCCGCTATCCAAGCGAGACAAACCATGAGATTAGAGCAATACATAAAATACGTCGCGGCGCCCGCCAAGGTGTTCGTCACCATCTTCATAATACTGGCGGTCCTGACTATCCTGCAGGCCGTCACCGTAGAAACGGTGTCGCTCTTCGCCTCCAGAATGCAAGAGCCTGCTCAAGGCATAGTCCAGGAGCCCGACGAGCAGGAAATCAAGCTGCAACGAATCAGAAATTCGAGCAAGGAATGCCTTCCGGACGGCACGATCCATCTGGTGACAGACTCCAAGGGCGATCGGCGATCGGCATCTGACGACAATGAAGAGAAGGGATACAGGTATGTTCGCGACGTAAACGACAAGCTCCTCTGGGAAGGCCCCGCCAAAGAATGCCCCTATGACTACATTTCGTGGGATTTCGAGTCGCTAAGCCGCAGATTCGGGCACCAATATGTCCGCCAATTGAACTCGGTCTCGCCTGACTGGGTGCGTACTATCGAGATCCCGGTGATGACGGGTAAGACAACGCGACAACTCTGGCGTTTTCTGCCCGGAGCCGAGTGCTTCTGGCTTGCCCCGGTTCTTCGGTCCAGTTGTTATGAGAGAACCATTACCTTGT
>CAZSLS010000360.1:2085-4237 GCA_964607575.1 uncultured Planctomycetaceae bacterium | reverse complement strand
TTCGAGCGTGTTTCGTGGGACGAAGCGCTCGACGAAGTGGCCAGCCAGATGTGGCGCATCCGCGAGGAACACGGCTCTGCGGCGATCCTCAACGCATCCAGCGGGGGCGCCGCGCCGCTGCTGAACAACCGCAACACGGTTGCACGTCTGCTCAACATGTTCGGCGGCTGCACCGAGCCATGGGGCACCATCTCCCGCGAAGCCGAGGTGTTCGCGTTCCGCCACACGTATGGCGAGTACGCAGGAACCTCCGGGTCCGCCGGGCGAGACCCTATAGACTACGCCAACTCCAAGCTCATGTTGCTCTGGGGCTGGACGCCAGGCGACGGCAGCTTCGGCACAGGCACCCTCGAATACCTGAAGCACGCTCGTAAGCAAGGGGTCCGCATGGTGTGCATCGACCCGCGCGGGTCGCACACCAGCGCCACGGTGGCTAACGAACATATCTACATCAAACCGTCGACTGACGCCGCGATGCTCGTCGCGATGGCATACGTCATCGTCACGGAGGAGTTGCAGGACCAGCACTTCCTCGACAGATACGTCCAGGGCTTCGACGAGGCGCACCTTCCCGCCGACGCCCCGCCAGGGTCCGACTACCGAAGTTATGTCCTTGGCGCCTCCGATGGGATTCCGAAGACCCCTGAATGGGCCGAGGAGATCACCGGCGTCCCGGCGTCGAAGATAGCCGAGCTCGCCCGAGAGTTCGCCACAAGCCAGCCCGCGGCGATCCAATGCGGATTCGCACCAGGACGCACCGCCTTCGGCGAGCAGTTCCATCGCGCCGCTTATGCTCTGGCGGCGATGACTGGGAGCATCGGAGTCTCCGGGGGCAACAACGGCGCCAGCACCGGCTCCACGGGCAGCGCCGGAGTCGGGCTGTCAGGCTTGCCGGCAGGTCGAAATCCTGTCGAGACCAAGATTTCCAAGGCCAGTCTGGCTGACCTGCTCGAGAAAGGGCGGGCGGGCGGCTATCCGGTGGACGTCAAGATGATCTACGGAGCCTTTGGAAACTGGCTCAACCAGCTCCCCAACACCAACAAGACCGCCGAGGCGATGAAGTCGGACGACATCGAATTCATCGTGATCCACGACCATTTCATGACGCCGATGGCTCGATACGCGGACATCTTGCTGCCCGCGACCACGTTCTGGGAGCGCAATGACATCAGCACTCCATGGGGACTCGGCCACTACGCAATCTTCATGAAACAGGCCATTGAACCGATGTACGAGTGCCGAAGCGACCTCGACATCTGCACCGACCTTGCCGGGCGGCTGGGCATAGCCGGCTACAACGACAAAGCGTCCGACATCGAGTGGCTCCGCGAGTTTTGCGAGGGCACAGGGATCGACGACTTCGACGCGTTCATGGAGAACGGCCTCGCTCGTCTGCCTTCGCCGTCCAATCCAGTCGCTCTCGCGGATCAGATTCGCGACCCGGAGAGCAGCCCGTTCACCACACCGTCCGGGAAGATCGAGATCTACTCGACGGCCATCGCGGACCAACCCGATTTCTACGGCCTGGGATCGATTCCCGCCATCCCAAAATACATTGAGTCGACCGACTCCGATTCCAGGCGCCCGTTGCAGCTCATCACGCCCCAATCGAAAGCCCGTTCCCACTCGTCCTTCGGGAACCTTGTGGCGCTGCAGGCCGTCGACCCACAGGTCGTCTGGTTACACCCAGAGGACGCCGTCGATCGCGCCATCGCCGACGGTCAGAACGTGCGTGTCTTCAACGATCTCGGAGCGACGATCCTGCCTGCCAAAGTAACCGATCGCATCATCAGGGGCGTTGTGTCGATGAAAGAAGGCGCCTGGTACAACCCTGATGGGTCCGGCACCGACATCGGCGGGTCCGCCAACGTGCTGTCGGTCGATCGTCCTTCTCCGGCAGGAGCACAGACCTACAACACCTGTTTCGTCGAGGTAGAACCCGTCGCGTGAGAATTCTGGCCGCCGCCATGCACCCGAGGCCGGCGGAAGCCATCGCTCCGGTGGTGTCCCGGCTCCGAGATACAGGGCACACGGTGAAGCTGATCGGAGTGCGAAACGACACTCCGGCCACGCGGAACCACGGAGGTTCCGCGCGCCTGTTCGAGCGGATAGGCATCGAACACACAGAGCTCACCGCTGACGGCTACGACGG
>CAZSLS010000360.1:0-1985 GCA_964607575.1 uncultured Planctomycetaceae bacterium | reverse complement strand
ATCACGGGCAACCCCGCTCTCGACGGGTACGCGACGCCGGACCTGAGCCGTCGCTCGGGTGTACGGGAGCAACTCGAACTCAGCAACGAACGACTGATCGTCTATTTCGGCCAGGCGAAGACCCCAGGCGCCAGCCCGAACGATCTCAAGACTTTAGGATGGGTAATCGATGCCCTGAGGACTGACGATCGGCTGATCTTCGCGCGCCACCCGCGGGACGACCGCGACTACGCTGAGGTGTTGACTCGCGCTGGCGGCAAGCTGCTCACCACAGGCCTGACCAGCGACGAGATCGTCTACGGCGCGGACGCGGCCGTGTCGCACTACTCGACCATGGCGCTGAAGTCAGCTCTCCTCGACATACCGACAGTGCTGATCCTCGAAGACGACGACATCCTCGATCTCCGCCGCGAATGCGGAGGCTACCCGCTGTCAACGGTCGGCGGGGCGTACGAAGTCAACACCGCAGCCCAACTCACCGCCCTGCTCTGCCAAGAACTCAAGGGCAAAGCCGCGAAATTGAGAGCGGCCGTGAACGTGGACGGCAGGGCCGCCGAGCGTGTCGCGGAGCTGGTGCTGCGGTAGAGGGATGTTCCCGTCAACCCGTGCCTTGGGTCACACAAGCATTCGCCGTTGCACCCCGCTGGCCGAAGAACGCATCGGCGACGACCCGCCAATGCCACACGTGCCTGTGGCAAGATCAGGGTTCTTGCAGGCGCATATGGACACATTTATCGAGTGATTGCCGGCGATGTGCCGAACGCGCGTGAATATCTCCTCCCTAATAGAAGCGGGGAGCGCTGTTATGCCGGAGTTCTCGGCGCGGATCGCCAATCGTTCTGAGTGGTCATAGACGCTCAGGATATTCTGCAGCATCCGCCTGTCGTGAACGTTGTCTTTGAGCGACCGCAAAATCCGAGGTCGCAGGAACAACAACCCCACCGCAGATTTGCTGACGCCCGCCGCCTCCAACGCGGAGAACAGCCGGTCCAGATTTTCGGGGTCGTCGGTGATGCCCGGCATCACGGGATCGAGTCGTGCCTGAGTGGATACTCCACCCGCGATCAAACTCGCGATCTGGTCTAGGCGTGCGCCAGGTGTCGCTGCGTTCGGCTCAAACACCTTTGCGACATCCGCATCGAGCGTCGTGATCCCAATCTGGACACTGACCTTGTCTGCGTGTTGACGAAGCAGGTCCATCGTGGCTTCCGGCACCCGCCCTTTCGTCAGGATGGCGACACCGACACCCTCTGAAAGCAGGAATTCGAGGACTCGATGCGCCAGGTCCAGGACCTCGGCCACAGGTTGGAAGATGTCGCTCGATGGGCTGAAGAACACCGAGCGTGGGATTCTGCGTTTGCGACCGAATTCGCGTTTCAGCTTTTCGAAGATGTTCTCGTAGAGGACGATGTTCCTGTCGCCGGGATGAGACATGTACCCGAGCGTGTAGCAATAGACGCACCCGATTGCGCAGCCAGCCGTCAGATTGACGGTGGGCATCCTGGACAGGCAGGCGAGGCTCGACGGAGCGAGAACCGCCGACTTCCTGGGTGCATGCGTGATTGCTGGCATAACCGACCACCTTGGGCATGGCCTTTCGAACCATCGCTGCGTTGGCATTCAGGCTGTCGGATCAAGTGATGTAGCCAATACTAGAACGTTCGTTCTTTCTTGTCAAACTCAATCACAACACTGTGCGATCGAAACCTGACGGAGTTCGCGAGACATGTGCGCCTCCGCCGTCAGGTCGGTATCTGAAACAACGGAAAGCAGGTACAATCACCTGGGCGGTTGGCGCCCGATGACGATCCAGATCAAACAGGCGTCATTACAAACAACAGGTCGCTAATACGTGAGCTCGCAAACTAAAGAATCGATTGAATTCGAACTTCTAACCACATCGCAGCAGATCGCTGACCTCGCCCGCACGTTGTCAGCCGAATCCGACATCGCGATAGACACCGAGTCCAACAGCCGGCACGGGT
>CAZSLS010000359.1:0-4325 GCA_964607575.1 uncultured Planctomycetaceae bacterium | reverse complement strand
TACCGTCCCACGTCGCGTCGACCTGCGCCGAGGCGGGCGCGGCGATCATCATCATCATTATTGCGATAGCGAATACAATCGTCAGGACATTGTGGTTGCGCATAGTATCACTCCTGCGTGCGGTGGTTGTACGGGTGGGGACTGCCGTGAATACGGCCTGACGGGTGACCCCGATAAGTTGTGGAGCTCTGTCAATATACCGCTCCTGTTCAACTCAAGCCGCCTGACAGATATGAACTGCCGGACAGTTCTTGGTGAGAATGTATCTACAGTGCCCAGTAAGAGTTAGCACTCCCTACTCTGGATCGGATGCGTCCTGGTATTACGGGCACCTCAATATCTTACCGGATCAACTCCAATTGTGACTAATGTGACTAACATGATAGCATGAGATGTGGGGTGCTGTCAAGCACGAAAGGAACGGAAATCAGAGGTCCGGAGAAATAGATTCTCCACCAATCTACCGCAATTGTCGAATTGCCAAAGAGACCGAAAGAGTACAGTTGCCAATTACCCTGCGTGGAGTTCAAATCGCGGGGGCAGGCGAACGCGGACCATCGCCTACCGGACACCGCCGAATCCGTCACGGGGGTGTCAGGATACAAGAAAACCCCTGAAAAACAGGGGTTTTCAATGAGAGAGCTGGGACTCGAACCCAGGACCTACGCCTTAAAAGGGCGTTGCTCTACCAATTGAGCTACTCTCCCGTGGTGTGTTTGCTCTACATACCGCCAGTTGGTGTTACGTTTCCTGAATCTCTGTGGTTTTGGCGGCCAGTGCGTCATTGACCATGCTTTCGTACTTCTTTGTAAGATCCTGTATTGAATTCTTACACTTTTTGCACTCGTCTTCGGTCAGTACCGACTCTTTCTGTTCCTTGTCGGAAGTCTTGTTTCCGTCGCGGCGGGTGTTGCGGATGGTCACGCGGCAGGCCTCAGCCATCTTCTTGAGCTGTGCGACCAATTGCCCGCGGCGTTCTGTCGACAGCGGTGGGACCTGCAGGCGGATTATCTTTCCGTCCACCATCGGATTTATGCCCAGATCCGAGGCGTTGATTGCCTTCTCGATGTCCTTGATACCGGTCGGGTCGAACGGTTTAATAACGATCAGGTTGGCCTCGGGGGTGGCAATTGAGGCCAGTTGCCTCAGATCGGTGGGCGAACCGTAGTAGTCGACCTTCATGTGATCGACAAGCCCCGCCGAAGCTCTTCCCGTTCGGATACCGCTGAATTCCTCACGGAGATAATTAACCGCCGATTCCATTTCGTCTTCAACGTGTAACAGGATATCATCGATTGGCATAGTTTAACTCCCGTGGTCATTGTGTGACGAGGGTTCCAACCTGCTGACCGCATATGGCGTTAAGGAGATTTCCCGGTTTGGAAATCTGCAGTACGATTATCTTGATATCGTTTTCCATGCACATGGAGATCGCCGAAAGGTCCATTACGCCCAAGCGGTCTTCCAGGATTTTCGCGTAGGTAAGCTTGTCGTATCGCTTGGCCTGGGGGTTCAGCATAGGATCGGAATCGAACACTCCGTCGACCTTTGTGGCCTTGATCATGGCATCGGCGCCGAGTTCGCTGGCCCTTAGCGACGCGCACGTGTCGGTGGTGAAGAACGGGTTGCCCGTTCCGCCGGCCGATATCACTATGCGTCCCTTGTCGAGCTGCTTGCGTGCTTCTCGTACCGTGTAGGTTTGGCAGACGGTAGGCATCGCCACGGCGCTGAGCACGCGTGCGGGCAGCCCTCGCCCGTTGAGCGAATCTCCCAGCGCCAAGGCGTTGATGACCGTTCCGAGCATACCCATATGGTCGGCGGTGGTGCGTCGGATGCTGGGGTCTTCCATCAACTGGCGACCGCGTATGAGATTGCCCCCGCCGATAACCATGGTGACCCCGACGCCGAGTTCCACAACCGGTGTGATTTCGTCGACGAGCTCCTCGACGGCTTGGGAGTCCACGCCGGAACTGTCCGACAGGCACATGCTCTCGCCGGAAACTTTCAGCAGTATTTGATTGTATACCGGTTTGGCGGCCATGGGGTAGTTCTCCACGGTGCGGTTGTCAGTTAATGGCGAATCTCGCGAAAGCCTTTATTGTGGCGTCGCCGAGGATGTCCTTGACCTGCTTCTTGTCGTCGCGGACGTAGGGCTGCTCGAGCAGTGCTTTGGATGCGATGAATTTTCGGAGCTTTCCGACAACCATCTTCTCGGCGATTTCTTCGTTCTTGCCCGATTCGATGGCCTGCTGCAAAGCGATCTGCTTTTCCTTGTCGACCAGTTCGCTCGGGACGTCGTCGGCGGTGATTCCCAGCGGGTCGGAAAATGCGATGTGCATGCACAGCCCGCTGAGGGTCTCCTCGTCGAGGTCGCCCTGGACGCCCACAATCACGCCGACCTTACCATTGTGATGCACGTACGTTCCGATGTTGTCGGCGCAGATCTTGATTCCGCGTGAGAACGACATGTTCTCTCCGATCGTCGCGAGCGTTTTCTGAACGCGCTGGTTGATTTCGTCGGTGGCCTGGATGTCGCCCTCGTCGGCCCCCACGGCGAGGTCGGCTACGTCGTTGGCCATTGCCTGGAATTCTTCATTGCGGGCGCAGAAGTCGGTTTCGCAAAGTACTTCGACCATGGTGGCCTGCCCTTGGGCGGTATTGACCAACACGACCCCTTCGCGGGTGGTGCGGCTGGCGCGTTTTTCGGCGGTTGCCAGGCCTTTGGCTCGCAGGGCGTCCTTTGCGGTCTCGATATCACCGCCGTTCTCGGTCAGTGCCTTCTTGCATTCCATCATTCCCAGCCCGGTCTCGTCTCGGAGGGCTTTTACCATTGCTGCAGTTATTTCAGCCATTTTTGCTCCCGGAAGATCTCTTGGAGATCAGAAGTTCGACGCTGCTTCATGCGGCGGCGGTTTGTATGTTTGCAGGCGCTACGCCTGTTCTGGTGTGTTTTCGGTGGAATCTGTGACCTCGATGACTTCGCTTGCGTCGATGATCTCGACAACCGGTTCGTCTTGCTGTTGGGCGGGTGTCTCGGGTGCAGGTTCCGGCTCGGGCACGGGTTCCGGCTCGGGCACGGGTTCCGGCTCAGGCGCGGGTTCCGGCTCGGGCGCGGGTTCCGGCTCGGGCACGGGTTCCGGCTCGGGCGTAGGTTCCGGTTCGGGCGTAGGTTCCGGCTCGGGCGTAGGTTCCGGTTCGGGCGCGAGTTCCGGTTCGACGGCAACTGCGGTCTGCGGTTCCTGTGCTGCTTCAGGTGTCGGTTCGGGTGCCGGCGGGGCTTCCTGAACTTCCGCCGCGGCGACGGGCTCGGCTGCGGGTGTCGCGGCGACAGCATCACCTGCGGCGGGCTCCGGAGCGGTCGCTGGAACGGCGTCGTCCGCCCGTGCGGTTGTTGCCCGGCGGCTGCGGCGGCGCTGGGGTTCGTCGGCGGTGTCGGTTTTCAATGCCCGACCGCTCAGACCAGCCTGTGTCGCTTCGACAAGCGTTCCGATAACCAGCGAGATAGCCTTCATCGCGTCGTCATTACCGGGGATCGGAATATCGACGAGGTCCGGATCGCTGTCAGTGTCTATCAGGGCGATCACGGGAATGTGGAGTTTCATGGCCTCTCGGATGGCGATCACTTCGCGGCGCTGGTCGACAACCACCATGGCGCCCGGAACGGAAGTCATCTTCCTGATTCCGCCGAGGTTGCGGGTTATTTTCCGCATTTCACGGCGTAATTTGGATCCCTGCTTCTTGGAATAGGCATCCATCAGTCCGTCTGCTTCCATCTGTTCGAGTTCGTCGAGGCGCGTTACGCGGCGGCGGATTTCGCGGAAGTTCGTCAGCGTTCCGCCAAGCCAGCGATCGATCACCCAGTGCATACCGATCTGGTCGGCGCCTTCCTGGACGGCTTTGCGAGCCTGGCGTTTCGTACCGACGAAGACAACGTCCTTACCGCTGGAAACGATCTTTGTAAGGAATTTCCTCGCAGCCAGTATTCCGCGAAGCGTCTCCTTGACATTGATGATATGTATCAGGTTCCGCTTTCCGAAGATATACGGCTTCATCTTCGGATTCCATCTGCCAACCCTGTGCCCGAAGTGGATACCCGCGTCAATCAACTGCTTTACTAGATCGGTAGTTGCCATAATACTGCCTCTGCCCGAGGTTGTTCCGGATTGATCCGTAACATCCGGCCATGGGCTTCTCTTTTCCTGGGGTTATTCGTCCGTAACGTTTGCGCTTGGTGGGCACCGAGCCCCGAGAACATCGCACAAAGTCCGAGGAGTTTAGTGGGTTGGTGGAGTTCAGTCAAGCTATTTTTACTAATAAGCAAAAGG
>CAZSLS010000358.1:0-4343 GCA_964607575.1 uncultured Planctomycetaceae bacterium | reverse complement strand
ACAGATCCTGGAGAAGCGGAAGGAGGTTCAGACCCGAACGATACAGCGACGACGAATGTACAATCATCAACTCAGAGAGCTCGCGATATCAGCTCAAAGTCTCCATTAACTTTCCGTCCCATTTCTGTTGACAGCCAACACGCCGCCGTCGCCCTCGTACATTTTCGTCTCAAGCTGGCCGGGAAGTGCGATGGACATCGCGATTACCAGGACCGCCGCCGAGATGACCCACCAACGGCGCACGGCGCTCCAGTTGGCTATCTTTCCGGTGAACGACATGGTCGACGTATCGACTGGGGACTCGACTGCCGCCCCCTTGGCTTCAATCTTGCTGTTTCGGTGTCTCAGTGCGCCTAACATTTTGTTCCCCCCAGATCGATTTGATGTGCTGATTAGAATTATGGCCTCGCGAAGGCTCGTACACATCCACAGGAGGGGCGATTTCGCACTCGGACAAGATGGCGGCTGGACGGTCATCCTCAGAGGCGATGTCGCTCTCCGCCAGAAGTACGAGGTGGCTAGTCCGACCGGGCGCGCCGGTCGATGGGGACGGTCTATGACGTGGCTGCAACCAGGACGTGGAGCATGACGGACGGCTTCAAGGCCGTCTATCCGATTTCGCTACCATGAAGATACTAAAATAGCGTGCCAACCGATGTTCGGTGTGGTATATATATTGAGTGGTCGCGCGACATTCGTCGCATTCGAGATAGACGGCAGCGGGCAGCAACCGCCTGTTTCGGATTCACATGACGTGCAGAATCTACCCCAAGGCGAGTGCATTGAATCAGAGCCACATACTGACGCAGCTTGAGGAGATCGCCAGCCTTCCCGATAGGGAGATCGATCTGGCGCGAACGGCGTTGCTGATAGCAGCTGCCGACTACCCTGAGATTAACATCGAGCGTGAACTGTTCACGTTGCAACGCATCTCCGGTGATGTGTCCAGCGCCCTCCTCGAAAACGACGACCCGCTGTTTTGCATGAACGTCCTTAGCGAGCACCTGTTCGACGATCTAAAGTTCAAAGGCGCCACGCAAGACTATCACGACCCTCGCAACGGCCATCTGAACAAGGTCCTGTCACGAAAAAGAGGCAACCCGATTACGCTGGCGCTGTTGTACGTGGAGGTCGGGCGGCGCCTGAACATACCGTTGGCCGGAGTCGCATTGCCCGGCCACTTCCTCGTTCGGCACCACGAGGTTTCCGACTACTTCGTAGACCCGTTCTACCGTGGAATCCTGCTGTCGGTGGACGAATGCCGTGACAGGATGAGGCGCAGAGTTCGCGGTCGCCTGAAGTGGGACCACAAATATCTCGACACAATCGGAAAACGCCAATTCATCTCACGTTTACTCCGCAGCCTCAAGTCTTCATACCTTAGACGTAAGGACCACGACCGGGCGCTGACGATGATCGACTTCTCGCTCGTCTTGGACCCACTCTCCGCTCCCGATCACCGCGACCGAGGCATAATCAACTACAGGCTCGGGAACACGATCCAGGCGCTCGACGATCTGTTGTACTACCTGGGCAACGCCGCTCCCGGTTCCGACACGGACGGCGTCAACCAGCTCGTTTCCCACATCCGCGGCCGCATGACCGACTGATCCTGGGCGTTTCGCCTGGATTGGCCCCGATTCTATCGGGGCCAGATCGCCTGCTCCGGTGGTCTCGATTATGGTCTTCAACTAGATACTTTGCGCCCAGGTTAGTTCACCATGCTGAGCGAAGCGAAGCATCTGGAGTCCGCGGGAAGACATGTTCCGCGTTGGGCGAGATCCTTCGACTGCGGTCTCAGGATGGTATGTTGCAATGGTCCAAGTATTTAGTTGATGACCATTAGGCCGAGCCTCGCGCCCCCTCCGAACTCGTTCGTAAACGGCCAGAGCACCCGTCTTCCAGGCGAACCCACTTAAATTGACCGCTTCTCGGCCTGGTGGTAACCTCCCCTGCACCCGATGCGATCGCTGACGTCGCGATCCCGCATCCGTTCAGTCGAGAGAGGTGGGCATGACCGTTCTGGCGGGACTTAGGGTCCTCGATTTCACCGAGTATATCGCCGGCCCTTACGGCGGCATGCTTTTGGGTGACATGGGCGCCGACGTCATCAAGGTAGAGCCGCCTGGCGGAGATCGATGGAGGCAGGGGCCGCTCTACGCGCCTCACGAAACCCGCAACAACCTCTCGATGAATCGGAGCAAACGGGGCATCGCCATCGATCTGACCACCGACGAAGGGCGGAAGGTTATCCAAGAGATGGTTCAAGGGTCGGACGTGGTGATGCACAACTTCAGACCCGGGGTTGCCGAACGGCTCAGCATCGACTACGAGACGTTGTCGGCGCTGAACCCGGCGCTGGTCTACTGCCACAACACCGCCTTTGGCCCTCATGGTCCCATGGCGGGCAAGGGCGGTTACGACATTCTGTCGATGGCGGCCACCGGATTCCTCACCGGACCGGCTGGCCGCGTCGAGCAAGGCAAGTTGATAGCCGCGACGGGCATCCCGGTCGCCGACATCGCCTCGAGCATCTTCCAAGCCTTGGCCATATGCGCAGCCCTCTGGAATCGGGAACGCACCGGGCAAGGGCAGAAGATCGACACGTCGCTGCTCGGCGCGGGGCTTTCGGTCCAGGCCAGCAGGATGTTCTCCGTCGAGGATGCCGATCTGCCCATCCGCGAGAAGTTCTTGGCAAACCTCGAAGACGAATCAAACGCCGCGATGTCACTTTCGAACATGGTGGAAATGCGGCAACCGGCCGCACAACTCACGCATGGGAACTTCTACTTCCGCGTATACGAGACAATCGACCGCCCCATTGCCGTGGCATGTCTGAACGACAGGCTCCGCGGCCGCTGCGCGGAAGTCATCGGCATCAGCGACCCCAGGCTTGTCGATCCCGATTTCGACCCGGAAGCCGCGGGCGCCGTCGACGTTCTGAAACGCATCGGCGCCGAGGTGGAAGACATCATGCGGACGAAGACGTTCGCCGAGTGGACGGCCCTGTTCGACGCCTCGGATGTCCCGTGCGGTCCCGTTAAGTTCATCGAGGAGCTGTTCGACGACCCCCAGGTGCTGGCCAACGACCTGGTCGTGGAGGTCGAGCACTCCGCCGTCGGGGCCGTCAAAATGGCCGGGGCGCCGTTCGAATTTCACGGGACGCCGCTGAACATACACCGCGCGTCGCCCGGCATCGGCGAACACTCCGACGAGCTCCTGACGGAGCTGGGGTACACCGACGAAGCAATACGATCGCTGCGGTCGCGGAAGATCATCGTCTAGCCCTGGCGTGGTCGACGGCAGCCGGAAGCTATCGGGAAGTTCGCGAAAGCACCAGGAGTTCGCCATGGCCACACCAGATTTAGTTGACGCACACCTCCACATCCACAGCTCCCGAGAAGAAGGACGCCGCCAGTTCGAGAGCGGATACATCATCTGGGAGTATGGCGAGAAGTCCGACGTGCGGTTCAGCCGATACGACGGGGGTTTGGAAGACGCACTAGACGCCATCGACAAAGCGGGCTTCTCCAAAGCAGTCGTGACGAACCTGTTCTCGCCTCCCCTATCGCCGAGCACGAGCGCAGATGCCGCCTTGGCCGAACTGCTGATCGAGTTCAACAACTGGGCCTGCGAGCTTGTTCGGCCGCACGACCGTCTCGTCCCATTCATCGCCGCCGATCCAACGGCACTGCCTGGTGAACGCGGCGCCAACCACGTACGCGACATGGTTGAGAACCGCGGCGCCCGTGGGATCAAGCTTCACCCGGTCGTCCAACAATTCGAGATGTCCGATCCGCGAATGTGGCCCGTATACGCAACGTGCCAGGCACTCGGAATCCCGATCGTCGTGCACTCGGGCCCCGCGCGCGGAGGCGAGCCGTATGCCGAGCCCACCAACTTCGCCGGCGTCCTGGAAGCGTTTCCCGAGCTAACGGTGGTCCTAGCCCATCTCGGCGGAACTTCATGGTCGCAGGCTTTGGAGATAGCCCAGGCCTATCCCAACGCCGCATTCGATTGCTGCGAGATTATTGAATGGACCGGCGCTCCCAACGCTCCCACGGATGCCCAGTTGGCAAGGCTCATATCCGACATCGGCCCTGAGCGAGTCATGATGGGCTCAGACTTCCCCTGGTACGATCTCGACCACCAGGTGGAGCGGATCATGGATCTGCCCATCCTGTCTCGCGAAGAGAAAGAAGCTATGATGGGCGCCAACGGGATACGGATTCTCGGACTGTAGGCGGTGTTGACGTTAGACAGCGCTCGGCAGAAACGCCAGCTTGTTCGTTCGTCCTGAGCAACGTTATGTCCGCGGGACGGACAATGCATATGACAGCAAC
>CAZSLS010000357.1:0-4350 GCA_964607575.1 uncultured Planctomycetaceae bacterium | reverse complement strand
GTCTGATCGAAGAAGCGGAAGCAGAGGCCGCCGCTCACCCGCCGAGACGACGCGTGAAGCGGAGTCCACCGTAATCGGTGAGCAGTAATCGGTGACGGAACAACAGTCTCCGTCGGCGTCGCGTTTAGCGGCAGGACTCACGCGTCCGCCTCGTCGCGACGCAGTCGCGATTGTCGTTCGCATCAAGATCCCGCTCTTTCCGCTTCGCCCGCGGCGCCGTATCGCGCTAGTTTGTACTTCGGAGGCGTGTGCGAATGTGTTAAAGTCAATGGTTGCGATCTTTGAACTTCCTGAAGGATAAGCGATATGAAGCGATGGATTACGTCGATTGCGTGTGTGCTGGTTGGGCTTGCCTACGCCGACGGGGCGGTTGTTCTGGAATCGGCTCGCGGGATTCCGGTGGCTTACGATGTGGATGTCGTGGTTGTCGGCGGGTCGACCGGAGCGGTGGCGGCGGCTGCCCAGGCCGCCAAAGATGGGGCGAAGGTTTTCCTTGCGGCGCCGAGGCATTATCTGGGCGACGACATGTGCGCTACCTATCGC
Organism: uncultured Planctomycetaceae bacterium; assembly: GCA_964607575.1. Taxonomy (GTDB): domain Bacteria; phylum Planctomycetota; class Phycisphaerae; order SM23-33; family SM23-33; genus BS750m-G57. The sequence goes on along the minus strand of CAZSLS010000357.1, from coordinate 3,807 downwards.
CTCTGGCTGGAGTCCGGAGAGGTCCCCAAGACCGAACTGGCGAAGAAGATATTCACTTTTTCGCCGGCTGCGGCTGCCGCTCCGGTGCGGTTGGGCAAGAAACCTGTACGGCTGACGTATCGCGCCGATCTGCCCTCGGCGGGCGTTCACAAGGACACCCGGCGACCGTCACTGCTCACTGACGGACGCTACAAGCGAGCGGCCAGTCAGAGCGTTCAGTATGACGGTGACGTTACCTTGACTATCGATCTGCTGCGAGTCCAGCCGGTCAGTGGCGTTCACTTGGTTGCATTTCACAGGAAGGGCGATTTCGAGGTCGCCAGTATTGCAGTTTCACTCAGCGAAGATGCTAAGAAGTGGAGCGATGCGGTTGTTATCGCTAATAAGCAGTTGGGAAAATCCGTCGGTGAAGACGCTGCGATCCAACTGTCGGCCTTTGTGATTGGCAAGGTGCGTTACGTTCGCATGGCGGTTAAGAGAGGACCCGGTTGCAAGCGGGTCCTGCTTGGCGAGATCGCTGTCGACGGGATGCTCGATACGATGGTCCGGGTCGGTCCGCCGGAAAAGGCGGCGCCGAAGTTCTCGACCCCCACGCCGATGCACATCAAGCGCACCCTGGACGATGCACTGCTCGACGCGAACGTGAAGTTCCTGTACGGTTGCTACGTGACCGACGTGCTGCGCGACCGCAACGGGAAGATCGCGGGTATCGTGATGGCCAATCGCGCCGGTCGCCAGGCCGTTCGCGCCAAGGTGATAATCGACGCGACCGACAGGGCGGTAGCGGCGCGGGCGGCGGGGGCGAAGTTTAAACCGTATCCCGCAGGCAAACAGAATTTCAAGCGGATCGTATTTGGCGGGACGCCGGGCGAGAAGCTCGCCTCCCAGATGCGCAAGGTCGGTTCGGCCCGCGGATCGAGGGGTAAAAGCCACGATTTCCACGAGTATTCGCTTACTATAGCGATGAAGGACGCCTCGTTTGCATCGTTTGCGGCCGCCGATCAGGCGGCGCGGGACCTTACCTGGCACGACGGGCAGGTTGGCGGGTCGGAAATGCTGTTCCAGGTTCCGCCCGATCCGATGGTCGCCCGCAAGAGCGTCTCGGGCGATTGGGCGGGCGCGGCGGAAGTTGATCCGGGCGCGTTTCGACCGGCGGGCGTCGAGCGGATGTACGTGCTGGGCGGTTGTGCGGACGTATCGCGCCAGGCCGCGGGCAAACTTCTCCGCCCGTCGGCGCTGATGGCGTTGGGCGAGCGAATCGGGCGTGCGGCGGCTTCTGAGGCAAAGGGTATCGCCGCGGCGCCGGGGTTCGCCGAGATTACGGTCACCGGCGCTAAAGCGGTTTCTCCGGTAAGCGGCGAGGTCCGCGAGGTGCTCAAGGGCGTGCGTTCAATAAAACAGGACCTGCCCGCCATTCGGACGGAAGCCCGCGCGCTGCCCGTACTGGGCAAGTACGACGTTGTGGTGATCGGAGGGGGTACGGGCGGTGCGCCGGCGGGTATCGCGGCGGCGAGGCGGGGGGCCAAGACGCTCGTGGTCGAAGTGCTCCACGGGCTCGGCGGGGTAGGCACGCTGGGGATGATCGCAAAGTACTATCACGGAAACCGTGTCGGATTCTGCGCGGAGATCGACAAGGCGGTCGGGGGACGCGGGTGGAACGTCGAGAAGAAAATGGAATGGTATCGCAGCGAGCTCGTCAAGGCCGGCGCCGACATATGGTTTGGCACGCTGGGCTGCGGTGCGCTCGTCGAGAACAATCGCGTCAAGGGCATAGTCGTCGCGACGCACCAGGGACGAGGAGTAATACTGGCGGGCGTCGTGATCGACTCGACGGGCAACGCGTCGATGGCCTCTGCCGCCGGCGCCGAATGCACCGTCATCGACGCCGAGCACATATCCGTTCAGGGCACGGGTCTCCCGCCCCTGGAACCGGGCGCCGGATACACCAACACCGACTGGACCTTCCACGATGACGACGACGTACTCGACATGTGGCGGATGTTCGTGGTGGCCAAAGCCAAATACAAGAACGCCTACGATCTGGGACAGTTGATAGATACCCGGGCACGCCGGAGAATCGTCGGAGACGTCGTCCTCATGCCGATGGATATCCAGAACAGGCGAACCTTCCCCGACACCATCGTTGTATCCAAGAGCAACTTCGATAACCACGGTTTCTCTAGCCACACCATATTCATGATCAAACCGCCCGACCACGCGGGAATGGTAGCCAACGTACCGTACCGATGCCTGCTGCCCAAAGGCTTCGACGGAATTCTCGTTACCGGACTCGGGCTGAGCGCCCACGGCGACGCGATGCCCGTCATCCGCATGCAGCCGGATATCCAGAACCAGGGTTACGCCGCCGGGGTGGCGGCTGCGATGGTCACCAAGGCGGGCTCGTCCACGCGTGACGTCGATATCAAGGCGCTGCAGAAGCATCTCGTGGCGAAGGGCAACCTGAACAAGAGCGTCCTGACGGAGAAAGATTCATATCCGATGTCCAGCGAGAAGATCGCCGCGGCGGTGAAATCCGTGACCGCCAACTATCACGGTATCTCGGTGATTCTCGGGCAACCGAAGGATGCGATCAAACCGCTGATAGCGGCGTACGAGTCCGCCGAGGCGGGTCCGCGGAAGGTCACCTACGCCCATATCCTCGGGATGCTCGGCGAGCCCGCGGGCGCCGAGACGCTTGCGTCGGCAGTCAAGGGCGCCAAGTGGGACAAGGGTTGGAATTTTCGTGGTATGGGCCAGTTCGGGCGGACGACCAGTCCGCTGGACAACCTGATCATCGCCCTGGGTCGCACCGGGCAGAGCAGCGGCGTGGAGCCCGTGCTCGAGAAAGTCAGCCAACTGACCCCAAAGAGCGAATTCTCCCACTACCGCGCCGTGTCGATGGCCCTGGAAATGCTCAGGGACACCCGAGGCGCCAAGCCCCTTGCCGATCTGCTCAAGGCACCGGGCATGACCGGGCACGCCTTCCTGGAGATAAAGGACGTTCGCGGTCGCACCCCCGCCAGCCGGGTCGATACCACCACGCGCAACAGCTCGCTTCGTGAGTTGATAATGGCCCGCGCTCTGTACCGGTGCGGCGATCACGAGGGTATCGGCGAGAAGATCCTCAAGCAGTATGCGCGCGACCTGAGAGGGCACTACTCGCGCCACGCCAGGGCGGTACTCGCCGAGAAGACCACCGGCGGTCGGAAATGATACAGCATGCGGGTGACTGATTTCTCCGGGGCGTTCGCCGTTCGCCGTTCACTTGGTTGTTGGGCGTTCCTTGCTGGCTGCTGGATATTGATCCGTTGCCGTCCGCCGTCCGTCGCCGGGCTTCTGAGTCTCCGCGTCGAAATGAAAACCGCACCACTTCGGAACCATATGGTGTGCTGTGGCGTAGGAAGTGTTATAGTAGCGTTTCGAGATCGCCACCGCACCGGGCTGCGCATTTGCAATCCGGACCTTTGACCGGTGCGCGTGATCCCCGCGGTCGGAGCATCCTGCGTGGGACTTTTTGAAATTGTTGATTTTCCGGGAACCTTGTGGTCAAGAGAGCGTCGAATAGTATGGAAGGCGATCGAGGCGCTAAAGGCGCCAAAGGCGGCGGAGACGGACGCAAGCCAATCGCCTTCGACGACGTGACTCTGGTGCAGAGATTCCGCCAGGGAGATATGGAGTCGTTCTCCCTGCTGGTGGCTAAGTACCAGGATCGGATTTACAACATGTTGCTTCACATGTGCGACCGACCCGCGGATGCCGAGGAACTTGCCCAGGAGGCGTTCCTCCGCGCGATGGAACGCATCGGGC
>CAZSLS010000356.1:0-4423 GCA_964607575.1 uncultured Planctomycetaceae bacterium | reverse complement strand
TGATAGGCCTTAACTGAATTACACGCAAAGTGGAGTAAATAGGCCACAACACCAATATATTGTGATGCCCGCCGGCGGCGATGGTAAGCGCACGCTTGGCTGACTCCTGCCCGCGTTCGTCGGCGAAGTCGATGTCGTACTGACTCGCCACCGCGAAGACCTTGTCCAGATCGACGTTGTACGGTTCCAGCGGGAGTGCGTCGGTCAGAAAACCAACCGCCTCGGTCAGGTAGTCAACTGCGATGACATCCAGCGATTCGACCACGGCGGCTTCGGTGGCATTGGCGGCCGGTACGATCACGCCGAACTTGTTTTCCCCTGCCGCCAGTAGCGCCGTGGCCAGCACGCCCTTGACCGGACGAACCCGCCCGTCGAGCGCCAACTCGCCGACGATTATATACTGATCCAACTTGTCGACCGAGAAGTCGCCATTGGCGACCATGACTGCAAGAGCGATCGGAAGGTCGAGAGCGGCTGAGTCCTTCTTGACATCCGCCGGTGCCAGATTGATCGTGACCTTAACGCCAGGCCAGCGATACCCCGAATTTCGCAGCGCCGCCTGAATCCGCGAGACCGATTCCTTGACCGCGGTGTCCGCCATCTCGACCAGCTTCGTGATCGGTTCATTGGCGTCGGTAACGTCGGCCTCAACTTCGCAGTTAACCGCGTCGATACCGGAAAGAATACTGCTATGCACCCGTGAGATCATTGACTCACCTCGAACAGATCGTAAAGAACCGCCCCGCTCCGCCCCGCAGACGGGTTAGGGAAATGTTAACCATACGCCCACATCAAGGCAAGCACTAACGACCGGCGTGTGATTGCCGATACCATCGAAGCACCATCTCTGTAGCGACAAGCGTTTCAAAGGCCGCGTGACAGCCCAAATCCACTACTTGGGGCTGTCCTGTAAGCCCTTCTTGAAACAAGACCTGCCATACGGCTGAGTTTTGGGGCCATACGCCATCTGCCGGTCGGGGACACGCATGTGATCTATCCCGGCAAGCACGGACCCTGGTTAAGCATTCGTTTCGAGGCTCACCGCGAGGGGTTCGAGGATTACGAACTTCTCAAGCGGCTCAAGGCCAGGCGCCCGAAGCTCGCCGCGAAGATCATCGCCCAGGCCATCCGCGGCTTCGACGATTACACCAAGGACACCCGGACTTTCTGCCAGGCCCGCAAGGCTCTCCTGACGTTATTGGACGAATGACGCCCAGCATTCGCGTCTACTTGCCGCCCTCCTCAATGACAAGGACCTGGTCCGTGCGAACGTCGGTCAGAGTGTCCGCACCGCCGCCAATCCAGTGGACCTCGATACGATCGATTCTGTCGCGATTACCAAGGCCGAAGTGAAGCCGCAACCCGAAGTGGCCCTGATACCCGCGCCCGCTGTGGACCTCGTCGATTTGAGTTAGATCGCCCGCCACGACTTTCACGCGAGCCCCCACACCGTCGCGGTTGGTCTTGGCGCCGCGCAATCGAATCTGGATCCAGTGATTCCCGGCGGATGAGTCATTCTTTAGAACAGTTGGCCCGCCGCGAGAATTCAGGATTACCACGTCCAGGTCACCGTCATTGTCCAGATCGCCGAATGCGACTCCGCGGCTGCTGAGTTTCACCGCCAGCCCGTCGCCAGCCCGCTCTGAAACGTCGACGAACTTCCCAGCCCCCGTATTCAACAGGAGAATGTTCCGGGCCAGGTAATTCGTAGTGTCGTCAAATTGTTCGACATTATCGTCCAAGTGGCCGCATGCGACGAAGATATCGCGGTCTCCATCGTTATCAACATCGAGCATACCGGCGCCCCATGTCACTTGCGATAGGGTTCCCGAGCCCGCTCCGGTGGTGCGCGTCCGATCTTCGAAGAGTCCCTTGCCCGTATTTCGGTACAATGTGGCCAATTCGCCTTGGTAGGACGTGGCGTAGAGGTCCAGCCACCCGTCGTTGTCGTAATCTCCGCATCCCGCCGCCATGCTTCCGTGCGCATTGGCATCAATGTCGTAGGCCACACCGGACATGAGTCCGGCTTCTTTGAATTTTCCCGAACCGTTATTGAGATACAGGAAGTTGGCGGCCACGTCGTTGCAGACAAAAATGTCCGTATCGCCGTCGTTGTCGAAATCGCCGCAGACCGTTCCCATTCCGTTACCGGCATGGTCGGAGATTCCCGATTCCCGACTGACGTCCGAAAAAGAACCGTCGCCATTGTTGCGGTAAAGCGTATCGGGCTCTCCAGCGTATTCCATGGGACTCGGATAGGCCGAATAGCCCCGTCGCTTATGGATAGTGTGAGCCTCGGGCGAAAATTTGACGTAATTGGAGACGAAAAGATCAAGGTCGCCGTCGGCGTCTATGTCGAGGAAATTCGTCCCTGCGCCAACCTTGTTTCCGTTGGCGACTCCCGCGATTTCGGTAACGTCGGTGAATGTCCCGTCGCCGTTATTCCGGTACAGGATGTTCGGGCCATAGTTGTTGAGGTAGAGGTCAAGGTCTCCGTCATTGTCGTAATCGCCGACGGTGACTCCCAGCCCGTGGCCGGTGTCCCCAACGCCGGCTTGGTCGGTGACTTCAGTAAACTTGAAATCTCCGTCGTTGCGATAGAGTGCGTTTTGGGGCGGAATCTCGGCCTCTGTTCCGGGCAGCGAGGCTCCGTTAAGGAAGTAGATGTCCTCATCGCCGTCGCCATCGTAGTCAAACAGTGCTAATCCGGCGCTGACGGGTTCGACAATATAATGGCGTCCGGATCCGCCATCGTTATGTTTGAACGTAATTCCAGTTTTCGCCGTCACGTCGACAAACCAAACGCCATTGGGCCGGTCGGGGGCCTTTCTGCAGGCGCTAAAGAAAACGCACACCGAAACCGAGGCCAGTCCAACGCATCCCGCAAGAAACCAACCGCGAAAACCTGTTTTCATTATCTAGTTCCCTCTCCAGAGACCAGGCCTTTCATACGGCGAATTTCCTGGTATAGTTTACGGTACTTTGGGTTATCCTGATCCAGTTCGACGGCGCATTTCAACGCCGCCAAAGCTCCGTCCAATTGATTCAACTGCACACGCACAATCCCCAGTCCCGCATGGTGTGCGGCGTTACGGGGAGATATTTTCACGAGTTGCTCATACATCTGCAGGGCCTGGGCGTACCTGAGATTCTGTGCATAAAGAGACCCCAACATCGTTCGGCATATCGGGTTCCTCGGGTCGCGGTCCGCCGCTTTTCGCCAGTGTTGCTCGGCCTCCAGAAAGTATCCGTTGCTCTTGTAAAACATACCAGCCTGAGTGTAGGCCAAAGCGACGAGTTGCTCAATCGCAACCACATCATCGTAGCGACGCTTCCGCTCCACGACGTTGTCACGCTCCTCGGACTTCAGTTTCCTGAACGTCTCCATGTACTTACGGGCCTGATCGGTCTGGGAGAGTCTGGCGCACGCCATGGAAAGACCGTAATAAGCGCGAATAAAGTCGGATTTCAGCGCGACTGCCGCCTGGTAGTGCTTCTTGGCCTTATCGAACCGGGCCAACTCAAGATACGCCTTGCCCAGGAGGCAATGAGACATCGCTTGCCCCGGATCGGCCTCGATCTCTTCTTGCAGTAGCAAAGCGGCTTGTTCCCCTTTGCCCAGGCCCAGCATCGCACGAGCCAGTCCGAGGCGACCGCCCGGTGTTTTCGGATTGATCTCTATGGCCTTTTTCCATCGCGCCTCGGCCTGTTCGTATCGACCGGTGCTCTGGGCGAACCGGGCTATCGCTGCGTGGGCCTCGGCGCAACGGGGATCCATTTCCAGGGACTTCTCCCAGCACTTTTGGGCCTCGGATCCGTTACCAAATCGAGCATGCACCGTTCCCATCAAGACCATAGGCGCCGGTCGCTCAGGGAAAGTTTTCATGAGGCGACCGATCATCTCGAACGCTTCGGTTTCCAGGGCTTTCACCTTGGCCCGCTGGACCGAGGAAGGAGTCTTTAGAGTATCGGACGTCGAGGCTCCATGCCCCTGATGGTCTGCGGTCTGTTGCGATGGTTTGCTATCTGATGCATCTTCGGCGCGCCGACATGAGCTCATCGCCATAGTTCCCAAAACCGCCAGAGTCCAACCGGTCACAGTCAGAAGAATCGAAACTCTCGAGCGTCTGATTCTACGAACTTCTCCCTCAACCGATAAAGCATTCCCCAACCGCTTCGGCCCTGACCGATTCGACAGGCCCTTATTATCCGGCGTCTCTGTTTTCATAACGCCTTCCACGGCTCCGAAATGAAACTTGACCGTCAAGAACAACCGCCGCAAAACTACTGTATAGGTTATGCATCGCAACCTATTGCCAGTCTCGGATTCTTTAGATGGCATCACGCCCGCTAGCGCGGGCTTCATCAATTGTAACATTTCACTGACGTGCAATAAATGTAGCACCTGATTGGTGTTCAATCA